>JAFNAE010000035.1 GCA_017860005.1 Acidobacteriota bacterium | reverse complement strand
CCCGGGGACACGACCGACGCGGACTCCCCGAACGTCGCGGCTCAACCCGACGGCGGATTCGTCGTGGTCTGGAGAGAGTCTTCTGGAAGTCCCTGGGAGTACTTCCTGCGCGGCCTGCTCTACGACGCCGACGGACTTCCTGTCGGGGACACCTTCCCGGTGGCGGGGGCCGAATGGGGTTTCCGGGGCACGGACCTGGCGGCTCGAAGCGACGGCAGCTTCGTGGTGGCCTGGTCACCGCTGGGGAGCTCGTACATCCTGAACGTCGAGGCGCGCCTGTTCGCCACCGACGGGACCCCGGTCACGGCGCCCTTCCTGGTGAGCGCTCTCCCCACGACCTACTCATTCCCGGGGCCGGCGATCGGGTCGGAAGTCGACGGCGGCTTCCTGGTCGCCTGGACCAGCCTGGTTTCTTCGGGCTCCGACGACTCGACCCACAGCATCCAGGCGCGCCGGTTCGCACCCGACGGCACGCCGCTCGGCGGGCAGTTCCAGGTCAACAGCTACACGACGGGCAGCCAGTTCCGTCCCCAGATCGGAGTCCAACCCAACGGCGACTTCGTGGTGGTCTGGGTGAGCATCGGCTCGTCCGGCAGCGACACCTCATCGATGAGCGTGCAGGCTCGGCGCCTCCGTCCGCCGTTCTTCAACGACGGATTCGAGTCCGGGGACTTCACGCGCTGGAGTGCCGCATCACCCGTGAGGACTTCGGGACGCTCGTCCGGAGGCGGGACTTGAGTGCTCGCGACCGGATCCGCGCTGCGCTTCTGACGCTCTCCTGCGCGAGCGGCCTCGCGCCGCTCCTTGCCGACGGCGTGCCGTATCGGGTCATGGACCTGCGCACGCAGCCGACCCAGACCAGCTGGTTCCACGGCGAGGTGACGGCGCTGCCGGATCGGTTCTTCGTCTACGCCTCCGGCCTGCGCGGGCTCGGCAACGAGCCGTGGACCAGCGACGGCACCTCCGCGGGGACGCAGCTGGTGCGCGATCTCGCGCCGGGCTCGCTCGGCTCGGGACGCGGCCTGCTCGGACGGCTCGGCGATCAGGTGCTGTTCGCGGCCTGGACCCCCGAGGCGGGCACCGAGATCTGGCGCAGCGACGGCACCGCCGCGGGTACGGCGCGGGTGATCGACCTGTGGCCGGGACCCGGGGACTCCGATCCCGTGCCCCTCGGCGTCGTGCGCGGCGTTCTGGTCTTCGACGCCGACGACGGTGTCCACGGCCGGCAGGCCTTCGCGACCGACGGCACCGCGCCGGGGACGATCCGACTCTCGAACCTGCTGGCCGGCGTCTGTCACCCGTGGTGGGGCGACTTTCCCGAGCGCAGCCCGGTCCTCGGCGACAAGCTCTTCTTCTGCGGCGACGACGGGTGGCACGGAGAGGAGCTCTGGGTCACCGACGGCAGCGCCGATGGGACGCGTCTGGTGGCCGATCTCTTCCCGGGTCCCGGCTGGGGGATGCCCGGAGGCTTCCGGCCGGCCGCCGGGAAGATGTACTTCACCGGCTCGGACCTTGCCCACGGCGTCGAGCTCTGGGTGACCGACGGCTCGCCGGCCGGCACGCGCCGGATCACAGATATCGCCCCGGCGGAGGAACCCTCCTACGCGCGGGCCATGGGCGAGGCGGGCGGCGGCATGGTCCTCGCCGCGCAGCCGGAGTGCTGCACGGGGCGGCTCTACTGGACCGACGGCGCGGCCGAGGTCCGGCTGCTGCGCGGGGACCTCTCCGTCGATACGGGCGAGGCGGGCGCCACCGGCTGGGAATACGGTGGACGGGTCGTCTTCTTCGCTTCGGACAACGTGCACGGCACGGAGCCCTGGGCGACCGACGGCACCTCCGGCGGGACGCGGTTCCTGGGCGACCTCTACCCGGGCTATCTCAGGTCGGTTTACTCGGGCGCCGGCGTCGGCAGCCTGGGCGTCTACTTCGTCGCCATCGATCCGGGCCCGGACAACTTCCTCTGGCGCACCGACGGCAAGCCCGAAGGGACCGTGCGCCTCGGCGCCGTCGGCTGGGGGGACTCGCTGACCGCCTTCGCCGAGCTCGGCGACCGCGATGTCTTCGGGATCCACTTCCTGATCGGCTGCGGACACTCGGAGTGCGACGAGTACGAGCTCTGGGTCACCGACCAGACGGCGGCCGGCACAGAGCGCCTCTGGCCGGCCGACCTCGAGTTCTCGGATTCGGATCCGCGGGTGCTGATCGCCCGCCCGGGCGGCATCGTCTTCCGTGCGCTTCACGACACCGAGCCGTGGTGGATCTTCAACCCGGTCGCGACGGCGAGCGACGGCACCGAAGTCGGTACTCGCCTCCTCCTGGACGAGGACGGCGAGACGGTCGGCTTCGAGGAGGCCACGCCGCTGCCCAGCGGGCGTGTGCTGTTCGCGGCCGACTGGGGTCACGGGCTCTGGGGCGCCGATGGCGACCTCGCCACGCGCATCTTCGAGCCCGGCACCGACCAGCCTTCCTACGTCTCCGGTCTGGAGCCGGGCAACGGCCTCGGTTGGTTCGCCAACCGGCTGATGGGCTGGCGCTCCGACGGCAGCGCCGCAGGGACGTTCCCGCTCGTGGCCCCCGGCGGAGAGGAGCCGTACGAGGCGCGCGACTTCACGGCGGTCGGTTCGAGGGTCTGGTTCCACGGCTACGACGAGGCCCACGGCCGCGAGCTGTGGGCGAGCGACGGCTCACCGGGAGGGACCGCGGTCCACGACCTCACGCCCGGGCCGAGCGGCACGATCGACGACCAGTACACCACCGAGATCGCTCCACTCGATTCGGTCTCCGCGAGGTTCCTCTTCCGGTCCGATGGGGACCTCTACTCGTACGCTTCCGACGACCAAGCGCCGACCTGGCTGGCCACGATCTCGGATCTGCGCAGCGAGCTCGGGGAGACCCGGCTGCTCACCACGTGGGCGGGTCGCATCTACTGGTCGGATCTCGCCGCGGGCGGCAGTTGCGAGCTGTGGGCGAGCGACGGCACCGTCCCGGGCACGCAGCCCGTGGCTCCGGTCGGGCACAGCTGGAGGTACTACGGCGGCCAGGATCCCTGCCCGTCGCGCCCCGTGTCTTTCGCCGGGCGGCTCTGGCTCACGGCCTGCGATTCAGTCATCGGCTGCGAGCTCTGGACGAGCGATGGCACCGCAGACGGGACGCACCCGCTTGCCGACCTGGAACCGGGCCCGGCGTCTCTGTTGCCGACGCACCTGACGCCGATCGGCGACCGGCTCTACTTCTCCGGCTGCGCGGAAGGGGCGGGCTGCGAGCCCTGGGAGACCGACGGCTCGGTCGGCGGCACACGGCGGCTGGCGGACCTCGCACCCGGCGCCTATTCGAGCGACCCGCACTACTTCACCCGCTCGGCGTGCCTCGTCTACTTTGCCGCCGACGACGGCACCGGCAAGGAGCTGTGGGCGATGCCGGTCGGAATCTTCTGCGACGGCTTCGAGAGCGGCGACACCAGCCGCTGGTAGGTCACGGCCTCGCGATGGGGGCGCGCGCCTTGGTCACCTCGCAGCGCCACCGGACGAACCCGAGAGTGGGAGGAGACGAGCGCCGCGGCGGGCGAGGAAGGGCGAATGGAGCGGGAGACGGGATTCGAACCCGCGACCAACGGCTTGGAAGGCCGTGACTCTACCCCTGAGTTACTCCCGCTCGGGGTAACGCTCGAGGCAGGGATGGTGGAGGGGGAAGGATTCGAACCTTCGTAGGGCGTCGCCCGGCAGATTTACAGTCTGCTGCCATTGACCGCTCGGCCACCCCTCCCTGGATCCTGCCTGTCAAAGAGTCCGATGGAGCCGGCACTCGGGATCGAACCGAGGACCTTCCGCTTACAAGGCGGATGCTCTACCGCTGAGCTATGCCGGCCCGTGATCGCGGGACCGGCCCGCCCAGGCTCGGTCGGGAGTGCTGGACGCTCCAGCCCGGACCGGCGCATCTTACCGGCCGCGAGCCGTTCGGGACAAGCGACGCCGCGCTCGGGCGCGCCGCGTCAGGGCACCGTCGCGCTCCACGCCGAGGTGTCGCCGGACTCGAAGCCGTCGGCGAACAGGCCCGGGACCGCCTCCGTGACGTAGCTGCCGCTGCCGCTGGCGAGCACCACGCCCGGGCTGGTGCCCGGTCCCACGGCCAGCTCGCGCGGCGCGCGCGCGGCCTCGAGGCCGGCGCCGAAGGGCGAGAAGCTCGCCCCGCCGTCGAGCGAGAGCTCCGCGCGCTCGGCTCCCTCGGTCGCGATGTAGAGGTAGTGGCCGGCGCGCGGGTCGCAGGCGACGTCCATGACCGGATCGCCGGTCCAGCCGGTGGCGGTCCAGGTCGCGCCGCCGTCCCCGGAGCGGAACAGACCCCCGGTCGAGAACGAGAGCCAGCCCGAGAGGACGAGGCCCTGGGGATCGCCCCGCGGCACGCAGACCCGGGGCATGCGCAGGTAGGCCGGCAGGCCGGCGAGCGCCGGCGCCCAGGACAGGCCGCCGTCGATCGAGCGCAGGACGCCCCCCTCCTGGGGCGCGGTGAAGCCGTCGTAGGAGGCGACCATCGTCTGGTCCTGCCCGTCCGCGACGATCTCGAGATCGAGCACGAAGTCGTTCTCGGCGCCCTCGTGCTCCTTCACCCAGGTCACGCCGGAATCCGGCGAGCGCCAGATCGTGACCTCCCAGCCCGCGACCCCGAAGTCCGAGCCGCCCATCAGGATCAGGCCGGGATCGTCGGCGCCGAAGCGCAGCGCCTTGAGGTCGGATTCGTAGAGGCTGCCCTGGTTCGGGCCGAGGCCGGTCCAGCTGCCGCCGGGCTCGCGCCGGTAGAGCCCCTCCGGCGCGACCGAAGAGGGCCCGCTCGACACCGCGTAGAGCGTGCCGTCGGGCGCGAAGCGCACATTGCTGTAGCGGGTCGGCGGCACCGGCTCGAGCAGCCAGGTGGCGCCGCCGTCGGCCGACGAGAAGACGCCGCCGTTGTTGAGACCCTGGAAGGCGATCGCGAGCCGGAGCGGATCGGCCGGGCTGACGTGGATCGCGTAGAGGTCGAGCTCCGAGATGCCGGCCGAAGACGGGGCGAAGTTCGTGCCGCCGTCGAGCGAGCGGTAGACCCCGAGCGAAGTCGCGCCCAGCAGCAGGTCGGTCGAGCTCGAGGGGCGGAAGCGCAGCGACTGCGCCGCAAGGCCGGCCGTGCCGCCGACGCCGATCTCCCAGGTGGTGCCGCCGTCGGTCGTGCGGTTGACGCCCGCGCCGTCGGTGGCGACCAGCAGCACGTCGGGGTCCGCGGGATCGACGGCGACGTCCGAGACCACGCGCAGGGGCCAGGTGCCGTCGTGGAGCGGCGTCCAGCCGACGCCGAGGTCGTCGGAGGCGTAGAGACCCACGTTCTGCGAGCCGAAGAGCTGGCCGCCCGCCACCAGCAGCCGCGTGCCGGCGAAGACCGTGGCGCGCATTGGATTCGCGGGCAGGCCGGCCGAGCGGTTCTCCCAGCTCGTGCCGCCGTTGGTCGTCACCCAGACCTCGCCGCCGCCGAACGAGCCGCCGAAGGCGGCGACGACCGTGTCCGGCGCGCCGGGACGAACGGTGATGGATTGGCAGGAGATCGGCGCCGCCAGCGGCGGCGTCCGGTTCTCCCAGCTCGCGCCCCCGTCGGGCGAGCGCAGGACCAGCATCGTCTGCGACCCGAAGCCGTCCGCGACGCCCGCCCACAGCACGAGCGGGTCGGCAGGGTCGAGCGCGACGTCCAGGACCAGGATGTCGGCCCCGATGCCGAGGTCGAGCTGCGTCCAGACGACGCCGCCGTCCTGGCTGGTCCAGACCGAGTCCTGCGTCCCCGCGTAGACCTGGCCGGAGGCGGCGAACTCGAGGTCGAAGACCCACCGGCCCGCCATCGCGGGCACCAGCGACCAGGTCGCGCCGCCGTCGGTGGAGCGGTAGAGGCTGCCCGCGGGCACGACGGCGGCGAGCGCGAGGCCGGCGACCGTGGGCGAGAACGCCGCGTCGGTCATGTCGCCGCCGGGCGGTCCGAGCGCGCTCCAGGTGCCGGCGCCGCGCGCCGCGGCGAGCGGTCCGGCGTCGGGGGAGGGGAGGAGCGCACGGTGGCCCTGGGCGTCGGTGCTCGCCGCCCGATCTCCGGCCGCCTGCGGCTCCGGCCTGGCCACCGCGGCCGCCCCGGCGGACGGCGCCGCCGACAGCGCGCCCCACGTCCCGAGCAGAGCCCAGAGCTTTCTCGCGTGCATGGCAGGTCCTCCTTCGTGGTCGAGTCTTATCGCAGGCGGCCGCCGCGCGCGAGGTCCTGCTCCATCGCCGCCCGGAGCGCGGCCTCAGCCCCGCGCCGTGCGCTGGCGCACGGCCTCGTAGAGCACGGCCGCGGCGGCGGTGGCGAGGTTGAGCGACTCGACCCGCCCGCGCATCGGCAGCCCGACCAGGCGGTCGCAGCTCTCGCGCGTCAGCCGGCGCAGCCCCTCCTGCTCCCCGCCCACGCAGAGCACGACCTTGCCGGTCAGGTCGATCTCCCACGGCGCCTCGCCGCCGCCGGCGAGGCCGTAGATCCAGTAGCCCTCCTCGCGCAGGCGCTCGAGCGCCTGCGCCGAGCTGCCGATCGGCTCGACCTCGATCCAGGCGGCGGCGCCCGCCGAGGCCTTGACTGCGGCCTCCGAGAGCGGCGACGAGCCGTGCTCGCGCAACAGCACGCGGCCCACCCCCGTGCCCTCGCAGACGCGCAGCAGGGCGCCGAGGTTGCGCGGATCCTGGACGTCCTCGGCGAGCACGACCAGCTCCGGGTCCCCGGAGCGGGTCGCGGCGGGCGTGAGGTCCGCCGCCTCGACCTCGGCCGCGAAGCCGTTGTGCACGCCGCGCGCGAAGCGGGCGAGGGTGCCGGCGTCCACCTCCTCGAGGCGCACGCCCGCGCCCGCGCAGAGCTCCTCGATCTCGCGCCGGCGCTGGCCGCGGCGGCCGCGCTCGACCAGGACCCGGCGCACGCCGGCCGCGCCTCGGCGCAGCGCCTCGCGCACCGGGTGGAAGCCGGACACCCGCTCCACGCCTCAGTCCTCCCTGGCGAGCAGGACCACGGCGAGCGCCGCCATGCCCTCGCCGCGGCCGAGCGCGCCGAGACCCTCGTGGGTGGTCGCCTTGAGCCCGACCGCCCCGGGCTCGACCCCCAGGACGCGCGCCAGCCGGGCCCGGATCCGTTCGCGGTGGGGGGCGAGCTTCGGCGCCTCGGCGATCAGCGTCAGGTCGCAGTTGACGACACGGAAGCCCGCCGCCGCCGCGCGCGTCATCACGATCTCGAGCAGGCGGACGCTCGAGGCGTCCTTCCATTCCGGATCTCCGGGCGGGAAGAGCGCGCCCAGGTCGCCCAGGCCGGCGGCGCCCAGCACCGCGTCGGTGAGGGCGTGCAGGAGCACGTCGGCGTCGCTGTGCCCGTCGAGGCCGCGCTCGAACGGGATCTCCTCGCCCCCCAGCACGAGCCGGCGGCCCGGGACCAGCCGGTGGACGTCGTAGCCCTGACCGATGCGCAGCGCCATCTCACCCCCGCTCGCGGAGCAGGCGCTCGACCGCGCCCAGATCCTCCGCCCAGGTCACCTTCGGATTCGGGCCGGTGGCCTCGACCGCCGCGATCTCGACGTCGCCCAGGCGCTCGACCAGCGACGCCTCGTCGGTGCCCACGAAGCGGTCGCGGCGCGCGGCCTCGAGCGCGCGCTCGAGGTCGGCGCGCCGGAACACCTGGGGCGTCTCGGCGCGGAACAGGCGCGTGCGATCGACGGTGCGCACCACGCGCCCGCCAGCGATCTCCTTGACCGTGTCGGTGACCGCGCGCCCCAGCACCGCCCCGCCGTGCGCCCGGGCGGCGGCGACCGCGGCCGCGAAGTCCCGCCCGGCGAGCGCGGCGCGGGCGCCGTCGTGGACCGCGACCAGGTCCTCGCCGCGGGCCGGGCTGGCCGCGAGCGCGAGCGCCACGGAAGCCTGCCGGGTGGCGCCGCCGGCGACGAAGCGGACCCTGGGATCGGACCCGAAGCGCTCCGGGGCGCCGGCGAGGACCTCCTCCGGGAGCGCCACCACGAGGCTGGCGCAGCCGGCCGCGAGCAGGCCCTGGACGGTCCAGGCGACCAGCGGCCGGCCGCCGACCTCGAGCAGCTGCTTGGGCACGTCGCCGCCGAAGCGCTCGCCGCGCCCGGCGGCGGGCACCAGCGCATGGACGACGAAGCCGGCCGCGACGGCGGCGGGCGCGTCGGGCCGGCTCGAAGGGGGCATCGGGAGAGCGACCTCCGCGGCCGTCAGACCGTGAGGATCTCCTTCTCCTTGTGCTCGAGCGACCTGGAGATCTCGTCGATGTAGTGGTCGTGCAGTTTCTGGGCGTCGTCGTGGCCCCGATGCTCGTCGTCCGCGCCGAGCAGGCCGTCCTTGCCCATCTTCTTGAGCCGGTCGTTGATCTCGCGCCGCGCCTGGCGCACGGCGTTCTTGGCGAACTCCGCGATCTCGTGCGCCTTCTTGACCAGCTCCTTGCGGCGCTCCTCGGTCGGCTGCGGCACCGGGATGCGCACCACCTTGCCGTCGTTCGAGGGATTCAGACCCAGGTCCGACTTGAGGATGGCGCGCTCGATGGCGGAGATCTGGCTGTGATCGAAAGGCTGCGCGACGATCATCGTGGCGTCGGCGACGGTCAGCGTCGCGACGCTCTTGAGCGGCACCACCTGCCCGTAGTACTCGACCTGCACGCCGTCGAGCATCTGGACCGAGGCGCGTCCGGTCCGGATCCGCTTGAGCTCGGCGTGGAAGTGCTCGACCGCGTGCTTCATCTTGCTCTCGGCCTCGGCGAAGACCTGCTTCATGTTCCCCTCCAAGGAGCCCATCTTCGACGCGCCGCCGACGCCTGTCAACCGTGGCGCCCGGGCCACCGCGGACGCGGCGAGAGCTAGATCTCCCGCCGGACGATCGAGCCGACGCGCTCGCCGCACACCACGCGGCGGATGTTGCCGGCGCGGGTCAGGTTGAAGATCCCGATCGGCAGCCCGTTGTCGCGGCACAGGCTGATCGCGGCCGCGTCCATGATCTTCAGGTCGCGCTCGAGCACCTGCTGGTAGGTGACGTCCGACAGCAGCTTGGCGTCCGGCACCTTGCGCGGGTCGGCGGTGTAGACGCCGTCGACGCGCGTCGCCTTGAGCAGGATCTCGGCGTGGATCTCGTTGGCGCGCAGCGCCGCCGCGGAGTCGGTGGTGAAGAACGGGTTGCCGGTACCGGCGGCGAAGATCACCACCCGCCCCTTCTCGAGGTGGCGGATGGCGCGCCGGCGGATCACCGGCTCGGCCACGGCGCGGATCTCGATCGCCGTCTGGACGCGCGTCGGCACGCCCTTCTTCTCGAGCGCGTCCTGGAGCGCCAGCGCGTTGATCACCGTGGCCAGCATGCCCATGTTGTCGCCGGTCACCCGGTCGAGGCCGCGGTCGCTCGCGGTCACGCCGCGGATGATGTTGCCGCCGCCGACCACGATGGCGATCTCGACTCCGAGCCGGTGCACGTCGGCGATCTCGGCGGCCATCTGGTCGACCACCGTCTCGTCGATGCCGAAGCTCTTCGGGCCCATCAGGGCTTCGCCCGAGAGCTTGAGCAGGATGCGCTTGAAGACCGGCCTGCCGGGCGGATTGGACATGGGCGCGCCCGGCCTGCTCAGCCCGCCTGCTGCGCCTGGGCCATCACCTCGGCGGCGAAGTCCGTCTGCCGCTTCTCGATGCCCTCGCCCAGCTTGAAGCGCGAGAAGCGGCGCACCTGGATGTTCTCGCCGATCCTGGCCACCGCCTCGGTGACCAGCTGGCCGACGGTCTGGTCCGGGTTCTTGACGAACGGCTGCTCGAGCAGGCAGGCCTCGGCGTAGAACTTCTCCATCTTGCCGTCGACGATCTTGTCGATCACGTTGGCCGGCTTGCCGGTGGCGGCCGCCTGCTCGCGGTAGATCGCGCGTTCGCGCTCGAGCACGTCCGCGGTGACCTCTTCGCGGCGCACGAAACGCGGCTCCGCGGCCGCGATGTGCATGGCGATGTCACGCACGAGCTGCTGGAACTGGTCGGTCTTGGCGACGAAGTCGGTCTCGCAGTTGACCTCGACCAGGACGCCGATCTTGCCGCCGGCGTGGATGTAGGAGCCGACCGCGCCCTCGGCCGCGACGCGGCCCGCCTTCTTGGCCGCCGCGGCGAGACCCTTCTTGCGCAGCAGGTCCACCGCCTTCTCCATGTCGCCCTGGGTCTCCGCCAGGGCGCTCTTGCAATCCATCATGCCGGCGCCGGTGCGCTCGCGCAGTTCCTTGACCATCTGTGCCGTGACCTGCATGCTGCACTCTCCTTTGATCCGATCGGTCCGCCCTGCAAACGAAAGGGCCAGCGATCCTCGGTGCGACGATCGGCTGACCCTGGTCGCTCGGCGCCGCCGGGGGCGGCGCCTCGCGGGCGGCGGGGTTCGATTCTCACGCGGACGGAGCCGCGGCCTCCATGCCCTCGCCGCCGGCCGCCTCGACCGGGGCGTCCTTGGCCTCGACCATCAGCTCCTGCTGGAGCCTGCTCGAGCCCGCGACGTAGGCGTCGGCGATCTTGGCGGTGAACAGCCGGATGGTGCGGATCGCGTCGTCGTTGCCCGGAATCACGTAGTCGATCAGTTCCGGGTCGCAGTTGGTGTCGACGATGCCGATCACCGGGATGCCCAGCTTGTTGGCCTCCGCCACCGCGATCGACTCCTTCTTGGGGTCCACCACGAAGAGCGCGTCGGGCAGCGCCTCGAGGTCGCGCACACCCGCCAGGTTGCGGTTCATCCGCTCGCGCTCGCGCTCCATGCGCAGGCGCTCTTTCTTGGTGTGGAGGTTGTTCTCCTCGCCGAGCCGCGCCTCGATGTCGAGCAGCTTCTCGATCGACTGGCGGATGGTGACGAAGTTGGTCAGCGTCCCGCCCAGCCAGCGATGGGTGACCCAGAACTGCCCGCAACGCCGGGCCTCCTCGGCGACCACGTCCTGGGCCTGGCGCTTGGTGCCGACGAACAGCAGCCGACGGCCGTCGCGTCCCAGCTTCTCCACGAACTCGGACGCTTCGCGGAACATGCGCAGCGTCTTGGCGAGGTCGATGATGTAGATGCCGTTGCGCTTGCCGAAGATGTAGGGCTTCATCTTCGGGTTCCAGCGCCTCGTCTGGTGCCCGAAGTGGACGCCCGCCTCGAGCAGCTCCTGCATGCTGATTTCGACCACGAAGACCTCTCCTTAGCGCTTGCTGAACTGGAACCGCTTGCGGGCGCCCGCGCGACCGTACTTCTTGCGTTCCTTCTTGCGCGGGTCGCGGGTCAGGAATCCGGCGCCCTTGAGGCGCTCCCGCAGCTCGGAGTTGTACTCGAGCAGGGCGCGGCTGATGCCGTGCCGCACCGCTCCCGCCTGGCCGGCGAAGCCGCCGCCGTCGACGTTGACCACGATGTCGAACTTCTCGGCGGTCTCGGTCAGCACCAACGGCTGGCGGACCACCATGCGCAGGACGTCGCTCGGGAAGTAGGCCTCCAGGTCGCGGCCGTTCACCTTGACCGCGCCCGCGCCCGGTCGCATCGACACGCGGGCGGTGGCGGTCTTGCGCCGGCCCGTTCCGTAGTACTGGAGTCCTTGGAGCTCGTTCACTCGATTCTCCTTCAAGCGCCCGCGCCGGCGAGGGCGAGCGGCGTCGGCTTCTGGGCGTGGTGCGGGTGCGCGGGACCGGCGTAGACCTTGAGCTTCTTGCGCAGCTTGCGCCCCAGCTTGGTCTTGGGCAGCATGCCGTGCACCGCGCTCTCCACCAGGCGGGTCGGGTGCTTGTCGCGGATCTCGAACGCGCGCGGCGACTTGAGCGAGCCCGGCTGCTGCGTGGTGTGCCGGTAGTAGGTCTTCTCCCGCTCCTTCCCGCCGGTCAGCACCGCCTTCTCGGCGTTGATCACGATCACGAAGTCGCCGCAGTCGACGTGCGGCGCCCAGATGGGCTTGCCCTTGCCCAGGATCGTCCTCGCCACGGCGGTCGAGAGCCGACCGACCGGAATGTCGGCGGCGTCCACGACCCACCAGCGATGCTCGATCTCCGCCGGCTTGGGGCTCAAGGTGCTCTTCATCACTGACGGCTCCCGTCGATTGTCTCGGCTTGGCTGGGCAGGGGTCGACCCGGCGCTGCAGCGCAGAGGACTCAGAATCCTAGGGATACGGGGCTTGCGTGTCAACCCCCGCCGGGGCGCCCGGCAGCGCGGGATACACTTCCGGCGATGGCCACGCACGCCCTCCCGATCGACAAGGAAGCGGCGCGCATCCGGGGCATGTTCGGGGCCGTCGCCCCCCGCTACGACCTGCTCAACCACCTGCTCTCGGCCTCGCTCGACCGCGTCTGGCGCCGGCGGCTGGCCCGCTCGCTGGCCCTGCCCGCGGGCTCCCGGGTGCTCGACCTGTGCGCCGGGACGGGCGACCAGGCGCTCGCCCAGGGGCGCCGCGGCCACCGCGTCGCGGCGGCCGACTTCTGCCTGCCCATGCTCGCCCTGTCGCGCCCGAAGTTCGCGCGCGCCGGGCTCCCCCGGCCCACGCCGATCCAGGCCGACGCGCTGGCGCTCCCGTTCCCCGCGGGCAGCTTCGACGGCGCCACCGCCTCCTTCGGCCTGCGCAACGTCGCCGACCTCGAGCGCGCCCTGGCCGAGCTCGGCCGCGTGCTGCGCCCGGGCGGGGAGCTCGGGGTGCTCGAGTTCACGGTGCCCGAGCGCGCACCGCTGCGCGGCCTCTACCTCTTCTATTTCCGCAGGCTGCTGCCCTGCCTGGGCGGGCTCGTGTCGGGCAGGCCCGACGCCTACCGCTACCTGCCCGAGTCCGTGCTCGGCTTCCCCCAGCGCGCGGCGTTCGTCGCGATGCTGGATGCGGCCGGCTTCGAAGCGGCGCGCTTCGAGAGCCTCTCGGGCGGGATCCTCGCCCTCTATCGCGCCCGGCGGCGCGCCGCGCTCGCCGCCGCTTCGCCGGTTCGGAGAACCCCATGACCCAGATCCTCGACGGCAAGTCCACCGCCGCCGCGATCCGCTCGGAGGCCGCGACCGCCGCGGCGGCGATCCGCGCCGCCGCAGGGCGGCCCCCCGGCCTGGCCGTCGTGCTGGTCGGCGACGACCCCGCCTCCCAGGTCTACGTCGGCTCCAAGACGCGCGCCTGCGAGGAGGCGGGCATGGCGAGCTTCGCCCATCGCCTGCCCGCCGACACCCCCGCCGCGGAGCTCTTCGCGCTCGTCGACCGGCTCAACGCCGACCCGGCGGTGGACGGCATCCTCGTCCAGCTGCCGCTGCCCGCGCACCTGCCGACCCGGGAGCTGCTCGAGCGGCTGGACCCGGCCAAGGACGTGGACGGCTTCCACCCGGTCAACGTCGGACGGCTCTGGATCGACGAACCCGGGTTCGTGCCCTGCACCCCCGCCGGCATCGTCGAGCTGCTGCGCCGCTACGAGATCCCGCTCAAGGGCCGGCACGCGGTGGTAGTCGGGCGCTCGACGATCGTCGGCAAGCCGATGGCGGCCCTGCTCCTGCGCGAGCACTGCACGGTCACCGTCGCGCACTCGCGCACCCGGGACCTGGCCGCGGTCTGCCGTGGCGCCGACCTCCTGGTCGCCGCGGTCGGACGCGCGGGCCTGGTCGCGGCGGACTTCGTGCGCGAGGGCGCGGTGGTCGTCGACGTCGGCATGAACCGCGTCACCGAGCGCGCGCTGGCCGAGCGTCTGGTGGGCGGCGACGCCGGCCGCATGGCCGCGTTCGGCAAGAACGGCTCGGTGCTGGTCGGCGACGTCGACTATCCCGCGGTGGCGCCGCGCGCCGCCGCGATCACGCCGGTGCCGGGCGGCGTCGGGCCCCTGACCGTGGCCATGCTGATGACCAACACCGTCACGGCGGCGCGGCGGCGCCTGGGGCTGGCGGTCGAGCGGTGAGCCGATGGCCGCGCTCCGCGTCGGACTGACCGGCGGCCTGGCGAGCGGCAAGTCGACCGTCGCGCGCTGCCTGGCGCGCGCCGGGTTCCGGGTCGTCGACGCCGATCGCCTGGTGGCCGGCCTCTACCGGGCGGGAGAGCCGGGAGCGCTCGCGGTGGCCGAGGTGGTCGGTCCCGCCGGCCTGCGCGCCGACGGCGCGGTGGACAAGGTCGCCGTCGCCCGCCGCGTCTTCTCCGACGTCGCGCTCCTGCGCCGGCTCGAGGCCGCCATCCACCCGCTCGTGCGCCGCCGCTTCGCCGAGATCGCCGCCAGCACCGCCGGCGTGGTCGTGCTCGAGGCCACCCTCCTGGTCGAGTCCGGATTCGCGCCCGACTTCGACCTCGTGGTGACCGTCGAAGCGCCCGCCGAGGCCCGCCTGCGCCGCGCCATCCGCCGCGGCCTCGGGCCGGGCGAGGCGCGCGCGCGCATGGCGGCCCAGGGCGACGCCGCGGTGAGGCGTGCCGCGGCCCAGATCGTGATCGAGAACGACGGCGACCTGCGCCGCCTGCGCAGCGCCTCCGACGAGCTGGTCGCCGAGCTGCGCCGGCGGGCCGCGCAGGGGCGGACGCCGGCGTAGCTCGGGGCACGCGCCCGGAGCGGCTGGGCTTCGAAGCCATGGCGGCGGAGATCGGCACCGAGGGAGCGCCCGGCGGATTCCGCCGCGAGCTCGGGCTCTGGGACACGACCATGGTGGTCGCCGGAGCGATCATCGGGGTCGGGATCTTCGTCAACCCGTCCAACGTCGCGCGCCTGCTTCCCGAGCCCGGCTGGATGCTCGCCGCCTGGGCGGCGGGCGGCGCGATCGCGCTGGCCGGGGGCTTCCTCTGGGCCGAGCTCGGCTCCCGCCTGCCGGTGGTCGGCGGCCAGTACGTCTACCTCGCGCGCGCCTGGGGACCCTGGGCCGGGTTCCTGTACGGCTTCACGCTGCTGTTCGTGATCAACAGCGGCGGCATCGCCGCCGTCGCCAGCGTCCTGGCCGCGTACGTCGACGGCAGCTTCGTCGCGCTCGGCGCCGGCGGGCGCCTCGCGCTCGCCGCGGCGGTGATCGTGCTGCTCGCCGAGATCAACGTGCGCGGCGTCGGTCCCGGCAAGCGGGTCAACAACCTCCTCATGGCGCTCAAGCTCGCCGGCATCGGGGCGCTCGTGGCGCTCGCCTTCGCGCGGCGGCCGGAGGCCGCGACCGAGCTCCGGCTGCCGAGCGCGGGCGGCGCCTCGGCGAGCGCGTTCTTCGCGGCCCTGGTGCCGGTGCTGTTCGCCTACGGCGGCTGGCAGAACTGCGGCAGCGTCGCGGCCGAGATCCGCGACGCGGGACGCACTCTGGCGCGCGCCAACGTCCTCGGGGTCACGCTCGTGGTCGGCGTCTACCTGGGCCTGAGCGCGCTCTATCTCCGGGTGCTCCCTGCCGCCGAGATCGCCGGCTCGAGCGCGCTGGCCGCCGACGTGGCGCGCCGCCTGGCGGGCGCGCCCGGCGCGATCTTCGTGGGTGCGCTCATCGTGGTCTCCTGTCTCGGCTTCCTGGCGGTGATGACCCTCACCGGCCCGCGTCTCTACTACGCGATGGCGAGCGACGGCCTCTTCTGGCGCCGGGCGGCCCGGCTCCACCCGCGCTTCGGCACGCCGAGCTTCACGATCCGCCTCCAGGCCGCGGTCGCGCTCGCCCTGCTGCTGTCGCAGACCTACGACCAGCTGCTCTCCTACGTCGTCTTCGGCGACTGGCTCTTCTTCGCCCTCACCGCGGCGGGGCTGTTCGTCCTGCGCCGCCGGGACCCGGCGCCGGCGGCGGTCTTCCGCGCTCCGGGCCATCCCGTCGTCACCCTGCTCTTCGTCGCCGCCGGTGCCGGCGTCGTGCTCAACAGCTTCGTCGCCGCCCCGCGCCAGGCCGCCGCCGGCTGTGCGGTCCTGGCGCTCGGCTCGCTCGCCTACCTCCTGGTCCGGCACGGCCGGCACCGCGACGGCTGAGACGGTCCGGCGCGGTCAGCCCTTCAGGGCGGGGATCAGCAGCAGCACGAGGCTCCAGTCGAGGAAGACGGTGAGCACGGCGACGCCGGCCGGGACGAGGCCGGGCAGCGCGTCGAGCGTCACGCGGTGGCGGCGCGCGACACCCAGCGCGAGGCTGACCAGGCCGAGCACCAGCGCGAGCGCGAACAGGCCCTCGAACACGTACTCCGCGAAGTCGAGCGGGTGGGGGACGCCGAGCCGCAGGCGTTCGGCGGTCCCGAGCGTCGCCTCGAGCGCCCACACCAGCACCGGCAGCCCGAGGTGGGAGAGCCTCAGGTCGAGCCAGCGGCCGGTCACCAGCCAGAGACAGGCGAAGCCGAAGCTGAGCTGGAACTCGCGCAGCGCCGAGAGGGCGAGCCCGCGCTCCGCGGCCGCGGCCAGCTGCTCGACTCCCGGCGCCGGCGCGAAAGCGGCCAGGGCGAGCGCGACGCACGGAAGCACGGGCCAGCGCCTCATGGCGCCCGACCCTAGGGCGGGCTCGCCGGACCGTCAGTGAGACAGTGAACTGTGAGCGCAGGCGGGGGTTCACGCCCGGTCGAGGCGGGCGAGCAGGTCGCGCCAGGCGCGGCCGCGGTGGCCGAGGGCGTCCTTCTCGCCGTCCGACATCTCGCCGTAGGTCCGGGTCTCGCCCTCGGGCCGGAAGACCGGGTCCCAGCCGAAACCGTGTGTGCCACGCGCGGGCAGCACCAGCTCGCCCGCCGTCTCGCCGCGGCCGACCACCGTGCGCGCGCCGTCGGTCCAGGCCAGCAGGCAGACGGCGCGCGCGCGCGCCTCGCCGAGCGCGAGCGCCGCGCGCGCGATGCCCTCGGCGCCGACCGCCTCCAGCATCCAGCGCACGAGCGGACCGGGGAAGCCGTTGAGGGCGGCCAGCTCGAGGCCGGTCTCCTCGACCACCAGCGCACGGCCGACGTGCGCGAAGGCCGAGGCCGCCTTGGCGGCGAGCACCTCGTCGAGATCGAGCGACTGGATCTCCGGCAGGTCCACCGCCACCGACTCGAGCGGCCGCTGCGCGAGCCGGCGCGCCTCGGCGAGCTTGCCCGGGTTGCCGGTGACCAGCAGCAGGGGCGTGCTCGGGCTCAGGCGCGCTTCTCCGCCACGACGCGGAAGGCTTCGATCCGCTGCTCGAGCCCCTTGAGCTGGAACTCCCCGAGCGCTTCGGTGGTCACCGCGCCCGCGATCTGACGGTTGGTCTCGCCGCCGATCGTGATCTCGCCCGCCTCGCCGACGTAGGCCTCGAGCCGGGCCGCGACGTTGACCGTGTTGCCGAGCACCGTGTAGTCGACGCGCTTGCGGCTGCCGACGTCGCCCACCACGACCGGCCCGCTGTTGATCGCGATGCGCACCTGGAGCGTGGCGAGGCCGCGGCGCGCCCGCTCGGCGTTCCAGTGCTCCTGGGCGGCCAGGATCTTGAGCGCCGCGTGGACCGCGCGCAGCGCGTGATCCGCCTGCGGCACCGGCGCGCCGAAGAAGGCCATCACGCAGTCGCCGATGAACTTGTCGAGGGTGCCGCCCTCCTCGAAGATCGCCTCCACCGCGGGCGTGAAGAAGCCCTCGAGCATCTCCGCGACCTCGGCCGGCGCCAGCTTCTCGGACAGCGCCGTGAACCCGGCGAGGTCCGCGAACAACACGGTCGCGTTGGTCAGCTTCACGCGCCCGACCACGGTCTCGGCCGCGGCGGGATCGGAGGAGACGATCGACTCGAGCACCGACGGCGAGTGGTAGCGCTCGAGCCGGGCACGCACCTGGCGCTCGAGCTCCGCGATCTGCGCGTTGCGCAGCCGCTCGACCGCCACCGCTGCGAAGTTGGCGAGGGCGGTGAGCAGGTCGAGGTCCTGCTCGTTGAAGGTGCCGGCGTGGAAGGGAGTGTCCACCTGGAGCACGCCGATGATCTTCTCGCCCGACCACAGTGGGGCGCACATCGCGGCGCGGATCTGGTGGATGCGGATCGACTCGCCGCCGGCGAGACGCTGGTCCGACTGCGCGTCGTAGGTGAGCAGGGCGACGCGATCGCGCATGACCTGCTCGACCATCGTGCGCGACACCGGCACGTCGCCTTTCGGCCGGTACTCGATGCGGTCCTTGAAGCGCGCCAGCTCGCACACGGTGTCCGAGGACTTCTCGCCGCGCAACAGGATGAAGCCGCGGTCCACGGGCAACGCCTCGAAGGC
This sequence comes from Acidobacteriota bacterium, assembly GCA_017860005.1. GTDB lineage: Bacteria > Acidobacteriota > Thermoanaerobaculia > Multivoradales > JAGPDF01 > JACTMI01. The sequence continues at coordinate 242 of JAFNAE010000035.1, read as the reverse complement.
GATCTCGAACACCCGCGCCAGGACCTCGTCCACCGACTCCGAGCGGATGAGCAGCCGCGCGAGCCGGGTCATGAAGCCGAAGATCTTGCTCGTGTAGGCCTCGTCGAGCGCGCGCCGCTTGTCGAGCCGGGCGGCGCCCGAGCTCTTCACGTCGAGCCCGTACTGCTCGGCGAAGTCGGCGAGCGAGCGCACGATGGTGGCGGTGCCCATGGGCGGGCCGGCGCCGGCCGGGGCCGGGGCCG
>JAFNAE010000288.1 GCA_017860005.1 Acidobacteriota bacterium | reverse complement strand
TGCGCGGCGCCGAGGCGCGCGCGGTGCGCCCGTCGCTCTGGCCCGAGAGCTGACCGGCTCCGGTACAGCCGACGACGTGTGCCGGCCCCCGGCGGTCAGGCCGGGAGGGGCAGGCGGGCGACCACGAGCAGGGTCAGGTCGTCGGACAGGTTCGATGAGGCGGCGAAACCCTCGACACGGCGGACGAGATCCTCGGCGAGGCCTTGCGCGGAGGTTCCGCGCAGCTCGGCGAGCGCCGCGCGCACGCGCTCGAGCCCGAACGGCTCGCCCGCCGGATCGGCGGTCTCGGTGAGGCCGTCCGTGTAGAGCAGCAGCCGATCACCGGGCGCGAGCACGGCGGCGCGCTCGACGAAGCGCTCCGACTCGAAGACCCCCAGCGCCGGACCGCAGTTCTCGAGTTCCTCGACGCCGCCGTCCCGGCGCACCAGCAGCCCGGGCGGATGCCCGCAGCTCGCGTAGACGAGCGCGCCGCTCTCCGGCTCCAGCGCGGCGTAGCAGCAGGTGACGAAGGCGCGCGCCGGCGCCGACTCGCGCAGCAGCCGGCTGACCGCCGCCACGGTGGCGGCCGGGCCCTGCTCGCCGCCGTCGCGCCGCGCGCGCAGCAGGGCGCGGAAGGTGGCCATGATGAGCGCCGCGGGGACGCCCTTGCCGGCGACGTCGCCGACCACCAGCCCGTGCCGTCCCCGGCCGAGCGGGAACTCGTCGTAGAGGTCGCCCCCGAGCTCGAGGCTCGGCCGGCAGAGCCCGGCGATCTGCCAACCGGGCAGCTCGGAGGCCGTGCGCGGCAACAGCCCGAGCTGCACCTCGCGCGCGAGGCGGAGCTGGGCGTCGATCTGGTCGAGCTCGACCAGGCGGCGGTGGAGGATCGCCTTCTCGAGCGCCATCGCCGCCGCCTCGGCGAAGAACTCGAGCCGGTCGAGGTCGCGCCCGTCGAAGGCCGCCGGACGGTCGCTCTCGAGGTCGAGCGCGGCGATCGCCCGCCCGTCGACGACGATCGGCACCACGAGCTCCGAGAGCGTCTCCTGCCGTCCGACGACGTAGCGCGCGTCCCGGCGCACGTCGGGCACGAGCACGCTCGCGCCGGTGAGGATGGCGTGCCCGATCAGCCCCTCGCCGCGGCTCAGCATGCGGTCCTCGGCGGCCGGCCGCTCCAGGTAGCCGCGCCGCGCCACCGCCGCGATCCGGCCCGCCGGCGGCGCTCCGTCGTGCGTCAGCACCTCGCTCAGCGCGAAGACGCCGGCGGCGTCGAAGTCGACGACGCCGCCCAGGGCGTCGAGCAGACGGTCGAGGATCTCTCCCAGATCGAGGGTGCCGCGGCTGCGCCGCGCGATGTCGAGCAGCAGCGCGCAGCGCTCCTCGGCGCCCAGCCGCCGCTCGCCCGCGCCCGCCTCCGGGTTCCGGACCATGGCGCCTCCCACCTTCAGGATACGCGCTCGGCCGAGGAAAGATCGCGGTGGTCCGGCGCGGGGCGAAGCGCGCCGCCGCGTGCGACCCAGCGTCTTCGGCGCCGGCTCGAAGCGTTCAGGGGCAGGGGCCGGCGACGAGGTCGGCGGCGCTCGTGGGCAGGAGCAGGCGCTCGTCGGCGACCACGTCGAGGTGGCTGACGCCGGTGACGCTGCCGAAGCAGGTGCCTACGGGGTAGGACGCGGCGGAGTAGTCGAAGGCGAGATCGTCCATGACCATCGTTCCGGTGGCGTCGCTCAGGGTCAGACGGTCGTCGGGGCCCGTCGCGGTGACGATCGCGTTCGAGGTCACCACGAGCACGCCCTCGAGCGGCTCTCCGGCGTCGATCGCGCCGAGCGTCGAGAGCGGCAGTCCGCCGAACGGGACCGGGGGAGAGCCGGACCCCAGGAGCACCGGGTCGCCGGAGAAGATCTCGGTGCGCCGATTGCCGGGCGGCGTCGAGTCGAACTCGAGTGAGAGCCCGGTGAGCTCGACGTGCGCGCCCAGGTCGAACGACGGGTCGAGCGGGGAGGCGGAAGCGCCGCGGAAGACGAAGAGGCCGTGGTCCGGCTCGCTGATCGGGTCGTCGCCCACCCAGTAGTGGCGCCCGTCCACGGTGCGGCCCGTGATCACGACGTCGGACAGCTGGACCAGCCGGGTCGTGGCGTCGAGCCGGATCTGCAGGACCGTCATCGGCACCGGCGTGCAGGGATCCGCGGATCCGACCCGCAAGCTCCAGGCGCAGGTGGTACCGGTCTCGAAGCCGTCCGCGAAGGTCCAGTCCTGGCTGCGGGCGGGCGAGGCGAGGGCCGCCAGCAGGGCGGAAGCGAGCGGGAGGAGAGTCGCGACGCGCATGCGGTCTCCCTTGCGGCCAACAGCCGCGGCGGTATGGAGCAGAGCCGTGAGGGCCCGGATGTTACCCGGTCGGGGTCGCGCACGTCGAAGGTCGCCGGGAAGTCACTCTCGACGGCGGCGTCGAAGTCGGCGACGCCGCCCGGGGCGTCGAGCCGGCGGTCGAGGATCTCTCTCGGGCCGAGGGTGCCGCGGCCGCAGGGAGCGAAGCGCGAGTAGGCTCGCGGCCACCGGCTCCCGCGACGCGGTGGCCGCAGTCGATCGGAGGCGAGATGACGGGAGCGGAAGCGCGCCCCTGGGTGCTGGTGACCGGAGCCTCGGGGGGGATCGGCCTCGAGCTCGCGAGGTGCTTCGCGCGCGGCGGCCATCCGCTGCTGCTCACCGCGCGCAGCGGCGATCGCCTGGCGGTGGCGTGCGGCGACCTCGCCGCGCTCGGCGCGCCGCGCGCCGAGTCGGTCGCCCTCGACCTCGCCGCGCCTGGCGCTCCCGCCGCGCTCGCCGGCGAGCTCGATCGGCGCGGCATCCGGCCGGGCGTGCTGGTCAACAACGCCGGCTACGGCCTGCTCGGCGAAGTCGCGGCGCTCGACCTCGAGGACGAGCTGGCGATGCTG
>JAFNAE010000287.1 GCA_017860005.1 Acidobacteriota bacterium | reverse complement strand
GGCGCGCAACTACGACGCCTCGCGCCGCTACAAGGAGCTGGTCGCCTCGGCCAACGCCAACCGCATCACCTTCTACACCCTCGATGCGGCCGGGTTGCGCGTGTCGAGCGCGATCTCGGCCGAGAACCGGACCGCCGACATCTCGGGCATGACCGACTCGGTGCACTGGAGCAACCTCCAGGCCAGCATCCGCATGCTCGCCGAGGACACCGGCGGGGTCGCGATCCTCAACAACAACGAGCCCACCCAGGCGCTCGAGCGGGTCGCCGACGATCTGCGCAACTACTACTCGCTGGGCTACATGCCGGCGCACAGCGGGGACGGCCGCTACCACGAGGTCGAGGTGCGCGTGCGCGGGCGCAAGGACCTCGTGGTGCGCGCGCGCGAGGGCTACCGCGACAAGACCCTCGACGCCCGGATGTCCGACGGCGTGACCTCGGCCCTCTTCTACGACGTCGAGAGCAATCCGCTCGGAGTGATGGTGCAGAGCGGCACCGAGACGCGGCGGGACGACGGCCACTTCCTGGTGCCGATCCACGTCCGCATCCCGATCGGCAAGCTGGTGCTCGTGCCGCAGGGCGATCGCCATCTCGCCCGCCTGCGCGTGTTCGTGGCCGCCATGGACGAGAAGGGCAACCTGTCCGAAGTCCAGCAGGGCGAGGTGCCGATCGAGATCCCGGGCGCCGAGCTCGACACGGCGCTCGGCAAGGAGTGGGTCTACACGGTGTCGGTCGTGATGCGCAAGGGACCCCAGAAGCTGGCGGTCGGCGTGCGGGACGAGGTCGGCCAGACCTCCTCCTTCGCGATCCGGACCCTCAACGTCGGACCCCGATGAGCGCCGGCGGCGGCAGCTGGCGCGCCCTGGTGCGCGAGATCGGCGAGGCCCTCCTCGACCTGCTGCGCGCCGAGGCGGACGCCCTGGCGCGCGATCTCGGCGCCTCGGGCCGCGCGCTGGCGCGCGCCCTGGTGCTCGCCGCCGTCGCCGGCGCGGTCGCCTTCTGGGCGCTCGGGCTGGTCATCTATCTCGCGGTCGAGCTGCTGGCCCTGGTGCTGCCGCGCTGGGGTGCGGTGGGCATCGTGCTGGGCCTCTTCGTTCTCGCGGCGGCGGCGCTCCTGGCCTCCGCCCGCGCCCGGCTGTGCGCCATCGAGCCGCCGGACGCCACGGTCCGGCGCCGGCTCGCCGAAAGCCGCCGCTGGTGGCAGGAACGCGTCGCCGCTGATGCGGAACCGGAGCCGGATCTCGAGCTGGAGCCGGAGTCACAGGACGCGTTCGAGGAGGACCGCCCGTGAAGGACCGTCTCGAAGAGAGCCGCCTGCGCTTGGAGGCGAGCGTCGAGCGGCTGCGCGCGGCGCTCGAGAGCGAATTCGGCGCCGCCCCCCGCCTCGGCCGCTGGGCCCTCGTCCTGCTCGCCGCCGCGGCCGGCTTCGCCCTCGCCTCCCGCGTCCCCCGCCGCCGCCGGCGCCTCCCGCCGCGCGGCTGAGCCCGCCGCCGCTCCTCTCGCCTGGCGGTCGATTCCGGATTTCCGCCCCGCGGGCCGGCGGCGCCGCTAGAATCCGAGCCGTGACCGAACGCCCGCCAGGGAGCTCTGCCGGACCCGGGAGCGCTCCGTCCGGGGAGGATCGATGCGCGTCCTGACCGCTGCCGAATCGCGCGGTGCCGACCGGCGGGCCATCGAGGAGCTGGGGGTGCCGGCGCTGGTCCTGATGGAGAACGCCGCGCTCGGGGTCGCCGACGCGGTGGGCGAGAGGTTCCCCGAGGCGCGGCGGGTGGTGGTCGTCTGCGGTCCCGGCAACAACGGCGGCGACGGGCTCGCCCTGGCGCGCCAGCTCGCCACCCGCGGCTACGAAGTGGAGGCGCGCCTGGCGCGCTTCGGGCGCGAGCTGTCCGGCGACTGCGCCCACCAGCGCGCGCTCGCCGCCGGCCTCGGCATTCCGGTCGCGGAGATCGGCGCCGGCGAGCTCGACGGCGAGGCCGAGCGGCTCGGCCGCTTCGACCTGGTCGTCGACGCCCTGTTCGGCACCGGCCTGAACAAGCCGCTCGACGGCGCGTTCGCCGCGCTGGTGGCAGCGCTCGACGCCTGCGGCCGGCCGGTCGTGGCGGTGGACCTGCCGAGCGGGCTCGACGCCGACGCGGCGGCGCCGATCGGGCCGGCGGCCGCGGCCCGGCTCACGGTCACCTTCGGGTCGCTCAAGCCGGCGCACGTCCTGCCTCCGGCCTGCGATCGCTGCGGCGAGGTCGTGGTCGCCGACCTCGGCGTGCCACTCGCTGCCGAGGAGGGACCGGGCGCGCTCCACCTGCTGGTGGGCGAGGAGCTCGCGGGCGCGCTCTCGCCGCGCCGCGCGGACGCGCACAAGGGCGACTTCGGCCATCTGCTGCTCGTCGCGGGCTCGCGCGGCAAGGCCGGCGCGGCGGTGCTCGCCGCGCGCGCGGCGGTGGCTGGGGGCGCCGGGCTGACCACGGTCGCCGCCCCCGAGGAGCTGCTGAGCCCCCTGGTCGCGGGCTGCCCTGAAGCGATGTCGGTGGCGTTGCCCCAGACGCGCGGGGGCGGGATCGCGCTCGCCGCCGTCGAGGCGCTCCTGGCCGCCGCCCGGGAGCGCACGACGGTGGCGATCGGGCCGGGCCTGGGCCGCGATCCGGAGACGGAGGAGGCGGTGCGCCGACTGGCGCTCGCCACCGACCGCCTGCTGGTGCTCGACGCCGACGGGCTCAACGCTTTCGCGGGGCGCGTCGAAGAGCTGGGCCACCGCCCGGCGCCGACCGTCCTGACACCCCATCCGGGCGAGCTGGCGCGCCTGCTCGTGGATCAACCCGACCGGCAACCCGGCGATGGCCTCGGGCGGCTCGGGCGACGTGCTGACCGGGCTCCTGGCGGCGCGCCTGGCGCAGGGCGAGGAGCCCGAGTTCGCGGCCGCGCTGGCGGTCTACTGGCACGGGCTGGCCGGCGACCTGGCCGTGGAGCGGCTGGGCGGCCCCGCGGTCGCCGCCGGGGAGCTGATCGCCTCGCTGGGTGCGGCCTGGCGGGCGCTCGGCCGGACATGAGACGCTGGCGCTCGGCCGCGGCCGGCGAGACGTTCGAGCTCGGGCGCGCGCTGGCGCGCGAGCTCGCGCCCGGCCGCGCCCTGCTGCTGTCCGGCGAGCTCGGCAGCGGCAAGACGGTGCTGGTGCAGGGGCTGGCCGCCGGCCTCGGGCTCGACCCCGGCCGCGTCCAGTCGCCGACCTACACGCTGCTCGCCGAGCACGGGGGAGCCGGGGTCCGCCTGCTGCACTTCGACCTCTACCGGCTCGAGCCGGCCGAGGTCGCGGCGGCGGGCTTCGAGGAGCTGCTGCTCGGCCCCGGAGTCAAGGCGGTGGAGTGGGCGGAGCGGCTGCCTTTCGAGGTGCCCGGCGCGCTGGCGATCCGCATCCGGCGCCGCGGCGACGAGCGGGAGATCGAGGAGCTCGAGCCCGCCGCGGCGAGAAGCTGACGCAGGACGATCGGAGGAGGAGAGGCGCATGGCGATTCGCAAGGTGGGGGTGCTCGGCTGCGGCCTGATGGGGTCCGGCATCGCGGAGGTGGCCGCCAAGGCCGGCTTCGAGGTCGTGGTGCGCGAGGTCGACCGCGCGCTGCTCGACAAGGGGATGGGGCGGCTGCGCGGCTCGCTCGACAAGGCGGTGGAGAAGGGCAAGCTCCCGGCGGACGAGCGCGACGCCGCGCTCGCCCGCCTGCGCGGGACGACCGAGGTCGCGGACCTCGCCGGCTGCGACCTGGTGATCGAGGCGATCATCGAGAACGTCGAAGAGAAGAAGAGAGCCTACGCAGAGGTGGGTACCGTGGCCGGCCCGGACGTGATCCTGGCCTCCAACACGTCGTCGCTCACCATCACCCAGATGGCGATGGCGACGCGCCGGCCGGACCGCTTCGTCGGCCTGCACTTCTTCAATCCGGTGCCGGTGATGAAGCTGGTCGAGGTGGTGCGCACGCTGCTCGCCGACGACGCGGTGGTCGCCGAGGTCACCGGGTTCTGCCGCGCCCTCGGCAAGGAGCCGGTGCAGTGCAAGGACAACTCCGGCTTCATCGTCAACCGCCTGCTGGTGCCCTACATGCTCGACGCCATCCGCGGCTACGAGGAGGGGATCGGCTCGATCGAGGACATCGACAAGGCGATGCAGCTCGGCTGCGG
>JAFNAE010000286.1 GCA_017860005.1 Acidobacteriota bacterium | reverse complement strand
GGGAGCGGCGCGTGCGCGACGCGCCGCAACAGCTCCTCCAGCGTGGCGCGCTCGTTGAACGCGGGGATCACGATCGAGATCTTCTGGACCATGGCCTGGGCGGCTACTCTACCGGTTCGCGACCGGGCGCCGGAAACTCGATGGACAGCCGGCGAGGTGGCCGCTATCCTTGAGCGGAGACGTCGTCACCCGTCCGGAAGGAAGCCCCATGAGACCCGGCAGCGCCCTGCGCAACCTCCTTGGCTCGGCCGCGGCGCGGCGACCACCATCGTCCCGCTCTCCGACCCGGCTCTGGTCGCGAGCGCCCCGCTCGTCCTCACCGGACGCGTCGAAGGGACGCTGCCGGCGAGCGATCCCGGCCCGTACACGGACTGGCTGGTCACCGTCGAGCGCGTGCTCAAGGGCGAGCTCGCCGGGAGCGCCATCGTGGTGCGCGTGCTGGGCGGCGAGACCGCCCAGGGCGGGCAGCTGATCATCCACGGCGCGCCGCGCTTCGCCGAGCGCGAGCAGGTGCTGCTCTTCCTGGCGCCGAGGCTGGACGGCACCTTCGGCATCACGCAGTACCTGCAGGGCGCCTTCCACGCCGTGCGCGCGGGGTCGAGAACCGCCGCGGTGCGCAACCTCACCGAGGTCGAGGTGGTCGGCGGCGGCCACAGGCGCGGCGGGACCCCGCCGCGGCTGCGCGAGTTCGGCGCCTTCGCCGACTGGGTCGAGGACGTCGCCGCCGGGCTGGCGCCGCCTCGCGATTACTTCTTCCGCCCCTCCGCCAGCCAGATGCGCGCGATCGTCGGCAGGTTCACCCTGTTCGAGGACAGCGGCCTGAACATGCGCTGGTTCGAGTTCGACGGCGGCGGCTCGGTGACCTGGCGGGCGCACCGGGACGGTCAGTCCGGCCTCGCGGGCGGCGGCTTCCAGGAGTTCCAGCGCGGCCTCGGAGCCTGGAACGCGGAGGCGACCACGCCGGTCCGCCTGGTCTACGGCGGCACCTCCGGCGACACGTCCGGATTCCAGGACTTCGACCGCCAGAACGTGCTGCTCTTCAACGACCCCAACCAGGAGATCGAGGGCACCTTCGACTGCTCCGAGGGCGGCACGCTGGCGATCGGCGGGCCGTGGATCGACGCCGCCTCCACCGGGCGTTTCGGCGGCCGCTCGTTCATCCGGATCCAGGCCGGCGACGTGGTCATGAACGACGGCATCGAGTGCCTGTTCCCGCGCTCGCCCAACGCCAGCAAGCTGGTCGAGGAGGTCTACGCGCACGAGGTCGGCCACACCCTCGGGATCGGCCACTCGAGCGAGGACGAGAACGAGCGCAACAGCGCGCTGCGCCAGGCACTGATGTTCTTCCAGGCCCACGGCGACGGCCGCGGCGCGCGCCTGAACGGCGACGACGTCGCCGCGCTGCAGGCTCTCTACAGGCGCCCCAGCGGGGGCGGGGGGGGCGGCGGCGGCGGGGGGACCTGCGCGCCCGACACGCTCTGTCTGCTCGCCGGCCGCTTCCGCGTCACTGCGACCTGGGAGAACCAGTTCGACGGCTCCTCGGGAACGGCCGGGGCGCAGCGGGCCTCCGACCTCTCCGGCTACCTCTACTTCACCGACCCGAACAACACCGAGCTGATCGTCAAGATCCTCGACTTCGGGGAGGTCATCAAGGTCTTCTACGGCCAGCTCACCAACCTCCACTTCACGATCCGCGTCGAGGACACGCGCAGCGGCGCGGTCAAGACCTACACCAACACGCCCGGCGACTGCGGAGGCTTCGACAACAACGGCTTCCCGACGAACTCCGTGATCGCCATGGTCGGCCGCTCGCGGCGCGGCCGCCGGCCGGTGACCGCGGGTTCGTGCCGGTCGGACGGCGACACGCTCTGCCTGCTCAACGACCGCTTCGCGGTCGAGATGACCTGGCGCAATCAGTACGACGGCTCGAGCGGCGTCGGCATCCAGAAGCGTCTCTCCAACCTGACGGGCGCGTTCGCGTTCACCAGTCCGTCGAACCTCGAGATCCTGATCAAGACGCTCGACTTCGGCGACCGCATCCTGGTCCTCTACGGCGCGCTCTCCAACCTCGAGTACACCCTGCGCGTCACCGACACGCGCACCGGAGCCGTCAAGACCTACTTCAACCCCGCCAACCAGTACTGCGGCGGCCTCGACAACGACGCCTTCTGAGGCCGCGCTGATCCGGCTCCTCCGCCCCCTGGCCTGGTGGCTCGCCGCCGCGCCGGTCGCGGCGGCGTCCTTCCGGTCCGCGATCTTCGGGCCGGATCGCGCGCACGACGGCTGGTGGTTCTGGCCCGGGGCCGCGCTCGCCCTCGGCCTCGCCGGGATCCTGGCGCGCACGCGCGCCGCGCGCCACGATCCGGCCGTCTCGCCGCGCTGGTCGCGCTGCGCGGCGGCGGCGCTGTTCCTGGTGTCGTTCCTCGTCTTCATGTCGAACCGGGCCACGGTGACCTCGGGGGACAACCTCGCCAACCGGGTGCTCCCCACCTCGATCGCGTTGGGCGCCGGCTTCGATCTCGAACGCGTTGCGACGCCGGAGGTGGCCGAGCAGTACGCGTTCCGGAGGATCGACGGCCGGCTGGTCGCCAGGTATCCGCTCGGCACGGGGCTCGCGGCGACGCCGTTCTACGCCGCCGCGCAGCGCCTGACCGGCGCGGGGGCCGCGCGACTGATCGCGAATCTCGAGCTCGAGAAGGTGATCGCGGCCCTCGCCACCGCGCTGGCCGCGGTGTTCCTGTTCGCCGTGGCCCGGCGCGTCGCGGCGCCCGGGCCGGCCCTCGTGGGCGCCCTCGCGTTCTCCCTCGCCACCCCGGCGCTGACGAGCCTGAGCCAGGGACTCTGGTCCCACACCGGCGAGACGGTCTTCTTCGCCGCGGGCCTCGCGCTCCTGGCCGGGCCCGCCGGCCCCGCGCGCGCCGCGGGCGCGGGCGCCGCGTTCGCCTACGCGCTGCTCTGCCGGCCGACCGTGGTGCTGCTGGCGCCGCTCGCGCTGCCCTTCCTGATCGCGCTGCCGCGCCGAGGCCGCCTCCCCTTCGGCGCGGGAGGAGCCGCCGTGGTGGCGGCCGCCGGCGCGCGCCGGGGTGCTGGCGAGCCCGAGCCGGGGCCTGCTGGTCTTCTTCCCGCTGCTGCTGTTCGCCCTCGCGCTGCCCACTCTGACGCGCGGCAACGGGCGCGCCCGGGGTCTGCACCCGGCGCTGATCGTCTCGACGGCCGGCGTCGTGCTCACCAACGCCCTGTTCACGCGCTGGATGGGAGGTCACTCGCTCGGCCCCCGCCTGCTCGCCGAGCTCGCGCTGCCCACCGGCCTGGCGCTCGCCCTGGCGTTGCGCGCGGACCGGCCGCGCCCGATCCTCGCCGGCGCGCTGCTCCTGCTCGGCTGGCAGGCGACGGCGAGCCTGGCGCTCCAGCA
>JAFNAE010000126.1 GCA_017860005.1 Acidobacteriota bacterium | reverse complement strand
GCGAGGTGCCCGGTGCCGGCTCCCGCCGCGAGCGCCAGGCCGGCCCACGCCGGCAGCGCGTACCAGGGCAGCTTCGAGGCCGAGGCCGAGAGCAGCGCGCCCATGGCGAGCGGCCAGGCGAGCAGCGCCGCCGCGACCGCCAGCTCGGCGGTCTCGCGGCGCCGCCAGGCGGCGAAGAGCGCGACCGCCACCGGCAGCGGCAGCAGCAGCGCCCAGCCGAAGTCCGCGACCGCCAGCTCCAGGTATCTGGAGGCGGGCTCGAGGTGGCCGGGGTCGACGCCCGTGCGGGCGCGCTGGACGAGGTCGAATCCGATCAGGCGTTGGGCCGCGTCGGGCACGCCGGCTGCCATCAGGGCACCGATCCAGGCCGCGAGCACTCCGGCGCCGACCGCGGCCAGCGCGGCGGCGCGCCCCAGGGCGCGCCGCCGCGACTTCCCGGCGGCGGCGGCGAGCACGAGCTCGGCCGCGAGGACCGTCGCCGCCAGCAGCGCCGCCGCCACCACGCTCTTGACCAGCGCCGCCGCGCCGGCGAGCGCGAGCGTGATGCGGAACGTCCGCGGCCGGTCGCGGCGCAGGCTCTCGATCCAGGCCGCCGCGGCGGCCACGACGAGCAGGACGAGGAGGGCGTCGAAGGTGGCGCCGCGCAGGGCGTGGCGGCCGAGCGCGGTGGGCGTGGAGACGTAGAGCAGCGCCGCCACGGCGCCCGCCAGCGGATGGCTCCAGCGCGCGCCGAGCGCGAACAGGAGCAGGGCGGTGGCGAGGCCCGCGGCGGCCGCGGGCAGGCGTGCGGCGAGCTCGTCGCCGCCCAGCGTCGCGAGACTCGCCTCGAGCAGCAGCAGCCCGAGCGGCGGCTTGTCCACGTAGGGCTCGCCGCCCAGCCGCCAGGGCGGCGGTCCGCCGGCGGCGCGCGTCTCGGCGACCACGGCCGCGTAGCGGGCCTCGTCGCCCAGGAGGCTGCCGGCGCCGAGACGGTGGAAGAGCAGGTACGCCGCGAGCGCGGCGACCCCGGCCGCGAGCAGGACGACTCCCGCGCGGGCGGGGAGCCCGGTCCGGACGCGCTCGCGAAGCGCTTCGCGCACGGTCGCATGCTAGCCCGCGGGACGCGCTGGCGCGGCTGCGGCTCGATTGGGGAGCCGCGCCGATTCCGCTATCCTTGACGATCCCGCCGATGGCCGCCCCCGCCGCGCTCCGCCCGCTCGGCTCCGCCGATCCCGCAGCCGTCACTCCGGCGCAACCGGAGTTCGACGCCGGCCGGACGCCGCCCGAGGTCCTCTACCTGGCGCTGCCCACCAGCGACGTCTGCAACTACCGCTGCCGGCACTGCCACATCTGGTTGCAGCAGGAGCGTCCGCGGCCGCTGCCGCGGGCGCGGCGCCTGGAGCTGGTGGCGGAGTTCGCGCGCCTGTCGCCCGGCGGCACGGTCGTGCTGCCGGGCGGGGAGGTGACGCTCGACTGGGCCGAGCTGTTCGCGGTGGCGGGCGCCTGCCGGGAGGCGGCGCTCCCGCTCTTCGTGCTGACCAACGGCGCGCGCATCGACTCGGAGCGGGCGGCGCGCGACCTGGTCACCTCGGGCGTCAGCCACGTCGCGGTCTCGCTCGACAGCCACCGGCCCGAGCTGCACGCCTACACGCGCGGCGTCGCGACCGCATTCGAGGAGACCACGGGCGCGATCCGGCGCCTGGCCGCGGCGCGCGACGAGGTCGCGCCGCAGGTCAAGGTGCAGACCGCCTGCGTGCTGTTCCGCGACAACCTCGGCGAGTTCTCCGACTACGTCGAGTTCTGCCGGAGCCTGGGCGCGCAGCACGTGGACTTCCAGCTGCTCGCGCGCACCTTCGCCAACGCCAGCCGCGATCGCGATCCGTTCTTCGAGAAGCACTTCTGGCACACGCCGGAGCAGAAGGCGGAGGCCCGGCGCCTGCTCGCCGAGCTGGTCGAGCGCTGGGGCGACGATCCGCTGGTGGTCAAGACCCGCGCCGACCTGCCCTGGATGCTCTCCTACGTGGACGATCCCGACTTCCGCACCGAGCGCCCGGTGTGCGGCTCGCACCACCGCAACCTGCACGTCGACGCCGAGGGCAACGTCGCGCTCTGCTTCAACACCGCGGCGATCCTCGCCCGGCCCTACGTCGGCAACGCCGCGGCGAGCCCGCTCGTCGAGCTGTGGACCGGTGCCAAGGCGGCCGAGGACCGGCACACGATGGACGCGTGCACGCTCAACTGCGGGGCCCTGAACTGCCACCGGCGGAGGTCGGCCGGGGCGTGACGGTCGCGCGCGGAGAGGCGGGCGCCCCGGGCGCGCCGCCGCTGGCGCCGGGCTCGCCGGTGGCCGCCGAGGTCGAGCGCCTGCTCGCCCTCGCCCTGGACGGCACCGGCAAGCGCGCCTTCCTCGAAGCGGCGGACCGGGCGCGGCTCGCGATCGCGGACGGCTTCGAGCAGGAAGGTCGTCGGCCGGTCGCCGCTCGTCTCCTCGCCCTGCGCGTGGTCAACCTGGCGGTCGCCCGTCACCACTTCCACCACCGGCACACGACGCTCGCCTCGCGGCCCTTCCAGCTCATGCTGGACCCGGTCAACAACTGCCACCTCTCCTGCCCGGGCTGCCTGCACACCTCGAATCCGGCGTTCGCCGCCACCTTCGACTGGCCGGGCGGGCGGCTCGACATGGCCGACTACGAGCGTTTCCTGGCCGAGCACGGACCGCTCGCCATGGGGCTCGTGCTCTACAACTGGGGCGAGCCGCTGCTCGACAAGCGCACGCCCGAGCTGATCCGCCGCGCGAAGCGGTTGCTGCTCCATGTCTGCCTGTCGACCAACTTCTCGGTGCGCTTCGACGTCGAGGCGCTGGTCGGCTCCGGGCTCAACTTCCTCTTCCTGTCGATCGACGGCGCCACCCAGGCCACCTACGGGAAGTTCCGGCGCGGCGGCGACCTCGACCTCTGCCTCGACAACGTGCGCCGCGTCCTCGAGGCGCGGCGGCGGCTGGGCACCGGTCCGCCCTTCGTGCTCTGGCGCTACCTGACCTTCGAGCACAACCTGCACGAGGTCGAGCCGGCGATGGCCCTGGCGCGCGAGCTGGGCGTGGACCAGTTCTCGGTCACCACGCCGTTCGCGGTGGACTGGGACGACCCGCAGGTGCGCGCCGCGCGCTCGCCGCTCGAGGGCACCTACGTGCTGCGCCAGGACGCCCGCTTCAAGGGTCCGCTCGACGACGACCGCACGGCCGGGCTCGACGAGGCCGCGATCGAAGCCGAGTTCGCGCGCCCGTGGCGCGAGCGGCTGGACGGCTCCGCGGCAGCGCTCGACGAGCCGAGCCGCGCCGCCTCCCCGGCCTGCGCCTGGCTCTATCAGAACCTCACCCTGGACGCGCGCGCGCGGCTCTTCCCGTGCTGCATGGCGCCCGAGGTCGGACGCCACAAGGTCTACGGCCCGCTGCCCGCGGCGCCGGGAGCCTTCAACGTCCCGGACCTGCGCCGCTCGCGGCTGGCGTTCGCCGACCGGTCCGCGTTCGAGGCCGAGCACGCGCGCTCGGGCGACGCGGCGCCGCCCTATTGCGCGGTGTGCACCGAGAAGCCCGAGCTGACCTACACGCTCGAGCGCGACGTGCGCCGCGACCTGCGCCTCGCCGACGCGCGCGGCTCGCTCCCGGACGACCTGGTCCGGCGCCTGACCGAGTGGCCGGCGTCGCGATGAGGGTGCGCGCCGCCCGGCAACGGCCGGCGATCGCGCTCGGCGCGGGCGCTGCGCTCGGCCTCCTGGCCGGGCTCGGAGCGCTCGCGGGCTGCGCGCGTCCGGCGCCGCCGCCGCGCGCGGTCGTGGTGGTCGACCTCGACACGCTGCGCGCCGACCGGCTGGGCGTCTACGGCAATCCGCGCCCCACCTCGCCCCACCTCGACGCCTTCGCGCGCGGCGCGACGCGCTTCGACGCGGCCTTCGCGCAGGCCCCGTACACGCTGCCCTCGCAGGTCTCGATCGTCACCTCGCTCTATCCCCACAGCCACGGCGTGGTGCGCGAGAAGGACCGCATGGGCCAGCAGGCAACCACCCTCGCGGAGGCCTTCCGCGCCGCGGGTTGGCGCACGGCCGCCTTCGTGGACGGCGGCTACGTCAGCGCACCCTTCGGCTTCGACCAGGGCTTCGAGACCTTCGTCGACTTCCAGCGCGCCGGCGTGGGCGCGAGCGAGGCGAAGATCGCGGCCTGGCTCGCCGAGCGGCGCGACGAGCCGTTCCTGCTCTTCGTCCACACCTACGACACCCACACCCCGTACGCCCCTCCCGAGCCGTTCCGGAGCCGGTTCGCCGCGATGGTGCCGGCGCCGAGCCCGGGCTTCGAGCCGACCTCCGAGGCGCTGGAGGCGATCCGCGCCTCGCAGTGGACGCCGCCGCTCCGGCGGCTCGCGCCGCGCGACCTCGACTACGCCCTGGCCCTCTACGACGGCGAGATCGCCTTCGTCGACGCCTGGTTCGGCCGCCTGATGCGCCAGCTCGAGGAGACGGGCCTGGCCGGGCGCGCGGTGGTGGCGGTGATCTCCGACCACGGCGAGGAGTTCCAGGAGCACGGCTCGCTGCTGCACGAGAAGCTCTACGCCACCGTGACGCGCGTGCCCTGGCTGATCCGGACCCCGGGGGGCGTCGCGGGACAGGTGGTGAGCGAGCCGGTCGAGACGGTGGACCTGATGCCGACCCTGCTCGAGCTCGCCGGCGTGCCGTTGCCGCCGGGGCTCGAGGGACGCTCGCTCGCGGAGACGGTGCGCCGCGGCGCGACGCCCGGACCGCGCCCCGGTCTCGCCCACTCCCCGTTCTGGGGCGAGCAGCGGGCGCTGGTCGAGGGCGACCTGCACCTCGTGCTGACCCTGGACCGGGCGCGGATCGAGCTCTACGACCATCGTGCCGACCCGCTCGAGCAGGTCGATCTCGCCGGCGCGCGGCCGCGCGAGGCCGAGCGGCTGGTGCGCGCGATGCGCGCCCGCGTCGCGGCGCTGCCCGGCCGGAGCGTGGCGAGCAGCGTGTCCGGGTTGCCGCCGGAGGTCGAGGCGACGCTGCGCGCCCTGGGCTACCTGCGATGAGAGACCCGGGTCGTTCCCCGCGGCTCGCCTCCGGCGTGTGCGCCCTCGCGCTGGCGGGCCTGGCGGCGGGCGCGGGGTGCGCGCGCCGGGAGACGTCCGCGCCCGCGGCCTGGCGCTGGATCGAGCGGCCGCCGGTCCATGCCCTGGCCGCCTCGGAGCTGCGCGAGGTGGACTGCGCGCGGCGCTGGGAGTTCCCCGACGGTCAGCTCGGCGCCGGCCTCGAGCTGGTGGAGGGCGCGCGGATCGATTCGCCGGGCGGCGGGCTGACGGTGCGCGGCGGAAACCTGGCGCCGCGTCTGGCGGTCACCGCCGCGCTGCCGGCGCAGCAGGCCGAGGCGCTGCGCGTCGTGGTCGGGGGCGTGCGGCGCGGCCAGGTCACGGTGCGCTGGCGCGGCGCGGCGGGCACGCCCGCCGGGGAGCTCGCCCTCCATCGCTCGGCCGGCACGGGCGCCGTGCGCGACCGCTTCCTGTTCGACCTGCGCGCCGAGGACCGCGGCCGGGGACCGCTGCGGCTCGAGATCCTGCCGACCTCGGCCGCGGGGGAGATCGTCACCGTCGCCGAGATCTGCATCGGGCGCGTCGCCTCCGGCGGCGCCCGCCTCGCCGCGGTCGCCGGCGTCCCCTGGAAGGTGCGGGTCGGCGACGACACGCGCGACGCCCTCGTGGTACCGGCGGCGGGCGCGGTCGAGCGGGCCGGCCAGCTGCAGGCCGGGTCGCGCCTGGAGTTCGGCGTGGCGATCGTCGCCGGCGGCGCCGCCGCGCTGCGCGTGACGGTCGAGGCGCGCGGCGGTGCGGCCGCGCCGCGCACGCTCTTCGAGCGCCACCTGGAGGGCGCGGCGGCGGCGCGCGCCTGGATCGACCTCGCCGCCGACCTCGGCGCCGAGTCGCCGGGTCCGGCCGAGCTCGCGCTGCGCGTCGAGCCCGAGTCGCCGAGCGCGGACTTCGTCGCCGCGGTCTCCTCGCCGCGCGTCTCGGCCCGGGGTCGTCCCGATCCCCGTCCGAACCTGGTGCTGATTTCGATCGACACCCTGCGCGCGGACCGGCTCTCGCTCTACGGCTACGAGCGGCCGACCTCCCCGCACCTGGACGCCTGGGCGCGCGAGCACGCGGTCGTCTTCCGGCGCGCGGTGGCGCCCTCGAGCTGGACCCTGCCCTCCCACTTCTCGCTCTTCACCGGCGTGGACGGCTTCGCCCATCCCGCCAACCACGACTCGATCGCGCTCGACGCCACCGCCTACCGGTTCCTGGCCGAGGAGCTGCAGGCGGCGGGCTACCGCACGCGCGCGATCACCGGCGGCGCCTTCCTCTCGCCGGACTACGGCCTCGCACGCGGCTTCGAGAGCTACGTCTCGTGGGCGGAGCGCGAGCGCTGGAACGAAGAGCTCGAGGCGCACCTGGCGCGCGCCGGCGAGCTGCTCGACGCGCCGCCCGGGGAGCCGTTCTTCCTCTTCTTCCACACCTACGAGGTGCACACGCCCAACCCGCCGCGGGAGCCCTGGTTCACGCGCTTCCACGGCGCCGCGGACGAGCGCGTGGTGGACCTCGGCCGGCCGGCGGCGCCCAGCCCCGCGAAGGGCTTCCTGGGCGGCGGACGCTACGTCCTGCGCACGCCGGGCCGCGCCGAGCCCGAGGAGCCGGGGCCGGCGGACGCGGCCCTGCCGAGCGACGCCTACGACAGCGCGGTCGCCTTCGTCGACGACCGGCTGGCGCCGCTGCTCGAGCGCCTGGTGCGCCCCCCCTACGCGGGACGCACGGTGGTGGCGGTGGTCTCCGACCACGGCGAGTCGCTGGGCGAGGAGGGCCGGGCCGGACACAACTTCCTGACCCTCGACAACCTGCTCGTGCCGCTCGTGCTGGTGGTGCCGGGAGAAAGCGCGCGCGGGCGCGAGGTGGCCGCCCAGGTCCGCCTCCACGACCTCTACGCGACCCTGCTCGAGTACGCCGGACTGGCGGTGCCCGAGGGCGTGGACGCGCGCTCGCTCGCGGCGCTCGCCCGCGGCGCGGAGGAGCGCGGCCGCCTCGCCCTGAGCTACGTCGCGACCACCAACTACGGGATGAGCCTGATCACGCCCGACGGACTCAAGCTCGAGTGGCGCAACAGCCCGTGGCGGGCGCTCGCCGGCGTCTTCGACTGGTCGCGCGTCGAGGACCTGCGCGAGCGGCGGCTGGCGGAGCCCCCGCCCGGCCCGGAGGCGGCGCGCTGGCGCCAGCGGATCCAGGACGCCTACGCGCAGCGCGCGCCGGGCCTCCGGCTCGAGGTGAGCCAGCGCGGATCCGCCGAGGTCGGCGTCGAGGTGGTCACCGAGCTGATCGACCCGGTGACCGTCAAGACGCCGGGGGCGGACTCGATCCCGATCGACTGGCTGGACGTGGGACGGCTGCGCGCCGCGCTGCCTGCGGGGCGCGCGCTGCGCCTGCACTTCGAGCGCATCGCGCGGCGCGAGCTCGCGGTCGCCGTCGCGCTCACCTGGCCGGGCTGCGCGGAGCCGGCGCGCGAGGCGCTCCACGGCACGCCCGAGCAGCTGCGCGCGGCGCGCGTCGTGCGCGTCGCGGCGCCGGCGTGCGCGGGCGGCGACGGGGCCGGTCCGGTCGAGATCCGGCTGCTCTGGCAGGGGCCGGTGCCGTCCTCCGCCTGGCGGCCCGCCGACGAGGAGCTGCAGGAGAGCCTGCGCGCGCTGGGCTATCTGAACTGACGGGAGTCGAGCCACGATGCCGACCATCGACGACAACCTCCGCCTCTGGGGCTCGGAGTACGACTGGCACGACCGCGGCGAGGAGTGGTCCGAGGTCTGGGGCGGCAGCCGCTCGCAGTGGCTGGGCTCGATCCTGCCGCGCCTCCGCGCCTTCCTGCCGGCC
>JAFNAE010000285.1 GCA_017860005.1 Acidobacteriota bacterium | reverse complement strand
GCTCTGGTAACCTAGGAAGCCATCGATCGTAGGAGTGGCGCCGGGCGGGTTCCCGGTGCCGGACGCACCGGCGGTCCGCCGCGGACGCCGGGCGGAGTTGCACGCTGGCCACCCTGCGCGCCGCGAACGCGCGCTCGAACGAGGAGGGGAAGCACGATGGCGAAGCGAGGAGTCCTGTTGTGGAGCACCGCGGCGGCCGCCACGGTGGCGGCGGCGATCGCGCTGGGCTCGGCCGGAGCCCCGGCGCTCGCCGGCACGGCGGCCGCGAGCCCGGGCGAGGAGAAGTCCGCGACGCTCGCGCGCGGCGAGTACCTGCTCAAGATCGGCGGCTGCAACGACTGCCACACGCCGTTCAAGATGGGGCCGAAGGGTCCCGAGCCGGACCTGTCCCGCATGCTCTCGGGGCACCCGGAGAAGCTCGAGCTGCCGCCGCCGCCGGCCTTCACCGAGGCCTGGACCTTCGCCGGCAACTCGACCAACACCGCCGCCGCCGGCCCGTGGGGGATCTCCTTCGCGCGCAATCTGACCCCCGACCCGGAGACCGGGCTCGGTTCCTGGACCGAGGAGCAGTTCATCCGCACGCTCCGCACCGGCAGGCACCTCGGCATCCCGAGCGGCCGCCCGATCCTGCCGCCGATGCCCTGGCAGGCCTACGCGCAGATGACCGACGAGGACCTGAAGGCCCTCTGGGCCTACCTCCAGACCGTGCCCCCGATCCGCAACGAGGCGCCCCAGTCGGTGCCCGCCCTGCCGGGCGCACCGCCGGCGAACTGACCCGGGCGCGAGCACCCGCTCGCAGCACGACGGCCTCCGGGGGCGACCCCGGAGGCCGTTCGGCTTCCGGGCGCCGCGCCGCGGACGCCGGCGGCCGGCGCTCCTACGCGAACGCCAGCAGCAGGAGGGTCTTCTGCTCGAGGGCGTGGGCCTTGGCCGAGCCGGTGGCGGGGCTGGCGCTGGCGCTGCGCTTGACCGAGCGCACGCTCTTGCCGCGGCAGAGACGGTCGAGGAGCGGGTCGACGAAGCCGTAGGCGCCCATGTTGGCGGGCTCCTCCTGGACCCAGAGCACCTCGCGGGCGGAGGCGTGGCGCTCGAGCTCGGCCGCGAGCTCGGCCTCCGGGAACGGGTAGAGCTGCTCCAGGCCCACGATCGCGACGTCGGCGGCGCCGCGGCGCTTCCGCTCGGCGCGCAGCTCGTGGAGGATCTTGCCGGTGGCGAGCAGGATCCGGCGCGCGCCCGTCGTCTCGCGGTCGGGAAGCACAGCCTCGAAGCGCGGCTTGGTGAACTCCGCGAGCGGCGAGGCGGCGTCGGGCGCGCGCAGCATCGACTTCGGCGTGAAGACGATCAGCGGCTTGCGCCACTTGCGCAGCGCCTGGCGGCGCAGGAGGTGGAAGTACTGCGCCGCGGTCGAGGGCTGGCAGACCTGCCAGTTGTCCTCGCCCGCCAGCTGGAGGTAGCGCTCGACGCGCGCCGAGGAGTGCTCCGGCCCCTGCCCCTCGTAGCCGTGCGGCAGCAGCAGCACGAGCCCCGAGAGCAGCTTCCACTTGTCCTCGCCGGCGGCCAGGAACTGGTCGATCACGATCTGCGCGCCGTTGGCGAAATCCCCGAACTGCGCCTCCCACGCCACCAACGCCTCCGGGTAGTCGCGCGAGAAGCCGTACTCGAAGCCCATCGCGGCGGCTTCCGAGAGCATCGTGTCGTAGATCTCGAAGAAGGCGCCGCCCCGGGCGAGGCCGGCGACCGGCGTCCATTCGCGCTCGTCCTCGACGTCGATCAGCACCGCGTGGCGGTGGTTGAAGGTGCCGCGCCGGGTGTCCTGCCCGGCCACCCGCACCGGCACCCCGGCCGCGACCAGCGAGGCGAACGCGAGCGCCTCGGCCGCGCCGAAGTCGGCGGGCTTCTCGCCGTGGCCCATCCGGCGCCGCTCGTCGAGGAGCCTGGCGACCTTGGGGTGGAGATGGAAGCCGTCGGGCGCCGCCGCCAGCGCGTCGGCGAGGCGCGCGAGCTCGGCCGGCTCGAGGCCGGTGTCGACCTCGAGCGCGCGCTCCCAGGCGCCGCCGTGGAAGCCGTCCCAATAGCCCGGCAGCTGGCGCAGGACCGGGATGCGCGTCATCGCCTTGGCCTCGGCCTGCGCCGCGTCGAGCTCCTGCTTGATGCGCGCGAAGCGCTCCCCGGCGGCGGCCAGGCCCAGCCCCGCGCGCTCCGCGTAGCTCTTCCAGAGCGGCGGCAGCGCCTGGATCTTCCGGTAGAGCAGCGGCTGGGTGACGGTCGGGTCGTCGACCTCGCTGTGGCCGTAGCGGCGGTAACCGATCAGGTCGACCACGATGTCGCTCGCGAACTCCCCGCGGTAGTCGGCGGCGAGCTCCGCCGCGCGCACCACCGCCTCCGGGTCCTCGGCGTTGACGTGCAGGATCGGGATCGGCAGCCGCTTGGCGACGTCGGTCGCGTAACGGGTCGAGCTGTAGGCCTGGGGCTCGGTGGTGAAGCCGATCAGGTTGTTGACCACCACCTGCACCGTGCCGCCGATCGAGAAGCCGTCGAGGCCGGCGAAGTTGAGCGCCTCGGCGGTGATGCCCTGGCCGGCGAAGGCCGAGTCCCCGTGCAGGAGGACCGGCAGCACGCTGCGGCCGGACGGGTCGCCCCGGCGGGTGAGCTTGGCGCGCACGCGGCCCATGGCGACCGGACCGACCACCTCGAGGTGCGAGGGGTTCGAGTTCAGGTGGATCGCGAGCTCGCGCCCGGAGGGCGTGCGCCGGGTGCCGGTCGCGCCCAGGTGGTACTTGACGTCGCCCGAGCCGAGCACGCTCTTGGGGTCGATCTCCTCGAAGCCGGCGAAGATCTCGACCGGTGTGCGCCCGACCACCCAGGCCATGACGTTGAGCCGTCCGCGGTGGCTCATGGCGAGCATCGCCTGCTCGGC
>JAFNAE010000284.1 GCA_017860005.1 Acidobacteriota bacterium | reverse complement strand
CGCCCGCGAGAGCATCGAGATCGCCTTCTACCTCTACGTCGTCGACGACCGCAAGCACCTGGTCGGCGTGATCTCGCTGCGCGAGCTGCTGCTCAACCCGGCCGACACGAAGCTCAAGGAGATCATGAACGCCGACCTGATCACGGTCCGCACCGACGCGGACCAGGAGGAGGTCGCGCGGATCGCTTCGAAGTACGACCTGCTCGCGATCCCGGTCGTGGACGAGCAGGGACGGCTGGCCGGCGCGGTCTCGATCGACGACGTGATCGACGTCCTGCGCGAGGAGGCGACGGAAGACATCCTCCGCATGGCCGGCACCTCGGAGGAGGAGCGGATCCAGCCGTCGATCGGCAAGTCGGTGCGGACCCGCGCCCCCTGGCTGGCGGCGACCTTCCTCGGCGGGCTGGCGGCGGCGGTGATCATCTACCGGCTGTCGGGGATCCTCGCCGGGTTCGTCGGACTGGCCGCTTTCTTCCCGATCATCCTCGGCACGGCCGGCTCGGCCGGGAACCAGTCGGCGACCGTGATCATGCGCGGCCTGGCCACGGGGCGGATCCGCGAGGGGATGTACTTCGCCACGCTGACGCGGGAGGCGGGCGTCGGCGCGCTGCTCGGCCTGGCCTACGGCGTGCTGCTCGTGCTCGGCTCGTCCCTGATCGTGGGGGTCGGGGGGATCTCGACCCAGGGAACGAGCGGCGTCGTCCGCATCGCGGTCGTGATCGGCCTGTCGCTCGCGCTCTCGATCGCCGCCGCGACGGTCCTGGGGTCGGTCGTCCCGCTGGTGCTGCAGCGCCTGAACCTCGACCCCGCGACCTCGACCAGCCCGCTCGTCACCTCGACGGTCGACGTCCTGGCTTCGCTGATCTTCCTCGGCCTCGCCAGTCTCGCGCTCGCGGCCTACGCCCCATGAGCCGGCACGCCGAGTCGGAGGCGATCGTGCGACCGGCGCGTCGTGCTGCTCTGTGCCTCGGGCGAGCTGGTGCGCGGGGTGGCTCACGCGGCCGCGCGCTCGCGCAAACGCTTCGGCGGCGCGCTGCAGCCCGGCGCCCGCGTGCGCGCGCGCTGGTCGGTTCGCCGCGAGGGGGCCGAGGCCGTGCTGGAGGAGGCGCAGCTCGTCGCCTCGCCGCCGCCGGGGGACCCGCTCGAGCGGCTCTACCTGGCGGCCCACCTGCTGGAACTGGCCGGCGCCTTCGCGCGCGAGGGGGCCGAGGATCCCCGCCTCTACCGCCTGCTCGGCGCCTGCCTCGACGCGCTCGCCGCCGGCGCGCGGCCCGACCCTCTGGCGCGCTATGCCGAGGCCTGGACGCTGCGCCTCGCGGGGCTGCTCGGCGATCTCGAAGCGTGCGACGAGTGCGGCGCCCCGCTCGCCGGGCGGCGCGCGCAGCTCGCCCCGGAGAGCGGCGCCGTCTGCGCCGCGCACGGCGTTCCCGGGGCCCGGACCCTCGGCCCGGGCGCCACCGCGTGGCTGGCCGCCACGGTCCGCGTCGGGCCGGCCGCGATCCCGGACCTCCCGGCGCCGGTCGGGCGAGAACTCGCGGGCGCGCTCCCGGCGCTCGTCGTCGCGTTCACGGGCCGGCCGCTCGTCGCCTGGCCGGCCCTCACCACGCTCCGCGCGGAGCGGCCGCGCCCGGCCCGGCGGACCCCCGCCGCGCCGGCCGGGAAGGACAGCGCGTGAACCCCACCTTCAAGATGACGCTCCAGGAGATGTTCCTGGCGCTCTCCCGCTTCTGGGCCGACCGCGGCTGCATCGTGCACCAGCCGTTCGACAAGGAGGTCGGCGCCGGGACCATGCACCTCGAGACCTTCTTCCGCAGCCTGGGCCCGGCGCCGTGGCGGGTCGCGTACTGCCAGCCCTCGCGCCGCCCCGCCGACGGGCGTTACGCGCTGAACCCGATGCGCGTCTACGAGCACTTCCAGTACCAGGTGATCCTCAAACCCTCGCCGGCCGACGTCCAGGACCTCTACCTCGCGTCGCTCAAGGCGCTCGGGGTCGATCCCGAGGTCCACGACGTCCGCTTCGAGGAGGACAACTGGGAGTCGCCGACGCTCGGCGCGGCCGGGGTCGGCTGGCAGGTCACGATGGACGGCATGGAGATCTCGCAGTTCACCTACTTCCAGGTGATGGGTGGAACCGAGCTCTCGCCGGTGCCGGTCGAGTTGACCTACGGGCTCGAACGGATCTGCATGTTCGTCAACGACATCCGCGACATCTTCGACATCCCCTGGGCGCGCGCGCCGTGGGCCCCGGAGGGGGTCGTCCGCTACCGCGCGCTGCGCGAGCGGGCCGAGCGCGAGCTGTCCGCCTACTCGTTCGAGGAAGCCGACGTCGAAGGCCACCGGCAGGCCTTCGACATCGCCGAGCGCGAGGCACAGCGACTGCTCTCCCGCACGAAGCCCGGCCCGGACGGGGACGAGGTCGCGGCGCCGCTCCTGGTCCCGGCCTACGAGCGGGTGCTCGAGGCCTCGCACCTCTTCAACGTGCTCGGCGCGCGGGGGGCCCTGTCGGTCACCGAGCGCCAGGCGATGATCCAGCGGATCCGCCGCCTGGCCGTGCAATGCGCGAAGACCTGGCTCGCCGCGGGGGAGGCCGCCTGATGAAGACCGCCGACCTCCTGATCGAGCTCGGAACGGAGGAAATTCCGGCCCGGATGCTGCCCGGCGCCGCGGCCGACCTCGAGGCGCTGCTGCTCGAGCTGCTGGACCGCGCCGGGCTCCCGCACGGCGCGGCCCGCCGCTACTGGACGCCGCGGCGCCTCGCCGTGCGCGTCGCCGACGTCGCCGGGGCGACCCCGGCGCGCGAAGAGCAGTTGCTCGGTCCTCCGGCCGCCGCGGCCTGGGACGCGGCGGGGCAGCCGACGAAGGCGCTCGAGGGGTTCGCGCGACGGACCGGCCGCGAGGTCGCGGCGTTTGCGCGGGTCGAGACGCCGAAGGGGGTCTACGCCGGGGCGACCGTGACGACCGGCGGCGAGCCCCTGGCTGCCGTGCTGGCCGCCGGCTTCGCGCCGGCGGTGGGGCGCATGACGTTCGCCAAGATGATGCGCTGGGGCGACGGCGCGGCGCGCTTCGTGCGCCCGGTGCACTGGATCGTCGCCCTGTTCGGCGACGAGGTCCTGCCGCTCGAGCTGTTCGGGATCGTGTCGGGCCGCACGTCGCGCGGCCACCGCGTGGTCGGACCGGGACCCTTCGACCTGTCCGACGCGGCGGCGTGGCAAGAGGCGCTCGAGCGTCACGGCGTCGTCGCCGATCCCGCCGCCCGCCGCGCGCGCCTCGCGGAGCAGCTCGCCGCGCTGGCCGGCGCCCAGGGCGGCGCGCTGGTCGAGGACGAGGAGCTGCTCGACGAGTCGGCCGACATCGTCGAGTACCCGGGCGCCCAGGTCGGGCGCTTCGAGCCGCACTTCGTGCGCGACCTGCCGGCCGAGGTGCTCGGCTCGTGCCTGAAGACGCACCAGAAGGGGTTCTGCGTCCGCGGTCCGGACGGCCTCCTGCCGCTGTTCGCGGTCGCGGTCAACCGCCCCGACGATCCGGAGGGGCACGTCCGGCGCGGCCACGAATGGGTCGTGTCGGGGCGGCTCGAGGACGCGCTCTTCTTCTGGAACGAGGACCGGCGACAGCCGCTCGCGGCGCGGGCCGAGAAACTGGAGGGGATCGTCTTCCAGCGCGAGCTCGGGACGTACGCCGCCAAGACGCGGCGCGTGGCCGGACTGGTCGGCCGCCTGGCCGGGCCGGCCGGCCTCGACGCGGCCGACGGCAAGGCGCTCGAGCGCGCGGCCGAACTCTCGCGCTGCGACCTGCCGACCGGGCTGGTCGGCGAGTTCCCGGAGCTGCAGGGGATCTGCGGCGGGCTCCTGGCGCGCGCCGACGGCGAGCCG
>JAFNAE010000283.1 GCA_017860005.1 Acidobacteriota bacterium | reverse complement strand
ACGCTCGACGAGGCCAAGGAACTGCTCCACCGCCACAAGATCGAGAAGCTGCTGGTGGTGGACCTCGACGGCAACCTCAAGGGCCTGATCACGGTCAAGGACATCCAGAAGATGATCGAGTACCCGCGCGCCTGCAAGGACGGCCTCGGCCGCTTGCGCGTGGGAGCCGGCGTGGGCGCGGGCGGGGACTACCTCGAGCGCGCCGCGGCCCTGGTCGACGCCAAGGTCGACGTGCTCGTCCTCGACTCCTCGCACGCCCACAGCCGCGGCGTGCTCGACGCCGCCCGGATCCTGCGCGAGCGGTTCCCGGAGGTCGCGCTCATGGTCGGCAACGTCGCCACTGCGGAGGCCACGCGCGCCGCGATCGACGCCGGCGCGGACGTGGTCAAGATCGGCATCGGTCCGGGCTCGATCTGCACCACCCGCATCGTCACCGGCGCCGGCGTGCCCCAGATCACCGCCATCCAGGACTGCGCGCGCACCGCCGCCGAGCGGGGCATCCCGGCGGTGGCCGACGGCGGCATCAAGTTCTCGGGCGACATCACCAAGGCCCTGGCGGCGGGTGCCAGCGCCGTGATGATCGGCTCGCTGTTCGCCGGCACCGAGGAGAGCCCGGGCGAGACGATCCTCTACCAGGGACGCACCTACAAGGCCTACCGCGGCATGGGCTCGCTCTCGGCGATGGCGCGCGGCAGCGCAGACCGGTACTTCCAGGACGGCGGCGGACCGCTCTCCAAGCTCGTCCCGGAGGGCATCGAGGGGATGGTGCCGCACAAGGGGAGCGTCCACTCCATGCTCCCCCAGCTCACCGGGGGTCTGCGCTCCGGCATGGGGCTGGCGGGTTGCGCCTCGATCGACGAGCTGCGCACGCGCGCCCGCTTCCTGCGCGTCACCGCGGCCGGCCTCAAGGAGAGCCACGCCCACGACGTGGTGATCACCAAGGAGGCGCCGAACTACTGGATCGAGCGCTGATCTCCCGGCGCGCGCCGCGCTCCCGGGTCAGCGGCCGGCTTCGACCGGCACCCAGGCGAGCACGACGCGCCGGACCTCGACGTCCGCCTTGCGCGGTCTGACCGCGACCGTCTCGAGCGCCTCCGAGGCCGGATCGTAGCGGGCCGTCAGGTCCTCGACGGCGCTCCGGATCTCCGCCTCGAGCTCGGCCCTCCGCGCGCGCACCGCCTCGACCGTCTCCTCGGCGAGCCCGACGTCGCGCGACTCCTTCATCGTCCTCGACGCCGACCTGGCGGTGCTGGCCGCCCGGCCCAGGGTCGTCGTGGAGAGCCTCCTGCGCCCGAACAGCGCTCCGAGCACGGTGGCGCCCATCGAGATCGCGGTCTCCAGCTTCTTCGTGGACGCCTGCTGCTTCTCCTGCTCGACCCTCGCCAGCGCGCGGCGCTCGCGCTCCTCCAGTTGTTGCAGCTTGGGTGCGTAGCGCGCCTCGAGCCTCGCCCGCTCCTCGTCGCGCGCCTCGCGCCAGAGGTCGGCGAGCCGGATCCGGAAGTCGCGCTCGCTCTCCCCCGCCTTCGAGATCTCGTCGAGGCGCGGCGAGCGCAACAGGTCGATCCGGACGACGCGGTAGAGCGCGTCGGCGAAGTCCTTCTCCCACCTGGCGAAGCTCTCCTTCTTCTGGGCCCGCGCGGGAAGCGCGGCGAAGGAGCCCCCCGCAGCCGGCTCGGAGTCGAGCTCCGACTCGGGTACGTCGAGGTCGGCGGCGGCCAGCCAGTCGACCGCGCCGGCCTCGGAGAGCGGCGCCAGCCGGCCCGACTCGATCACCTGCGCGACGCCGTGCTTCGGGCTCTCGAGGTGGACGCGGCCGAATCCGAGGAGAGCCGGAAGATAGACCACCGCGCCCGTGCCGCGCGCCGGCACGAAGACCTGCGCGATCTCGGGCGGCAGCACGGGCCGGGCCGCATCGGCCCGGGCGGGCACGCCCGGCCGAGCCGGCGCCGCCGCGGGCTCGGCGGTCACCTCTCCCCGCCCGGCGATCCCCCGCAGCTGGGAGCGGTCGAGCGGTCCGGCCAGGTAGCTCATGACCCAGCGCGTCTCCATCAGGGCCGGCGCCTCGCCGTGCACGTTGTGGAGCAGGAAGCGGCGGGCGCGCAGGCCCGAGAGGAGACGGTCCATGGTGGCGCGGTCGAAGCTCCCGCCCGACGCGGTCGAGGCGCCTTCGAGCCCGTCCAGCACGCGCGCCTTGTCGCGCTCCGTCTGCAGGCGGCCGAGGAACCAGGTGCCGATGTTCGAGAGCGCCTTGTAGTCGAGGTCGACCGGGTTCTGGGTCGCGAGGACGACGCCGAATCCGAAGGCGCGCGCCTGCTTGAGCAGGGTCAGCATCGGCTTCTTCGAGGGCGGGTTCTCGACCGGCGGCAGATAGCCGAAGACCTCGTCCATGTAGAGCAGCGCACGCAGGCTCGCGCTCCCCGAGCGGCTGCGCATCCAGGACACCGCCTCGTTGAGGAGCAGCGCGACCAGGAACATGCGTTCGGCGTCGGAGAGGTGGGCGATCGAGACGATCGCCAGGCGCGGCCTGCCGCCCGCGCCGTAGAGCAGGCGGTCGAAGGCGAGCGGCTCGCCGCGCAGCCAGGCGTCGAAGCCGGGCGCCGCGAGCAGGTTGTTGAGGCGCAGAGCGAGCGCGAAGCGGTCCTGCGCCGGGTAGAAGGTCTCGACGTCGAGGACGCCGACTCTCGCGATCGGCGGCTTCTGGATGTGATCGATCAGGCCGGGAAGGTCGTAGCCCTGCCCCGCTCTCCAGCGCGCGTCGAGCAGCGAGGCGAGCAGGATGTGCTCTCGGCTCTGCAGGGGATCGGTCCGGACGCCGAGCAGCGCCAGCAGGCTGGTCGCGGCGGTCTCGACGCGGCCGCGGAAGAGGTCGCGGCGGTCTCGACGCGGCCGCGGAAGAGGTCGGAGTCCGCGACCACCTCGGGCGCCGGCGCGGCGAACGAGGCGAGGATCGACAGCGGCCGGCCGGCGTCGCTGCCGGGGGTGTAGAGCACGACCTCGGCGGCGTCGCGCAGGCGGCGGATCCGCCCGCCGTCCTGGCCCCAGGCGGCGAGGCCCTCGCGCCACTTCTGCGCTTCCGCCGCAGCCAGTGCCTCGCGAGTGAGTCCCTTGCGCTCGGCCTCCTCCGCGCGCACCCAGGGCAGGAAGTCCCCGGGCCGCAGCTCCGGGAAGGTCAGGAGCAGGTTGGCCAGGTCGCCCTTGGGGTCGACGACGACCGCCGGCACGCCGTCGATCGCGGCCTCCTCGAGCATCGCGATGCCGAGGCCGGTCTTGCCGCTGCCGGTCATGCCCACGATCGCGGCGTGGGTGACCAGGTCGCGGGAGTCGTAGAGGAGA
>JAFNAE010000125.1 GCA_017860005.1 Acidobacteriota bacterium | reverse complement strand
GCCGACGGCGACGACTTCGGCCTCCTGCGGCTTCTCCTTGGCGGTGTCGGGGATGATGATGCCGCCCCGCACCGTCTCCTTCTGCTCGATGCGCCGGACCACCACGCGGTCGTGCAGCGGACGGATGTTCATGGTTTCGACCTCCTCCTTCGTCGTTTGGGCTTTGCTTCCAGGTCCCTGGGAGCCGCCGCCGCCGGGCCGGAGCCCGTTGGCACTCATCGGCGGCGAGTGCTAACAGGCTACCCGCCGGGCCCCCGGCTGTCAAGCCCCAGGGGGCGAGATCTAAGTGCCTGGACAGCAGGTTTTTGCTCTGGAGGAGCGATCAGGCGGCCTGGACGGGCCCAGGACGGGGCGGATTCCAGCGCTCGACCGCGACGACGGCGTACGCGGCGCCCCGAGCATAGGCCCGCGCCGCCGTCCGGTGGCAGCGGCTGAGCAGCGCGGCCGGTCCGAGCCGCCCGGCGTGATGGCGCGCCCCCGCTCGCTGGCGCGCGAGCCCGCTGCGGAGGCCCGCGAAGCCGAAGTGCTTCCACTCGACGATCGCCTCCGAGAAGCCCTGCGCGGCGAAGCGGGCGAGCAGCCAGCGCGGCGAGAGGCGCGCGGTCTCGACCCGGTGGCGCACGCGCGCGCCCGGCTCGTAGACGACCTCGCCGCCGCCGCGCTCGACCCGCAGGCAGAGCTCGATCTCCTCGCACGAGCGCAACGAGCGCCCCCGGCGGCCGAGCCGGAGGTCGAACTCGCCGAATCGCTCGAAGGCCTCGCGCCGGAAGGCCATGTTGGTCCCGCGCGGGTACTCGGGGTAGGCGAGGCGGTGCGGTTCGGGCCCGCGCTCCCAGGCGCTCAGGTAGGGCAGGAACTCCGGCCCCAGCCAGTCCGGCGGCGGCGACGCGAACTCGGGCTCGATCGGTCCGCCCGCGGCGAGCACGCCCGGGCGCGCGAGAGCGCGCGCAAAAGCGTCGAGCCAGCCCGCGGCGGGCGCCGCGTCGTCGTCGAGGAAGACGACGCGCTCGCCGCGCGCCATGCGCACGCCGAGGTTGCGCGCCGAGGAGAGGCCCAGGGCCGGCTCCACGAGCAGGCGCGCGCTCGCGGGGCGCTCCGCCACCAGCGCCGCCGCCACTTCGCGCGAGTCGTCGGTCGAGCCGTTGTCGACGAGCAGCAGCTCCCAGTCCACGGACGCCACGTGCCGGAGCCAGGCGGCGCCGAAGACGGCGAGCGACGCCGACCGGTTGCGCGTGCACACCACGACCGAGACCGGCGGCCCGCCTCGCCCGGCGGACGCGCTCACAGGTGCACGCTCCGCGCCCAGCGATTGCCCCACCAGAGCGCCAGGGGGCGCGCGACGGGGAAGAGCAGCGCGGCCGCTCCGCGCAGCCGTCCGGCGCGCAGACCCCTCGCCCACTCCCGCCAGACGCCGGCGCGGGCGGCGTCGCCGAGCGCCGTGCCGAGGCGGTAGCGCTCGCCGACCAGCCGCCAGCCGAAGCCCTCGCTCGAGCAGCGCCGCAGCAGCGCGCGCAGGTCGTAGTCGTGGGTGTGCCAGACCGCCGCCTCGGGCCGCGCCACGATCTCGAGCCCGCGCTCCGCGGCCGCGCGCTGCCACTTCTTGTCCTCCAGGATCGGCGCCGGACCGAACGGCAGCCGGCTCCAGACCTCGCGTCGCAACGCGCAGTTGAGGGTCGAGAAGCCGATGCCGGCGTGGCGCGCGATCCAGCCCTCGCTCTCGCGTGTGAAGTAGAAGCGCGGACCGCAGGAGTCCCAGAAGAACCGGCGCCGGCCCCGGCGCGCGAGCTCGGCGGCCGGCAGCTCGAGGATCCCGCCCTGCACCGCCGCCGGCGCGCCGGGCGAGAAGAGCGGCTCGGTCAATCGCTCGAGCCAGAGGTCGCCGACCGGCAGCGCATCCTGGTTGAGGAAGACGAGCACCTCGCCCCGGGCGAGACCGGCGCCGTGATCGCGCGTCAGACCGTGGTCGAACGAGCCCGGCTCGACCCGCTCGACGCGGGCCCCCGCCGCCTCGAGGCGCGACAGCTCGGCCTCGGGCGAGCCCGAGTCGACGAGCAGCAGCTCGAACTCCCGGGCGAGGCGCTGTTCGCGCACGCGGCGCACCACGTCGAGCAGGAGCTCACCGCCGCGCCGCGTCGGGACGATGACCGAGATCTCGGGTCGGCTCACGCTGGATGGTCTCGCGTCCCGCGCCGACGCCCGCGCACCGGCACGCCGCAGGATCGCTTTGATAGTGTCACAACGAATGGCCTTCATCACCGTCCGTCGCGGCCGCTCCGTGCCCCGGCGCCCGCGGACGCGCGCCCCGCACCTCTCGTCGCTCGCCCTGTCGCTGGTCGCGCTCGCCACGCTCGCGGCCTGCGCGCCGGGCGTCGCACCGCGCGGCGGCCCGGCCAACGCACTGATCGCGGAGCCGCCCGCCGAGGTGCTGGAGCGCGCCCGCTTCGAGCGCACCGTCGTGCTCGGCGAGTCGAGCTTCGCGAACGGGGCGGTCGACCCCGCGTGGCGCGTGACCGGCGGCGAGCCGCTGGCCCGGGGCCTGTGCGTCGCCGCGGGCGCGCACGAGCTGCGGCTCGACTCGAGCGCGGCCCGGAGCGCGCTCGAGGCGAGCGCCGCCGAGATCGTGGCGCACGACATGGAGGCGCTCTACGTCGAGCTCACCTGGACCCCCGCGCGCGGCGCTCCGCCGTGGCAGAAGCGGATCTTCCGAAGCCACGCCCTGGGCACCGCACGCGACCGCTTCCGCTTCGATCTCGAAGACGTGCCGGCGCGCGCCGAGGGCGACGCGATCCGGGTCCGCATCCTGCGCAGCCCGACCGCGCGCCCCTGCCTCGGCGTCGTGCGCTGGCTGCACGACGAGGTCGATGCCGAGCTGCTCGCGGGCGCCTCGGCGCGGCCCTGGCGCCTGGAGCTCGACCACGAGGTGCGCGACGTGCGCCTGGCGCCGGCACGGGACGGACTGGACGTGGCCGTGCCGGCCTCGCCCGCGGGCACGATCCTCGCCGCCTCCTTCGGCGTCTGGGGACGGCCCGCGGCGCCGGTCGCGTTCGAGATCCGCTCCGGCGAGCGGATCCTCGCCCGCCACGACGTCGCGCCGGCCGAGGCGGAGCGCTGGCACGAGCTCCGGCTCCTGCCCGGCGACGTGCCCCGCGCCGGCGGCTCGCTCCGCCTGCTCGCCACGCTCGGCGCCGACGACCGGCACGGCGCGGTCCTGCCGGTCTGGTCGGAGGTCCGCCTGCTCGAGCCCCGGCGCCGGGCCGCACGCCCCAACGTCGTGCTGGTCTCGATCGACACGCTGCGCGCCGACCGCATGTCGCTCTACGGCAATCCGCGGCCCACGACGCCTCGACTCGCGCAGTGGGCCGCGCGGCGGGCGGTCGTGTTCGACGACGCCGTGGCGCAGGCGACCTGGACGCTGCCCTCCCACTCCTCGATCTTCACCTCGCTCGAGGCGTTCCGGCACGGCGCCGTCCACACCGAGGCGCTCTCGCCGACCGTGCCGGTCCTGGCCGAGCTGTTGCGCGCGGCCGGCTATCGCACCGAGGCGATCACCGGCGCCGGCTTCCTCGATCCGCGCTACGGACTGCACCGGGGATTCGACCGCTATCGCTACTGGAGCGGGGTCTGGAGCGGGCCGCAGGAGATCGAGGACGGCACCGCGCGCGCGCTCGCCGCGCTCGACGAGGAGCGCGACCGTCCGTTCTTCCTCTTCTTCCACACCTACGACGTGCACCCGCCGCTCAGGCCCCACCAGCCCTGGTTCTCGCGCTGGAGCCGGTTCGCGCCGGACTGGTGGGTCCTGTCCGAGGAGGTCGAGGAGGCCGGGGCGACGCCCTCCGGGCGGCGCGAGGCGCGCTACCGCTTCATGCGCTTCCCGCCCCGCAAGTCGAACGAGCGCTCGCCCCTGCCGCCCGACGCGGCGCCCCTGCTCTTCGACCTCTACGACAGCGGCGTCGCCTCCGCCGACGAGCACGTCGGCCGCATCCTCGAGCGCCTGCGCGAGAAGGGCCTCGAGGAGACGACGCTGGTGATCGTCACCTCGGACCACGGCGAATCGCTCGGCGAGCACGATCTCGCCGGGCACGGCTTCCTCTACGAGGACAACACGCACGTGCCGCTGGTGGTCGCGCTCCCCGACGGGCGCGCCGCGGGATCGCGGCGGGCGGACCAGGTCCGGCTGGTCGACATCCTGCCCACCGTGCTCGAGGTGGCCGGTGCGCCGGTCCCGGAGGGCCTCGACGGACGCTCCCTGGTGCCGCTGCTCGAGCAGCGCGAAACCCCGGGCGTGCGCACGGCGCTCACCTACTCGAGCGGAGTCGGCCTCTCGGTGCGGACCGACGGGCGCGAGAAGTTCCTCTTCTGGGACGGCGTCGCGGCCGGACGCGCGAGCCGCGACCGCCTCTTCGACCTGCGCGCGGACCCGGCCGAGCTCGCCGACCGGCTCGGCGAGCGCGCCGACCGCGAGCGCCTGGAGCGCGACGCGCTGCGCTGGCTGGGCGGCGCATCGGGCCTGCGCCTCCGGCTGCCGGCCGCGACCGGCGAGCTGCGCATCGCCGCGCCCTGGCTCGCCGCCGACCGGGTCAAGTGGCTCTCCG
The DNA here is from genome assembly GCA_017860005.1 of Acidobacteriota bacterium. Lineage (GTDB taxonomy): Bacteria > Acidobacteriota > Thermoanaerobaculia > Multivoradales > JAGPDF01 > JACTMI01. The sequence goes on along the minus strand of JAFNAE010000125.1, from coordinate 3,376 downwards.
CGCCGGACGACGGCGCGCGCTGGCAGGAGGGCGCGGGGCTGGTCGTGCCCGGCGGCGCCGCGGGCCGGGAGCGCGTGCTGCTCCTGCGCCTGCCGGGCGCGGAGCTCGCGCCGCTTCGTTTCGAGGCGCCCGGCCCCCCCGGCGCGGCGAGCGCGATCGAGGCGCCGGTCGAGCTGGCGGCGCTGCGCGCGGGCGGGAGGCTGGTGATCGTGCGCCGCGACGGCGCCCTCGCGCTGGTCCGCCGGCGCGGCGCCGCGCCCGAGCCGTCGTTCGTCGCCGAGCTCGCCTGGCAGGGCGACGTCGGTCCCGGCGGCACCGACCCCGCCCACGACGACCCCGAGCTGCGCCGCAAGCTCGGCGCCCTCGGCTACCTGCAGTGACCTCCCTGCCCCTGCCGGCGGAGACACGCCCATGAGCGAACCCCGACCCCCTCTCGAGCGGCGCTTCTCCGACATGCGTCCGTTCCTCGAGTTCGTGCGCGGCCTCGGCTTCGACCCCTCCTACGTGGTCGATGTCGGCGCCAACCGCGGCCGCTGGACGGAGATGGCCAAGGAGGTCTTTCCGCGCGCCGACTTCCTGCTGGTCGAGCCGCAGCCCGAGATGCGGGCGCCGCTCGACGAGCTCTGCCGGCGCCTGCCGGGCGTGTCCTGGGTCGAGTGCGCCGCCGGCCCGCGCGACGAGACCCGGATCCAGACCATCTGGCCCGACCTCGAGGGCTCCTCGTTCCTGCCGCATCCCGAGCCGGAGCGCATGGCGAGCGGCGAGCAGCGCCCGGCGCGCGTGCGGCCTCTCGACGACCTGCTGGCCGAGGCGGGCGGGCGCGTGCCCGACCTGATCAAGATCGACGTCCAGGGCTTCGAGCTCGAGGTGCTCGCCGGCTGCCCCTCGATCTTCGGCCGCACCGAGCTGCTGGTGCTCGAGACCTCGCTCTACCCGTTCCTCCCCGACCTGCCGGTCCTGCGCGAGGTGATCGAGTACATGGCGGCGCGCGGCTACGAGATCTACGACATCGCCGGCTACATCCTGCGCCCGGTCGACGCCGCGCTCGCGCAGCTCGACGTCGCCTTCGCGCGCCGGCGCGGCTTCCTGCGGCAGCACGACCTCTGGTGACGACGCAGCGCTGGGGCGTCTACTGCCTCGCCAACGACCTCGTCCTCGATTGGGCGCTGGCGTTGCTCGAGAGCCTGCGCGAGTTCGCGCCCGGCCTGCCGCTGCTGGTCGTTCCCTACGACGAGCGCCAGGCCGCGCTCGGCCGGCGGCTCGCGGCGGCGGGACACGGCTACCTGGAGCACCCCGAGACCGAGGCGCTGCACCGGCTCGGCCGCCGCTTCTACCCCGACGACGAGTTCGCGGCCCGCGGCTTCCGCAAGCTCGCCGCGTTCAACGGTCCCTTCGAGCGCTTCTTCCTGCTCGACTCCGACGTCCTCGCCCTCTCGCCCCTGGCCGAGCTCGCGGACGCGGTGGAGCGGGTCTCGCCCGACCTCGTCCACTTCGACACCGACCCGGACCAGGTCTACCGCCCCGGACCGTTGCGCGATGCGCTGGCCGCCGCCGGCCGCGGGCGCGGCTTCAACGCCGGCCTGCTGATCGGACGACGCGGGGTCCTCGACGCCGCGCGCATGGAGTCCGCGTTCGGCGATCTCGGCGCGGACTGGCGCGACCGGCTGGTGCCCAACGCCGAGCAGCCCTTCCTGAATCTCTACGCCGATCGCGCCGGGCTGCGCCTGGCCGCCGCCCACGAGCTGGTGCCCGACGCCTGCTCGACCTGCTGGCCCGCGGTCGGCCGCATCGAGCGCGAGGCCGGCGCCTGGCGCCTGCGCGGCTCCGGGCGCTGGGACGAGGGCTGGCGCCTTCTGTTCGCGCACTGGGCCGGCCACCGGCTCTCGCCGGCGATGCCCAATCGGGAGCTCTGGGAGAGCTTCCGCCGTCGCGCCGCGCTCTGAGCGCGCGCCGCTCCCGCACAAACGAAGAGGCCGGCCGCCCGCAGGCGACCGGCCTCGTTGGAGCGACGGGCTTCAGCCCGCCGCCGGCTCAGCGGTAGAACTCGTACTCGTCGAAGTAGACGTGACCGACCGAGTTGTAACCGTCGAAGTCGAACAGACCGGTGCTGATCGAGTCGGCGACGAAGTTGTTGTTGAGCGCCGCGTTGTTGAAGGTGAAGGCCGAGCCGACGCGGGTGCAGGTCAGGATGCCGTTGCCGGTGCCCGGCGTCCAGTCGCACTCCTCCTGGATGTCGAGGTTCGTGGCGTAGGCCGACAGGAAGTGGCCGCCGGCGAAGACGTAGGCGTTGGCGACCGTGTCGAAGCTCCAGGCCGCGAGGCGCCAGTTGCCGGTCTGCTGCCGCTGGGCGAACAGGATCGTGTGGAAGCGGTTCGCCGCCTGGTCGAACACGCGCAGGAAGCGCACGTTGCGGCCGGCGCCGGAGATCGGCGCGGTGGCGGCGACCAGGTTCATGCGCAGGCGCATGAGCAGGTGGGTCTCGGCGTTCGGATGATCGCTCTGGACGTACACCGAGTTGGTGGCGCCCGCCGCGACCGAGATGTCCATGCCGAACGTCGTGCCGCCCAGGGCCGCCGTGTTGTTCACGGTCAGCGTGTTCTGGGCGAGGGCCGCGCCGGCGCTCAGGAGCACCGCCGCCGCGAGGACCAACAGGACCTTGTTCTTCATTTCCTCTCTTCTCCTTTGTGACCGCGTCGTATCGATTTACGCCCGTCTTCCGCCCGGGCAGTTTCCTAGCTGTGCCAATTCCTACCGTTCAAGAGCGGAAAGTCGGGGCGACATTGCCACCGCTCTCCCGATTCGTCAACCCGCCCCGCCGCCGCTCCCCGCCGTCCCGCGTCCCGGGCCGCCGGGCGCACCGTCGACCTCGTCCGCCCCGGGCCAGCCGTAGAGGGCGGAGCGCACCGCCAGGCTCTGGGCCTCCCCCATGAAGAACGGGTTCGAGCGCCGGACGGGGTCACGGTCCCACCTTGAGCCCGGCCGGGTGACCACCGAGAAAGCGTCGCAGGCGTCCACTCCACCCCAGTCCACGACCTCTTGGACAGGGCAACGGAGACCGGCGGAACGGCAGCATTCGACGAACGCCTCGGCGCTCGCCGACTCGCCACGCCAGTGGCGGTTCTGGGCGCCGGGCCGCGCGGCGAGGACGGCGCCGAAGTTGGAGTGATGGAGGAAGGCGACCCCGTCGGGAGCCAGGGTCCGCGCCAGCTCGCGCGCGTAGCCGGCGAGCACGTCGAGCTCGGCGTGGACGAGCGAGTCGAAGCTGAAGGCGAGCTCGACCTCGCCGTCCCCGACCCCGGGGAGGCTGCGGCCGTCGGTCGCCGCGACGCGCACCGCGGGGTCGCCCCGGAACAGCTCCCGGCAGGCCGCGACGCAG
>JAFNAE010000034.1 GCA_017860005.1 Acidobacteriota bacterium | reverse complement strand
CAGGGTGCCGCCGCCGATGTCGACCGTCACGGACTCGTCCGAGCGCTCGACGATGGCGCCCGAGATCTGCCCACCGCCCTTCAGGTAGACCTCGTCGCCGAAGAGCGGCGAAGTCACCAGGGCGATCGTCAGAACGACTCGTCTCATTCTCGCCTCCCTCCCGCCCGCGGCCGGGGCGCTCGGCACCTTGCGCAGCGGCACTTCCTCCTCGAGCTCGTTACGTAGGTCCTTCCAAGCCGGCTGGCCGACCACGGTTCCAGCACGGTCAGCCTGCCACAGCTGCCCGGGCGAATCACCTGGCAATCGGGCAGCGCTAGACGTCCAGGATCACCCGCGGGGAAGCGTTCGTCGACGCGAGCGCCTTGCCCGAGCTCGCGACCTGGTAATCGTAGACTCCCGCGCGCACGGCCGAGGGGTCGACCGATGCGATCCTCGACTCATTGGCAGGCACCTCGAGCGTTCCAATACGATCGAAGCCGGGGACCCCGGCGAGGTTGATCGTAACGGCCGACCTCGAGAAGTTCCGGAATCGAATCCCGTTCGCTGCCAGTGTAAGGACGCAGGGGTTTGGTGTCGGCTCGTAGCCCGCCGTCAACGGTTGCGGAATGAAGACATCGACGTACAGCGCCATGGTCTCCTCCTTTCGAATCGAACGCTCAGGCCTTCGGGTTCAACTGAGAATACCGGGGATCGGCGCGCAGGCTGGCGAGGTCCGGGTCGCGTTCGATCTCCCAGCGCGGATAGCCGGCGGCGAGCGCGGCGCCGAGCTCGGTCAGGGCGCGCTCGCGGTCGCCCAGGGCCTCGAACACCGAGCCCGCGAGCGCGCGCACGTCGGGCTCGCCGGGAGCGAGCGCGAGCGCGCGCTCGGCGTAGTCGCGCGCGCGCCGCCCCTGGCCGAGCATGGAGTTGGCGTCGGCGAGCGCGGCGAGCACCGCGGCGTCGCGCGGATTGACCGAACGCTCGGCCTCGGCCAGCTCGACCGCACGCTCGAGCGCCGCGCGGGCGGGCGCGCTGCCCGGAGCGTCGTGATGGCGCGCGCGCCCCAGGTTGAGCCAGGCGGTCGAGTTGTGCTCGTCGAGAGCGACCGCGTCGCCGAACACGCGCGCCGCCTCGGCGAAGCGCTCGAGGTAGAAGAGCGTGGCGCCCAGGTTGGTCAGCGCCACGGCGGTGGGCCGGATCTCGACCGAGCGGCGGAGCGTGGTCAGCGCCTCCTCGAGCCGGCCGAGCTTGAAGCTCACCACGCCGAGGTTGGTGTGGCCACGCGGATTGTCGGGAGCGAGCAGCGTGACGCGCTCGAAGTCCCGGGCCGCGTCCTCGAGCCGGTTCTCGCCCACCCGCATCGCGCCCCGGTAGTTGTAGGTCGCCCAGTCGGAGGGCCGCAGGGCGAGCGCGCGCTCGAAGGAGCTCTCGGCCTCCTCGATCCGGCCGGCGCCGGCCAGGGCGCGCCCCCGCTCGCGCAGCGCGTCGGCGTTGCGCGGGTCGCGGTCGAGCGCGCGCGCGTAGCTGTCGAGCGCCGACTCGGTCTGCCCGGTGCCCCGGCTGATCAGGCCGAGCGTCACGTAGACGGGCGCCTGCAGGTCGTCGAGCGCCAGCGCCCGCCGGCAGTTCTGGCGCGCCAGCTCGACCAGCTCCGGGTGCTTGGTCAGCTCGTAGAGGCGCCAGTAGGCCTCGCCCAGGCCGGCGAAGGCCAGCGCGTAGCTCGGATCGCGCGCCGCCGCCTCCTGGAGCAGGCTGATCGCCCGCTCCAGCTCGTCGCGCCGCTCGAAGCGCTGCAGGCGGCCGCGCGCCTCGAGATACAGCGCCCAGACGTCGCCCGCCGCCGGGACGCCGCTGGCGCGCGCGCCCTGCTCGGCCGCGCCCAGCTCGAGCTCGAGCAGCTGCGCGGCACCGGCCAGGAAGTCGTCGGCGAGCGCTGGGTCGTCTACGCGGTAGTCACGCGGCTCGAGCGCGCGCAGCTGGTTCAGGCCCACCGCGTCGACCAGCGCGGCGCTCAGCCGCCAGCGCTCCCCCAGCCGCTCCAGGCTGCCGGTCAGCACCAGCGTGGCGCCGAACAGCCGGCGTGCGGCCTCCGCGGTGCTGACGCCGGCCATCAGCACGTCGCTCGCCGGCACCACCGAGACGGCGTCGCGCGCGGAGTCGAGGTGGGAGAGCCGCGCGGTGAGGGCTTCGGCCAGGCCGTCGGCCCGGAAGCGGTCCTCCTCCGAATCGGCGGCGACGCGCAGGGGCAGCACGGCGACGCGCCGCTCGGCCGGCAGCGGCGACAGGCCGAGCACCCGGCGCGCGAGGCCCTCGCGCACGCCGGGCACCGCGAGCGGCAGGAGCAGCGCGACCGCCGCCGCGCCGAGCCCGAGCGTGAGCCGCGCCGTCCGGCCCGCCGGGCGCAGCCGCCCGGCGGGGGCCGGCGGCGCCGAGGAGGAGGTGACCTCGGTCAGGTGGTCGCGCACGGCGCGCAGCTCGTGCGCGAGATCGACCGTCGAGGCGTAGCGGCCCGCCGGGTCCTTGGCGAGACAGCGCTCGACCGCCCAGCGCGCCGGCGCCGGGAAGAGCGCCGCGGCGGTCGACAGCGGCTCCGGCTCCTGGTCGAGGATCGCAGCCAGGGTCTCGACTGCCGAGGCGCGCTCGAAGGCGCGCCGTCCGGTCGCCAGCTCGTAGAGGATCGCCCCGAACGCGAACTGATCGGCGCGGAAATCGACCGCCGCGCCGCGCGCCTGCTCCGGCGCCATGTAGCCGATCGTCCCCAGGACCGTCCCGGCCAGCGTGTGCGGGCCGGCGGCGCCGCTGCCGGGGTCGAGCGTGGAGGCGAGGGTCATCGCCTCCGCGTTGGCCGGCTCGCGCAGCTTGGCGAGCCCGAAGTCGAGGATCTTGACCAGGCCGTCCCGGGAGACCATCACGTTCTCGGGCTTGAGGTCGCGATGGACGATGCCGGCCGCGTGCGCCCGGGCCAGGCCCTCGGCGAGCTGGGTGGCGATCTCGAGCGTGCGCCGCACCGGCAGGGCCCGGCCGCCCGCGACGAGCTCGCGCAGGGTCGGCCCCTCGACCAGCTCGAGCACGAGGTAGGGCCGGCCCGAGAGCTCGCCGACCTCGTGCACGGTGACGATGTTGGGATGGCTGAGCGCGGAGGCGGCGCGCGCCTCGAGCGCGAAGCGCGTCAGCCGGTCGCGGCTCTCGGCGAAGCGCTCGGCCAGGAACTTGACCGCCACCTCGCGGTCGAGGCCGTGGTCCCGGGCGCGGTAGACCTCCCCCATGCCGCCCGCGCCCAGCCTCTCGAGGAGCTCGAAGCGACCAAATCGGAGTCCAGCCGCCAGCGGCACGCCGTCCCCTCCTCGTGTGGATCGCTTCGTTCAGGCTACCCCTCGCCTCCCGAACGGTCAAGGCGCACGGCGCGCCATCCGCTGCGGACGACGGCGAGCTAACCGCGCGCTGCGACCGCCGTCTAAGCTGGGTGCATGGACGACGCCGAGCTCGACCTGGTGCGGCGCGCGCGAGGCGGGGACACCGAGGCGTTCCGCGCCATCGTCGAGGCCCACTCCAGACCGCTGTTCAGGGCCGCCTGGCGGATCCTCGGCGACGCGGAGGGCGCCGAGGACGCGGTCCAGGAGGCCTTCCTGCGGGCCTGGCGGGCGCTGGCGTCGTTCGACGAGGAGGCCGAGTTGTCGACCTGGCTCTATCGCATCGCGGTCAACGCCGCCATCGATCAGCGGCGCGGCCGGCGCCGGCGCCAGGCGATCGCGGCGCCGCTCGCCCTCGACCTCGACGGCGCCGTCGTGGCGCACAGCGCGGAGCCGGATCCGCACCGCCGCGCCGTCTCGGGCGAGATCGCGCGCAGGACGCGCGCAGCGCTCGAGCGGCTGCCGGACGCCGAGCGCACGGCGCTGCTCCTGCGCCACTTCGAGGGGCGCTCGATCGCCGAGATCGCGCGCGCCCTCGGCCGCGGCGAGAACGCGGCCAAGCAGACCGTGTTCCGGGCCGTGCGCAAGCTGCGCGCGGCGCTCGGACCCCTGACGGAGACTTCCCATGTCGAACCGGCCTGACGAGGACGAGCTGGTCCTGCTCTTCTACGGCGAGCACCCCGAGCCCGACCGGCTCCGGCGCGAGCTCGCCGACGACCCGGAGGCCCGGCGCCGCTGGGACGCGCTCCGGCGCGAGCTCGCGGCCCTCGACCGGCTCGAAGCGCCCGAGCCGCGCCCCGGGCTCGAGGCGCGTCTCTGGGCCCGCCTCGCCCCCGAGCTCGGCGCGGCGAGCAGCGCGCGCCGCGCCCCGTTCTCCGGCTGGCGCGCCTGGGCGGCGCTCGCGGCGGCCTCGCTCGCGCTCGTCGTGGGCGGCTTCCTCGCCGGCCGGCTGTCGAGGCCCGCGCCCGACACCGGGCAGGCGACGCTCCCGGCCGTGCCCGGCGCGCTGCCCGCGGAGGCGCGCGCGCGCCTGCTGTCGGCCGCGCTGGCCGCCCACCTCGACGCCTCCGAGCGGCTGCTGGTCGAGGTCTCCAACCGCGCCCCGGCCCCCGACCAGGAGCGCCGCTGGGCCGAGGCGCTGCTCGCCTCCAACCGCCTCTACCGGCGCGCCGCCGAGCGCGCGGGCCAGCGCCGGATCGCGGCGCTGCTGGCCGAGCTCGAGCCGCTGCTCGCCGAGCTCGCCAACGCGCCCGCGGGGCGCGCCGAGGTTCGACTCGACTCCGCCCGGGAGCGCATCGAGAACCAGGACCTGCTCTTCAAAGTGCGGGTCACGCGCACCAACATCTGAAGGAGCGCCCGACATGTCCGCCGCATCGAAGTCGTCCGTCCTCGCCGCCCTCCTCGCCGCCGCGACCCTCGCGCTGGGAGCCGCCGTCGCGCCTCCCGCCGCCGCCGGCGCCCGCTTCGCCACCTCCGACCCGCAGGCCGCCGAGCGCGGCGAGTCCTACCGGGAGGGCCAGCGCGCGCTCGAGGAGCAGCGCTGGGACGCCGCCGCACGCGCGTTCGCGGCCGCGGCCGCCGCGGGCGGCCCCGATGTCGACGCCGCGCTCTACTGGAAGGCCTACGCCGACTGGAAGGGCAAGCGCCGCAAGGAGGCGCTCGACGCCATCCGCACCTTGCTCGCCGGGCATCCGCAGAGCTCCTGGGCCGACGACGCGCGCGCTCTCGAGCTCGAGATCCACGGCGGCGCCGGCGCCGACCCGGCGGCGGTCGCGGACGACGAGCTCAAGCTCTACGCCCTCGACGCGCTGATGCAGGTCGAGCCCGCGCGCGCGCTGCCCGTGCTCGAGCGGATCCTGGCCGGCGACAGCTCGCTCCAGCTCAAGCAGCGCGCGCTCTTCGTGCTGTCGCAGAGCGAGGAGCCGCGCGCGCGGGAGATCCTGGTCGGGGTCGCGCGCACGGGCGAGCCGGTCGAGCTGCGGCGCGAGGCCGTGCGCACGCTCGGCATCGCCGGTGACGCGCAGGACCTGGACGCCCTGGCCGAGCTCGCGCGCGACGCCCGGGCGCCGCGCGCGGTGCGCGACGCGGTGGTCGAGGCCTACCTGATCTCGGGCCGCACGGAAGAGCTCGCCGAGCTCGCCCGGCGCGACGCCGATCCGGCCGTGAGGCGCAAGGCGATCGAGGCGCTCGGCGCCCTGGAGGCCCAGCCCGAGCTGCGCGAGCTCTGGGCGACCGAGAAGGACCCTCAGCTCCGGCGCAAGCTGCTCGAGGCGTTCGCCATCGCCGGCGACGTCGGGACGCTGGCTCGCATCGCGCGCGAGGCGGACGCCGCCGAGCTGCGCGCCAAGGCGATCGAAGGGCTCGCCATCGCGGGCACCCCCGAAGCCGCCGGCCAGCTGCGCGCCCTCTACGGCGAGCTCGCCGACCCGGAGCTGAAGCACAAGGTGCTCGAGGCCTTCCTGATCCAGGGCGACGCGCGCACCCTGATCGAGCTCTTCCGCGCCGAGCAGGACCCCAGGCTCAAGCGCGAGATCGTCCAGCTGCTCTCGGTCATGGACGACCCGCAGGCGAGCGAGCTGCTGCTGTCGATCCTGGGAGAGCAGCCGTGAGCCGGCCCGCCACGCTCGTCGCCGCCGGCGCGCTCCTCGCCGCCGCCGCGTTCGGGGCCGACCTGCCGCCCGCGCTCACCGGCGCGCAGGTCGAGGTCCTCCCGGGCGTCTCGCCGCGCGCGGCGCAGGCGCGCGCCGCGGACGGCGACTGGCTCGCCTGGAGCGTGTCCGCGGTGGCCGGCGCGGAGGAGCTCTGCTGCTGGAACGGGAGCCGGGCGCGCGGCTGCTCGCTCGGCCGCGAGCCGCAGGGTTGGGGCGGCTCCCCGAACGCTGCGGCGCAGCCCGGGGCGCGCGAGCTGGTGGTCTTCGCCCGCGTCGAGCGTCACGCCGTCAGCGCCCTGCGCGCGGTGGCGCGCGGCTGTCCGGTCGACGGCGCCGGCCGGCGCGTGCTCTGGCTGGGGACGGTCGCGCCGGAGGCCAGCCTCGAAATCGTCTCGGCTCTGGTCGAGGCCGGCGGCGAGCCGGGCGAGACCGCGCTCGCCGCGGCCGCCCACCACGCCGGCGCCGGCGCCGACGCGCTGCTCGAGCGGCGCGTGCTCGACCGCGCCCTGGCGAGCGAGGCGCGCGGCCAGGCGCTGTTCTGGGCCGGCCACGCGCGCGCCGCAGCGGGCTACTCCCTGCTCGACCGGGTGCTCGACTCCGAGCCCGACGTCGAGCTGCGCCAGCAGGCGCTGTTCGCGCTCACCCAGAGCAGCGTGCCGGAGGCGCCCGACCGGCTGCGCCGGGCGGCGGTCGACGACGCCAGCGCGGAAGTGCGCGGCCAGGCGCTGTTCTGGCTCGCCCAGTCGGACGCGCCCGGCGCCGGCGATTGGATCCTCGGCCGCCTCGACGACGAGACCGACGAGGAGGTGCGCGGGCAGGCGGTGTTCGCCCTCTCCCGGCTCGACGACGGCACCGACCGGCTGCTCGCCGTCCTGCGCTCGGAGCGCGACGCGGAGACGATCCGGCAGGCGCTGTTCTGGCTCGGCCAGTCCGACGATCCGCGCGCGCTGGCCGAGCTCGAGCGGATCCTCGACTAGCCGGCGAGCAGGAAGCGCAGGGCCTCCGGCAGGCGGGAGGCCCAGGCCGATTCCTGGTGCCCGGCGCCCGCCTGCTCGAGGTAGCCGAGCGTTTCGCCGCGCCGGAAGCCCCGGGCCTCGAGCGCGCGCCGCAGCCGGCGCACCCGCCGGACGTAGGCGGTGGGCCGGGGACGGCGCGCCCTGCCTGGCCGCGCGCCCGGCCGCCGCCCCTCCTCGGCGCCGCAGTCGAGCCAGAGCCGGCCCGGCCGCGACGGCGCGCCCTCGATCCACTCGTGCAGCGCCTCGCCGGCGAAGCGCGTGGTCGGGCTCATGGCGAGCGCGGCGCCGAAGGCCTCCGGCGCCGCGAAAAACGCCCAGAGCGCGAAGTGACCGCCGAGCGACGAGCCGCCGAGCACCCAGGACTCCGCTCCGCGCGCCACGCCGAACGAGCGCGTCACGAGCGGGCGCACCGAGTTCTCGAGGAACCCGAGGGTCTTCGGTGCGCCGCCGCCGCCGAAGCGCGGGTCGCGGAACGGCGAGTACTCGAACACCCGGGCGCGGCCGCCGTTGGGGACGCCGATCACGACCGGGGCGAGCCCCTCGGCGGCCAGCGCGTCGACCGTCGCGGCCGCCTGCCAGCTGCCCGCGAAGGCGGTGGCCTCGTCGAACAGGTTCTGGCCGTCGAGCAGCACGGCCACCGGGTGCCGCCCGCGCGCGGCGTAGCCGGGCGGCAGGTAGGCGAGCAGCTGGCGCGGCGCGAGCCCGGGCGCCGCCAGCGGCGAGGAGACGAGCAGCTCGCCGGCGCCGATCGCCCGGTCGTACGGACGCCAGCGGATGGTGCCGGCCCTCTTCGTCGCGGGCACCGCCCTCACCCCTCGCCGGCCGCCGACACGGCTCACGGCACCGGATCGGCGAGCGGCACCGGGCGGTCGCGCTCGCGGTCCACGACGCACAGGAAGCCGAGCGGCGCGTCCGGCGCGGCCCGGAACTGGTGCGCCTCGCCGGGCGCCACGTAGACGGCGTCGAAGGGGGCGAGCGCGTGCCGCTCCCCGCCCAGCCGGACCTCGCCGCGGCCGACCACCACCACCACCGCGTGCGGATGCTGGTGGCGCTCGAGCGTGGACCAGCCTCCGGGCGCGATCTCGAAGTAGCGCAGCTCGAAGGCGAGCGGCTCCTCGCCCTCTCCCGCGCCGAGCAGCACGCGGCGCGAGACCTCGCGGTAGAGCTCCGGCTCCTCCTTGTAGGCGCGCACCGGCAGCGCCGGCCAGCGCGCGCCCTCGCCGCGCACGACCCTGGACCTCACGCCGCCCCCCTCGGCGCCACCCGGCGCACGACGCCGGCCAGCTCGCGCACGGCCTCGCGCACCGCGCCGCGCGCGTAGAGGCTGCCGCCGATCAGGTAGATCGTGTCGGGGCCGTAGCGGGGGATCCAGGACTCGAGCTTCGCCGCGTCGATGCCGCCGCCCAGCATGAGCGCCGCCGGCCGCAGCGCGCCCATCGGCGCCGCGAGGCGTGCCTCGAGCGCCAGGCAGTCCTCGAGCGTGTACGGGAAGCGACCGGCCGCGTTGGGGAAGATCACCGCGTCCGCGCCCGCCAGCCGGAAGAGGTCGCCGAACAGCAGCTCCGGCGCCAGGCCCCGGTCGCCGCCGGCGAGCGGACCCGCGAACGACGGGTGGGCGAGCAGCGCCACGCCGGCGCTCTCGGCGAGACCGCGCACGGCGTCGAGCCCGAGCAGCATCGGCGCCACGAGCGCGGCCCGGCAGCCGGCCTCGGCGAGCGTCTCCAGACGCTCCGCGAGGCGGTCCACGGGCCCGGTGAGGTTGGGCGCGTAGAGCGTCGCGCCGCCGGTCGCGCGGTTGGCGCGCGCGACGTGCTCCTGGCAGGCGAGCACGCGCTCGCGGAACGGCGCCCACTCCTGGTCGGCGAGGCCGTGGTCGTCCTTGACCAGGTCGACGCCGCCCAGCGCCCCCTCGGCGGCCCGGCGCGCGAGCTCGCGCACGGAGAGGCCGAGCGGCTTGAGCGCGGTGGCGAGCAGCGCCCGGCCCGGCTCGGCGCCGGAGAGCGCGCGCAGGCCCGCGGCGCCCCGGGCGGGCCCGCCGAAGCGCGCCAGCAGCTCCGGCGGCCAGGCCACCGACTCCAGCCGCACCCCGGACCAGAGCGACACGTTGCCCCACAGGACGTTGAGCAGCTGGGTCAGCTCGCCGCCCGTCGCGGCGAGCGGGAAGGCCACGGTGGCGAGGAAGCGGCCGCCACCGAGCGGCTCGACGCCCTCGACGCGGCCGAGCGCGCGCGCCTCGACCTCCGGCGCGACCACGCCCTCGGGGATCTCCACCGTCTGCTCGCGCGCCAGCTGGCGGGCGCGCAGCCCGGCGTCCTCGCCGGGCGCGAGCGTCAGCCGGTAACGGGCGCGCAGGAGCGCGTTCATCCGGCCTCCGGGCGCCGGAAACGCGGGTCGCGCCCGGCGGAGTCCTCGGGCCGCGCGACCTCCGGGTTCAGCCATTCGATGACCGCCGCGTAGCCGAGGCTCTCCGGGTCGTTCCTCAGGTAGCCGTGGATCACCGCCACCACGTCGAAGCCCTCGCGCAGCTGGAAGGAGAGCGTCGGGTCGCGCAGCTCGCCGCGCACGATCCGCTCGACGTAGCGCTCCGGGGTCAGCTCGGCGGCGTGCCGATGGTAGCCGCGCAGTCGTGCACCGGCGCGGATCCGGCGCAACCCGGACCGGCGCACCAGCTCGCGGCGCGCCGCATAGAGGCGCTGGCCGATGCCGCGCCGCTGCACCGCCGGGTCGACCATCACCTCGGCGCCGAGCAGCGTGCGCCCGTTGGCCGGGTCGTGGTTGGTGAACAGACCGGCCGCCGTCCACTCCCGCCATTCGGCGTGGAAGTCGTAGTCGTCCCAGCGCACGATCAGCGACGAGGCCATGCCGAGGATCGCTCCGCCGCGCTCCTCCTCGACCACGAACTGGCCTTCGGGGAAGACCTCCAGGTGGCTCGCGAGCTGCACCACGGTCCACGGCCGGGACTCGGGGTAGACGCGCCGGCAGAGCTCGATCACCGCCGCGAAATCGGCCGGGCGCAGGTTGCGCACGAGCAGCCCGCGCGTGCGCGCCTCGCTCACAGGCGGACCTCATCGAGCTCGGCGAGCACCTCGGCGGTGGTCTGGCTGTCGCGCAGGGGCAGCACGGTGCCGGTCTCGCGCGAAGCGCGCAGCAGGGCGAGATCCAGGACTCCGATGACCATCATCTCGGAGTTGACCTGCCCCTCGGCGAGGATGCCGTCGCGCCCGAAGCGGAAGTCGGAGGGCGTCAGGATCGACGCCTGGCCGTAGTTGAGGGACACGGCGGGCACCATCGGCAGGGATCCCACCGTGCAGGCGTGCACGACGTACATCTGATTCTCGATCGCGCGCGCCTGCGCGCAGTAGCGCACGCGCAGGAAACCGTGCCGGTCGTCCGTACAGCTCGGCACCGCCAGCACGTCGCAACCGCGCCGCGCCGCCGCACGCGCGAGCTCCGGGAACTCGACGTCGTAGCAGATCGCCACTGCCAAGCGGCCGAACTCCGTCTCGAACACGCGCAGGCGGCGACGCGGAGCGACCAGCCACTCCTCGTTCTCCCAGCGCGTCATGTGGAGCTTGCCCTGAACGCCGTGCTCACCGCGACGATTGAAGACGTAGCAGTCGTTGTGCAGCTCGCCGTTGACGCCGCGCCCGGGGATCGAGCCGGCGACGATGTAGAGGCCGTGCTTCCGCGCCAGCCCGGACATCAGCCCCAGGAAGGCGGGAGTCTGCCCGGCGAGTTCGCGGACCTGCTCGCGGACCGGCCTGCCGAGGTCGCCCAGAGTCAGGAGCTGGACCGTGAAGTACTCGGGGAAGACCACCAGATCGGCCTTGTAGTCGGCGGCGGTCGCCACCAGAGCCGAGACCTGGTCGGCGAAGCGGGCGAAGCTGTCCACCGGACGGATGTAGTACTGGATCGCGGCCACGCGCAGCTCGTCTCTCATCTTGGCTCCACCCACGAAGTGTAAGCTCTCGGCCGTCGGATCACCGAAAGGAGCCTGGGATGAACGCGCGCGTCGTCGTCGCCGGCGTGCTCGCCGGCCTGACCGTCTTCCTGTGGACCACCGTCTCGCACACGGTCCTGCCGCTCGGCGAGGCCGGGCTCACGCCCCTGCCCGACCAGGAGAACCTGCTCAGGACGTTCGGCGGCGTCGCCACCGAGCGCCGCCTCTACGTGTTCCCGTGGTACGAGGAGGAGGCGAAGATGACCGAGGCGTGGCGCACGCAGCCGCGCGGCCTGCTCGCGCTCACTCCCGCCGGGCAGGAGTTCACGATGAGCGGCGCGCTCGCCAAGGAGGCGATCAGCGACGTGGTCGGCGGGCTGTTCCTGGCCTTCCTGCTCGCCGCCTCGGGCGCCACCTTCGGCGGCTGGCTCCACCGCGTCGCGTTCGGCGCCGCGCTCGGAGCGTTCGCCTCGACCGCGATCGACTTCTCGTACTCGACCTGGTACGGCTTCCCGACCACCTACCTCGCGGCGCAGCTCGTCGATCAGGTGGTCGGCTGGGCGCTCGCCGCGCTGGTCGCCGGCTGGTGGCTGGCGCGCCGCGCGAACCGCTCGCGCACCTCGAGCAGCAGGTCGTAGAGCACCGGCACCAGCACCAGGGTGAGGAAGGTCGCGAAGGCGAGCCCGAACATCACCGCGATCCCCATCGGCCGCCACCACTCGCTCGACTCGCCCGACGACTGGAAGTGGAGGCCGCGGAAGTCGAAGCCCCAGCCGGCCACCGTCGGCACCAGGCCCAGGATGGTCGTCGTGGCGGTCAGCATCACCGGCCGCAGCCGGCGCATGCCGGTGACCAGGATCAGGGTGCGCCGCTCGAAGCCGCGCTCACGCAGCTGCTCGGCGTAGTCGAGCAGCACGATGGCGTTGTTGACCACTACCCCCGCGAGCGAGATGACACCCAGGCCGGTCATGATGATGCCGAACGCGGTCCCGGTCATCAGCAGCCCGAGCAGGACGCCGATCGTCGACATCACGACCGAGGTCATGATGATGAACGGCGTGGCGTAGGAGTTGAACTGGCCGACGATCAGCAGCAGCACGATCAGGATGGCGTACATGAAGGCCTTGGACAGGAACGCCTTGGCCTCGTCCTCGTCCTGGCTCTGACCGGCGAAGCGGACGGCGTAACCGGGGGGAAGCAGGCCGGCCTCCGCCTCGATCCGGCGCTGCGCCTCGGCGCGCACCGGCTGGGCGAGCTCGGGGCTGGTGACCTTGCCCGCGATGGTGACCACGCGGCGGCGGTCCTTGTGCTGGATCGACTGCAGGGACGAGCCGGTCGAGATCGAGGCCATCGTCTCGAGCGGGATCTGCCGCCCGTCCTCGTTGACCACCACCAGGCGCGAGAGGTCGGCCACGCTGGCGCGCGCCGTGGGCTCGAAGCGCACCGTGATGTCCCACTCGTCCTCGCCGTCCCGGAACTGGGAGGCCTCGGTGCCGTTGACCGCGGTGCGCAGGGTCGAGGCGATCTTGCTCGTGGTCAGGCCGAGCCGGGCCGCCTGCTCGCGGTCGACGTGCACCACCACTTCGGGCCGCGCCAGGTCGAAGTCGCTGTCCAGGGTCGCCAGGCCCGGCACGTCGGCGATCAGCCGCTCGATCCGCTCGGAGATCCCGCCCAGCCGGCCGAAGTCGTCGCCCGAGATCTCGATCGAGAGCGGGTCGCCCACCGGCGGGCCGTCCTGCGGCCGCTCGACGTTGATCACCGCGCCGGGGATGCCGCGCACGAGCTCGCGCGCGGTCTCGAGCGTGACGAACGCGCTCTGGCTGCGCTCCTCCAGGTCGAGCAGGTCGACCATGACGCGCCCGCGCGTCGGATCGCCGCCCTCGGAGCGTCCGCCGCTGAACTCGTCGCCCGAGGAGCCCGCGCCCGACGCGCCGGCGAGCACGCGGATGTCGGGCAGGGTCTTGAGGCGCCGCTCGAGCTCGCGCACCACCGAGTCGGTCTGCTCGAGCCGGGTGCCCGGCGGCATCTCGACCGACGCCCAGATCTGGCGCGGCTCGCTCTCCGGGAAGAACTCGATGCCGTGGTTGAAGGCGCCGAACAGCACGATCACCACCACGAACAGGCCCAACGTGCCGCCCACGACCACCGCGCGGTGGTCGAGCGCCCAGGTCAGCACCGAGCGGTAGCGGTGGAGCAGGACGCCGCCCAGCCCGGCGTGCTCGGGGATCTCGGCCTGGTCGCTGATCACCACCTCGCGGTCCTTGCCCAGCTTCATGCTGGCGGCCGCGAGAGTCGGGTTGGCGGTGAAGGCGATCAGCAGCGAGGCGCCGAGCGCGATGCACACCGCGATCGGCAGGATCGACATGAAGTCGCCCACGATGCCGGGCCAGAAGAAGAGCGGCACGAACGCGCCGACCGTGGTCAGCGTCGAGTTGAGCACCGCGGCGCCGACCTCGCGCGTACCGACCATCGCCGCCTCGACCGGGTGCTTGCCCTCCTGGACGTGGCGGTAGATGTTGTCCACCACCACGATCGAGTTGTCCACCAGCATGCCGACCGCGAGCACGAGCGAGAACAGCACCATCATGTTGAGCGTCATGCCCGCGAGCTGGACGATCACGAAGGTGAGCAGCATCGAGAGCGGGATGGCCGCGCCGACGAAGAGGGCATTGCGCAGGCCCATGGTCACGAACAGCACGAGCACGACCAGCACGACGCCGGTGCCGATGTTGTTCTCCAGGTCGGCGACCATGATGCGGATGTCCTTCGACTGGTCGGCGAGGAAGGTGGCCTTCACCCCGGCCGGCCAGAGCGCGCTGCGTCGCTCGACCTCCGACTTGATCGTGTCGGTGACCGAGATGATGTTGGCGCCGGTGCGCTTCTGGACCGAGAGTGAAACCGACTCCTGGCCGTCGATGCGCGAGTAGGACGAGCGGTCCTTGAAGCCGTAGGAGACCCCGGCCACGTCGCGGATCTGGATCGGCCGGCCGTCGACCGCCTTGATCACGAACTCCTCGACCCGGCGGGGGTCCTCGACCTCGCCCGGCACGCGCAGCGCCAGGGTCTGCCCGGTGAGCACCAGCTCGCCGCCCGGGATCGAGACGTTCTCGTCGCGGATGGTGTCGATCACGTCCTGGAGCGAGACGCCGTAGGCGCGCAGGCGCTCGGGATCCACGTCCACCTTCACTTCGCGCTCGATGCCGCCCACCACGGTGGCGCGCAGCACGCCGGGGATCGCCTCGATCTCGTCCTGGAGGTCCTTGGCGAGCCGGCGCAGCTCGACCGGCCCGATCTCCCCGGACAGGTGGATCTGGAGGATCGGGAAGTCCGAGAAGTTGAGCTCGCGCAGGATCGGCTCCTCGGCGTCCTCGGGGAACTCTGCCTTGGCGATGCCCACCCGGTCGCGCACCTTCTGCAGCGCGAAGTCGATGTCGGTGCCGGAGACGAACTCGACGTTGACCAGCGACACGCTCTCGGTCGAGGTCGAGGTCACCTGCTTGATGTTCTCCAGGCCCTGGAGCTCGCGCTCGAGCTCGTCGGTGATCTGCTTCTCGACGTCGGCCGGATTGGCGCCCGGCCACAGCGTGTAGACCAGGATGTTGGGGACCGAGATGTCCGGGAAGCTCTCGCGCGGCAGCGACGAGTAGGCGGAGAACCCGGCGATGGTGATCGCCGCCAGGCCGAAGAAGACGGTGGCGCGCTGCTTGACCGCGAACTCGCCCAGCCTCACCTCAGACCTCCTCGACCGCCTGGCCGTCGGCGATCGCGTGCTGGCCCTCGACCACCACGCGCGCGCCGGGCTCGAGTCCCTCGACCACGACCTCCTCGCCGATCACCGGCCCGAGGGTGACCGCGCGCCGGGCGGCGCGCCCGTCGACCACGACGTAGACGGCCTTGGTCTCGCCCTGGTCGAGCACCGCCGACATCGGCACCACGAGGGCGCCGGCCAGCTCGCGACGCGGAACCTCGAGGCGCGCCGGCAGGCCGGGCTTCAGGCGCCCGTCCGGGTTGGCGATCTCGGCCTCGACGTCGAGCGTGCGCGAGGCGGTGTCGAGCTCGGCGCCCAGCCGCTCGATGCGCGCGCGGAAGACCTCGCCCGGGTAGGCGTCCACCCGCACCTCGACCTCGCGGCCGACCGCGAGGTACGGCACGTCCGCGGCGCGCGCCGGGGCGCGCACCTTGAGCCGGGAGGAGTCGACCAGCTCGAACAGCGGCGTGCCGGGTGCCACGAAGTCGCCGGTCTCGACCCGGCGCGCCGCGATGCGCCCGGACCAGGGCGCGCGCACGCGCGCCTTGTCGAGCTGCAGGCGGGCGCTGGCCAGGCGCGCCTCGGCGACGTCGCGGCCGGTCTCGGCGTCGATCATCTGCACCTTGGTCACCGCTTTGCGCTCGAACAGGCTGGTGGCGCGCTCGTGCTGGAGCTGCGCCTGGCGGAGCCAGGCCTCGGC
This sequence comes from Acidobacteriota bacterium, assembly GCA_017860005.1. Lineage (GTDB taxonomy): Bacteria > Acidobacteriota > Thermoanaerobaculia > Multivoradales > JAGPDF01 > JACTMI01. The sequence goes on along the minus strand of JAFNAE010000034.1, from coordinate 3,083 downwards.
CTCGGCGACCTGCTGCGCATAGGTGCGCTCGTCGATGGTGGCGAGCACGCTGCCGGCGGCGACCGCCTGGCCGAGCTCGACCGAGACCGATTCGACCGCGCCGCCCACCTCGGCGGCGAGCGTGGCGCGCTGGCGCGGCAGCAGGTCCGCGGGCAGGCTGGCGCGGTCGACCACGGCGCGCGGCTCGAGCGCGAGCGTGCGGACCTGGGTCAGGCGCTCGGTGGGCGGCGGAACGGACGTCTCGGCGCCGCTCTCCGAGCAGGCGGCGAGCGCGGGCAGTGCGAGCAGCAGGAGGGCGCTTCGGAACGGGGTCGGGGGGCGCATGGCGGTCAGTTCTCCGCGATCGCGCGCCAGGGCGCCGTGGCCGGTCGGCCGACGGCGCGCGCCAGGCGCGACGCCTGGATCAGGGCTTCGTAGTGGGACTCGATGGCGATGGCTTCCGAGAGCGTCGAGCGGCTCTGGGCGTCGAGCAGGTCGGTCTGGGTGGCGACGCCCTGCTCGTAGTTCTCGCGCGCGACGCGCAGCGCTTCGCGCGACGCGCCCGCGGAGAGCTCGGCCGCGGCGGCGCGCGCGCGCGCGGTCAGGTAGTTGGACAGCGCCTGGTCCACCTCGAGGCGCACCCGGGCGCGCAGGTCGTCGAGGAGCAGCTGCGTCTGCGTACGCTGGCTCTCGATCTGGGCGACCTGGCCCTTGCGCCGGCCGCCGTCGAACAGGCTCCAGTTGAGGTTCACGCCGAACGCCCAGGCCGAGTAGAGGGGATCGCTGAAGTTGCCGATCACCCGCACCTCGCGTCCCCACGCGCCGTTGAAGTCGAGCTGGGGCAGGCCGTCGGCGCTGGTCACCTTCTTCTGCTGCTCGCGCGCCGCGACCTGGAGCGCCAGGTCGGAGAGCTCCGGCCGCTCGGCGAGCGCGAGCTCGACCAGGAGGTCGCCGGCCGGCGGATCGGGCAGCTGCGCGGGCGCCGGCTCGAGCACGAGGGGCTCCTCGGCGCTCAGCGCGAGCAGGTTGCGCAGGCCGTTCTCCGCCACCCGCACCTGGCCCTGCCGGCGCGCCACCTCGGGCTCGACCTCGGCCGCGGCCGCCTCCGCGCGCAGGAGCTCAAGCTCGGTCGCCTCGCCGATGTCGAGCAGGTCGCGAACGCGCTCGAGGTCCCGCTTGCGGTATTCGCGGTCGGCCTCGATCGTGGCCAGGCCCTCGCGCGTGGCGAGCACGCGGAAATAGGCGTCGGCGACCGCCAGCCCGGTGTCGAGCCGGGCGGCGGCGATCTGCGCCTCGGCGGCCTGGGCGACGGTCTCGGCGAGATCCACGGCGGCGCGCACCTTGCCGAAGCTCCAGATCGTCTGCGAAACCGTGATCGCGGCGCGCGTCAGCTCCTGGGTGCCGGGCTCGAAGCCCTCGGGGAACAGTTCGAGCAGGTCCTCGAAGTCGGGGCTGTTGAGCAGCGACGGGCTCAGTGACTGGCCCCACGAGCCCCCGAACGAGATCTGCGGGAAGGCGTCGGCGCGCGCCTCGACGATGCCGCCCTCGACCTGGCGGCGCGTCTCCTCGACCGCGGCGAGCGCGGGGTTGTTGGCGAGCGCGGTCTCGACCGCTTTCGCGAGGCTCAGCTCCACCGCCCCGGAGGGGCCGGCGGTGCCCAGGGAGGCGAGGGCCAGGACCGCGCCCGCGCAGCGCGCCCGGCCCGCTCTCGCGCCGCTCACGAGCGGAGCCCCTCGCGCGGGGGCCGCCCGGCCACGCCGCGATAGAGCAGGTGCCAGACCGGCTCGAGCCGCTCGGCGAGGGGCCCGACCTGGTGCGGACAGCTGGTCTGCTGGAAGAGCAGGCCGTGGAAGAAGACGCCCAGGAACATCAGGACGTCCTCGATGTGGGTCTCCGGATCGAGCTCGCCAGCGGCGACCGCCTCCGCGATGCGCTGCGCGAAGGTGGCCTGGATCGCGGTCTCCATCTCCACCACGAGCTTCTGGACGCGCTCGGCGAGCTCGCCCTGGACGTGCGTGGTCGCCATGTGGAAGACCGCCACCATGTGCGGGTGGCGGCTCGAGAAGTCGACCGTGAGCCGGAAATGGTCGCCGAGCTGGCGCTCGAAGCTCGCCGGCCTGGCGAGCGGCGTCATGCAGTAGTCGCCCCACTCCCGGATCCCGCGCTCGACCAGATCGAGCAGGAGCTCCTCCTTGGAACGGTAGTAGTTGTAGAGGCTGGGCTTGGCGATACCGACCCGCTCCGCGAGCTCGTTCATCGAGGCGCCGTCGTAACCCTTCTCCCCGAACAGGTCGAAGGCGGCGGCACAGATGCGCGCGCGGGTGGAGCCGGCCTCCTGCAGCACTTCCTGGGTCATTCCGAGGGCCTCCTACCGACCGGTCGGTAGCTACCGACCAGTCGGTAGCCTATGTACGGACCTCCCCTCCGTCAAGTTTCGGTCAGCACTTCGAGCCAGGCGTTGCGTCTCGTTTCGCGCCGGGCGTACCCTGCGGGCAAGCCCATTCGAGTTCCGGACCGCCGGCTGCGTGCACGGTGGCCGACCGTCGCTCGCAGCCCCCGGGAGGCTCCATGGCCCGTCCCCCGCAAGTCCTGCTCGTCTACCCGGAGTTCCCGCCCTCGTACTGGGGTTTCCAGTACGCGCTCGAGCTGGTCGGCAAGCGCGCCTCGATGCCGCCACTCGGCCTGCTCACCGTGGCCGCGATGATCCCCGATCGCTACCGGCTGCGGCTGATCGACATGAACGTGACGCCGCTCACCGACGCGGACCTGGACTGGGCCGACCTCGTCCTGACCTCGACCATGGTCGTGCAGCAGCGCTCGCTGCGCGAAGTCATCGCGCGCTGCAACGCGCGCCGCCGCCCGGTCGTGGTCGGCGGGCCCCACCCCACCTCCTTCGCCGACGAGATCGCGGGCGCCGATCACTACCTGCTCGACGAGGTCGAGGAGATCTTCCCGCGCTTCCTCTCCGATTGGGAGTCGGGGCGCGCCGCGCGCGTCTACCGCGCCGAGCGCAAGCCCGCGATCACCGACACGCCGGTGCCGCGCTTCGAGCTGCTCGACCTCTCCGCCTACGCCTCGATGGCGCTCCAGTTCTCGCGCGGCTG
>JAFNAE010000282.1 GCA_017860005.1 Acidobacteriota bacterium | reverse complement strand
TAGCGTGGAGTTCGGCGTCTACCTGCACGTGCCCTTCTGTCGGGTGCAATGTCCCTATTGCACGTTCTACACCGTGCTGCGGCCGGCCGCCGACGACCCGGGGTGGCGCCTGGCGGCGGCGCTCGGTCGCGAATGGGAGCTCAGGGTGGGGCCGCGCCTGGCGCAGGGCGACCGGCTGGCCACGCTCTACCTGGGCGGCGGAACGCCGAGCGACCTACCCCCGGCCGCGCTGTGCGGTCTCCTCGAGCGCTTCGCCGCCGATCTTCCGGGCGGGCTCGAAGCCCTCGACGAGGTGACCGTCGAATGCAACCCCGAGTCGGCCAGCCCGGCGCTCCTCGACGGATTGCGCGCTTGCGGCGTCGGACGGGTGAGCCTCGGCGTGCAGGCGCTCGACGATGATGATCTCGCGGTCCTCGGCCGGGGCGCGCGCAGCGCCGAGAACCGCGCCGCCATGGCCGCCGTCGCCGCTCGCTTCCCGACGTGGAACGCCGATCTCATCCTCGGCATTCCGGGCTCGGATCGCGACCGCCTGGCGCGCGCGGTCGACGAGCTGGTCGCCGCCGGCGCTCCGCACCTGTCGCTCTACTGCCTCGAACTCCCGCCGGCTCAGGCGCGGCACTTCGGCGACCCGCGGACCGAGGCCTCCGAAGCGCACAAGGCCGATCTCTACGAATGGACTTCCGCGACGCTCGTCTCCCGGGGCTACCGGCACTACGAGATCTCGAACGCCGCTCGACCCGGGCACGAGTCCGTGCACAACACCGCCTACTGGCGCGGCGGCGAGTACGTGGGCCTCGGTCCTGGCGCGCACTCGTACGCGGGCGCCGAGCGTGGCGCCAACCGGGCCGATCTGCGGGCTTATCTCGAGTCGCTGGAATCCGGCGCACCACCGCCAGCCTGGCGCGAGCAGCTCTCCGAGGACATGCGCCGGCGCGAGCGGATCCTCCTCGGACTGCGGCTCGCGGAAGGTCTGGAGATCGCACCCCTGGGCCTGGAAGCCCGGCTCGAGGCTCTGAGGCGGCTCGAGGCGACCGGGCACGCGCGGCTCGAGGGCGGCCGGGTCCGGCTCACCCCTCGCGGCTGGCTCGTTTCGGATTCGATTGTTTTACAATTGGTTACGCTCTGATTCGGGCGCCGGGGGCGGATTGACAGGGGGCCTCGGGCGTGCGTACATTGGGACCGTTAGCAGTCGACCGGAACGAGTGCTAAGAGGAGCGAGATGCTGGGGGATCGCGAGAGGCTGATTTTCGAGGCCGTGGTCGACCTGCACATCCGGGACGCGCAACCGGTGAGCTCGGCGGCGGTCCAGCGCGAGATCGACCTCGACCTGTCGAGCGCCAGCATCCGCAACGTCCTCCACGGGCTGGAGGAAAAAGGGCTGCTGCAGCAGCCGCACACGTCCGCCGGGCGCGTCCCGACCCGGGACGGATACCGGCTCTACGTGGACCTGATGCTCCGGCCCACCCGGGTGCCGGAGCCGTGGCAGCGGCGCATCGAGGCCGAGCTGCAGGCGACCCGGGACGTGCACGAGGTGCTCGATCGAGTCTCGCACCTGCTCGCCGGCCTGTCGAACAACGTCGGCGTGGGGTTGGCGCTGCCGGCCGAGCCGGTGACGCACATCCGCCGGATCGAGCTCGTGGCCGTCGAGGGCGACCGCGTCATGGCGGTGGTGACGCTCGACAACGGTGTCGTTCGCACCGAGGTGCTGAACCTCGGGCGCGAGGTGCCGGCGCACCACCTGGAGGCGGCGAGCGGTCTGCTCCAGGAGATCGTCGTCGACCGCACCCCGGCCGCGGCCCGGGCGCACCTCGACCGTGCTTTGCAGTACCGGCTCGGCGAGGGGACCTCGCTGGCACGGGACATCGCCCGGGAAAAGAACCGGGTCTTCGCCGACTGGCCGGTGCCGCTCCTGCACGTGCAGGGCGCGAGCGAGATCCTGGCGCAGCCGGAGTTCGCCGACCCGAAGACGCTGCGCATGCTCGTGCAGATCCTCGACCACCCGGAGAACCTGGAGTCGGTGTTGCTCGAGCAGGCGCGCGGCGGCGAGCCGTCGATCACCATCGGCGAGGAGTCGCACCGCGAGGAGTTGTCGCCGTTCAGCCTGGTGATCGCCTCGTGCACGGTCGGCGGGCGGCCGGGCTTCGTCGGCATCCTGGGGCCGATGCGGATGCGCTACGCTCTGGCGCTGTCGCTCGTCGACGAGGTGGCGCGGGCCATCCGCGGCGTCGAATCGCAGTCCTGAAGGAGGTCGCCGGTTGGATCCGCAACGGGAGAGGGCGGACGAGGCCGCCGCCGGCGGTCGCGATGCGAATCCGGCGACCCTCCAAGACGGCGGGCCGGCGGCGGCGCCCGGGGCGCAGCCCGAGGCTCCTGGAGACGAGCCGGGAGCGCCGCTCTCGGAGCTCGAGCTCTTGCAGGCTTCGTACGCGCAGCTCGAGGACCGACACCTGCGGCTGGCGGCGGAATACGACAACTTCCGCAAGCGCAGCGCCCGCGAGTGGCGCGAGCACCAGCAGCGCGCCGCGGCGGAGGTCCTGCGCGAAATGCTCGAGCTCGCCGACAACCTGGAGCGGGCGCTCGCGGCCCCAGGGGACGACGTCGGCGGGCTGCGCAAGGGCGTCGCTCTCATCGCCCAGCAGCTGCAGGCCAAGCTGCGCCGGTTCGGGGTCGAGCCGATCGAGACGGAAGGCCAGGAGTTCGATCCGACGCGGCACGAAGCGGTGCTGGTCGTGGATTCGGACACCATCGAGAGTCAGCGGGTCGTCGACACCGTGCAGCGCGGCTACACGCTGCATGGAGATGTGCTGCGACCGGCACGGGTGACGGTGGCGCGCTGAGGACCTGCGGGTCAGGGCGCGCCGGACCGCATCCGCAGCAAGCAGAGAGCGGGCTGGGTCCCGCGAGCAGGAGGAATCATGGGCAAGGAGAGAGCGGGCTGGGTCCCGCGAGCAGGAGGAATCATGGGCAAGGTCATCGGCATCGATCTCGGGACCACCAACTCGTGCGTGGCCGTCATGGAAGGCGCCCCGCCACAGCCGGTCGTCATCCCGAACCCGGAGGGCATGCGCACCACGCCGTCGATCGTCGGCTTCTCGAAGGGCGGGGAGCGGTTGGTCGGTCTCGTGGCCAAGCGCCAGGCGATCACCAACCCGGAGAACACCGTGTTTTCCGTCAAGCGGCTCGTGGGCAAGAAGTTCGCCGAGGTGCAGCAACACGCGACCCGACTGCCG
>JAFNAE010000281.1 GCA_017860005.1 Acidobacteriota bacterium | reverse complement strand
CTCTCGGAGTACCCGCCGGACTGAGGGCGACCCGCGCAGGTCCGCTAGGAGCGGATCAGCACCGCGCGCGTGTAGAGCAGCTCGAAGCCCTGCCGTTGCACGTTCTGCTGCGATTTCGAGCCCGGCTGGGTGGTGACCACCGCCACGTCGCAGCCGGCCGCCGCCGCATCGGCGAGGCGCGCCGCGAGCAGCGCGCTCTGCACCCCCCGGCGCCGGTGCGCGGGCAGGGTCGCGGCGCCGGCCAGCTGCGCCACGCCCTCGTCCAGGCGCAGGCTGGCGCCCCCGGCCGGCTCGCCCGCCCGGCGCGCGAGGTAGCGCTTGAAGCCGGAGCCGCTGGCGAGGTCGCCGATCACCCGCTCCAGCACCTCGCGCGGGAACTCCTCGTCGGACGGCACGCCCTGGGTGTCGGGATGCGCGAAGCCGGTGACCACCACGTCGAGCCAGAGGTCCATCTCCGCCTCGCCGCTCGCAGCGACCTCGAGGCCAGGCGCGGCGGGGTGCGCGGCGGGCGCGGGCAGCGGCAGGCCCAGCACGTTCTCGAAGCCGGCGAGCGCGTAGCCGCGGCGGGTGAGCAGCGTGCCGCATTCCGGATCGCCGAGGGTCGCGAGCTCGACCCGGACCGCTTCACCGCGCGCCGCGAAGGCGCGCTCGACGGCGTCGAGCTCGGCGGCGGCCGGCACGCCCGCGAAGCCGAGGCCGGCGAGCTTGTTGAGGGGCGAGCCGGTGCCCCCCCAGGCCGCCAGGCCGCCGGCGACCGGCAGCGTCACGACCTCGAGCGCCGGGTCGCGCCGGCGCGCCGCCGCGGCGCCCTCCGCGAGCAGCCGGCACTCGGCGCGCTCGATGCGCGCCGCGAGCTCGGTGCCGCAGAAGAACCGGGATGCCACGTCCGACACGCGCGGAATCCTAGTCGATCCACGGCGCGCGAGCGGGGCCGCGAGGCGCCCGGAGAACCGCGCGACCCGCCTCGTGGCGACCCGCGCTAGGCTCGCCGCCGAGGATCCCTACCCGGAGGCCGCGTCATGTGGAGAGCTCTCGTGCCGATGGTCGCGCTGTCCGTGCTGAGCTGGGCCGGTCCGCTCGCGGCCGGCGAGAAGAGCGAGGCGCCGACGGCTCCGACGGCGCCCGCCGTCGAAGGCCCGCTCGCCGCGCTCGCGCCGCTCGCCGGCTCCTGCTTCCTGGGCACCTTCGCCGACGGCAAGACGCGCGACTTCATCTGCTACGAGTGGATGTGGGGCGGCAAGTTCCTGAGGAGCCGCCACCGCGTGATCGGCGGCGCCGGACCCTACGCCGGCGAGACGGTGATCTCCTACGACGCCGCCAGCGGCAAGCTCGCCTTCGACTACTACAACAGCGCCGGGGGCATCGTGCGCGGCCAGTTCGAAGTCACCGCGGACGGCTTCGACTTCCCGGCCGAGAAGGTCCAGATGCAGGGCGCGCCGGCCGAGCTGCGCAGCACCTGGCGCTGGACCGAGGGCGGCTATCGCGCCGTGAGCGAGAAGCGCGTGGGCGACGCCTGGAGCCCGTTCATGGCGATCGACTTCGTGCGCTCCGGCCCCGCCTCGGACTGGACCGAGGCCGAATGACGGCGGGGCGCCGGAGCGGCGGCGCTCCGTCCGCCTCGCGGCCGCTGTAACGCCCGGCCCGAATCCGGCTAGATGGGTACGGTGCCGACGCTCGACTTCTCGGGGCTCTACCGGGCCCACGCCCGCGACGTCCATCGCTTCGCCCTCTTCCTGTCGGGCGATCCGGCGCTCGCCGACGACCTCGTCGCCGAGACCTTCGTACGCCTCTGGCACGCGCGCGAGCGGGTCGACCTGACGACCGTCCGGGCCTACCTGTTCACGATCGCCCGGAACCTGTTCCTCCGCGGCCGCGCGCGCGCGGCGCCGGCAGTCGAGCTCGACGAGCGCCTGGCCGACCCGGGACCGGGACCGGAGCGCACGGCGCGCGCGCGCGGCGAGCTCGCGGCGGTGCTCGCTGCGCTCCAGGTCCTGCCCGAGATCGACCGCGCGGCGCTCCTGATGCGCGCCGACGACGGCCTGTCCTACGACGAGATCGCGACGGCGCTGGGCCTGACGCCCGGCGCCGTGCGCGTCAAGGTCCACCGCGCGCGCCTGCGGCTCGCGGTGGCGCGGCGCGACGGCGGCCCGGCCGCCGCGCGCGAGGAGAGCGGACCATGAAGATCACCCGTGACGTGGTGCAGGACCTGCTGACCGTCGAGCTCGCCGGCGAGGCGAGCGCCGACACGCGGGCGCTGATCGCCGAGTACCTCGCCTCGGACCCGGCGCTGGCGCGGGACGTCGAAGCCGCGCGCGCCGGTGCCGGCCTGCCCGCCGCGCCGCCGCCGGCGCCCGGCGCCGAGAAGCGCGCGCTCGACGCCACGCGCCAGCTCCTCCGGGTGCGCAGCCAGACGCTCGCCGTGGCGCTGGTCTTCACCCTGCTGCCGCTCAGCTTCGTCTTCGAAGACGGGCGGGTGACCTTCTTCCTGATCCGGGACGCGCCCGTGATCGGGCTCGCCTGGTGGGCGACGGCCGCGGCGCTCTGGGTCTGGCACGCCGTCGTGCGGCGGCGGCTGCGCGTGACGGGACTCTGATCGCCGCTCAGAGCTCGCCGATCTCGATCTCCATCGCGACGGTGGCGAAGGTCCCGGCACCCTCGTCGGCGACCAGCGCGGCGACGCGGTGGCGGCCGGGCTCGAGCCGCAGCTCGGTCCGGTGCACCCAGACCTCCGAGAGGGCCCGCTCGAAGTCACCGTCGGGGATGGCGATCTCGATCGGCGTGCCCGCGTCGGTGGTCACGAGACCGTTGCCGGCGTGCACCCCGATCCACACCCGGATCCGGCCCTGGTGGAGCGGGCCGACCGCCGCGAGCGCGAGCGAGGCGATCGGAATGCGCAGCGCGATCGGCACCAGGCGGGCCGTCTCGCCCTTCTCAGCGGGCGCGGGGGTGCCCTGCTCGAGCCTCAACCCGGCGCCGTTCGCGGTCTCGCCCAG
>JAFNAE010000280.1 GCA_017860005.1 Acidobacteriota bacterium | reverse complement strand
CACCGGGTCGGGGCCGGCGGCGAGCAGCAGGTAGACGTAGTTGTCGAGCACGCTGCGGTCGCACAGGACGACCGGACAGCGCTGCGAGGCGACCAGCTCCTCGGCGATCTGGGTGAGCAGGATCCAGCGCTGCGCCGGCACCGTGGTCTCGCGGTTGATCGGCAGCGGCGAGCGGCGCGCCACCTCGTGGACGATCTCGAGCGCGACGTCGGAGCGCTTGAGGCGGGCGGCGAGGCCGTAGCAGAGCGTGGTCTTGCCGACCCCGTGCGAGCCGATGAAGGCGATCTTGCGCGCGCGCTCCGTCATCCGGGCCTCTGCGCCGGCGCTGCGCACGCCGCGGCGAGAACCGCGAGCGCGCGCTCGAGCTGGAGCTCCGCGATGACCAGCGGCGGCGCCACCTGGACGACGCGCCCCGCGGCGCCCCCGGCGAGCACCAGCACACCCGCCGCGCGCGCCGCGGCGGCGGCCTGCCGGGCGGCGGCGGCCGAGGCGAACTCGAGGCCCCACAACGCCCCCACGCCGCGCACGGCGCACGCTCCCGCGGCGGCGCGCGCGAGCGCCTCGCCCAGGCGTAGCCCGAGCGCGGCGGCGCGCGTCACCAACTGCTCGTCCGCGAGCACGTCGAGGGTGGCGAGCGCGGCGGCGCAGGCCAGCGGATGGGCGACGAAGGTGCCGGTGTGGAGGGCCTCGCCGCCCGCGCGCCAGACCTCCATGGCCCGGCGCGTGCCGAGCACCGCGCCGATCGGCAGGCCGCCGCCGAGCGCCTTGCCGCAGCACAGCAGGTCCGGGCGCACGCCGTCGCGCTCCACCGCGAACCAGCGGCCGGTGCGCCCGAAACCGGTGAAGATCTCGTCGGCGACCAGCAGCGCGCCGTGCCGGCGGGCGGCCGCGGCCACGGCGGCGAGCCAGCCCGCCGGGGGCACGAGCACGCCCTCGCGGCCGACCACCGGCTCGACCAGCACCGCGGCGAAGGGCGCCGCGGCGAGCGCGCGGTCCACGGCGGCCGGGTCGGCGCCGAAGGCGAGGCGCGTGACGTGGGCGTGGAGGTGCGCGGCGAACGGGGCGCGGAACTCGGGACGCGAGCTGGCGGCGAGGGCGCCCAGGGAGACCCCGTGATAGGCCGGCTCGAAGGCGAGCACGCGCGCGCGACCGGTCGCCGCGACCGCGGTCTTGAGCGCGATCTCGACCGCGTCGGCGCCGGACACCGCGAAATGGACGCGCGCGTCGTCGACCGGAGCCAGCGCGGCGAGCCGCTCGGCGAGCTCGAGCCGCGCCGGGTGGGCGGCGGCGTCGGCGAGGCCGTGCAGCAGCCGCGCCGCCTGCGCGCCGACCGCCGCCACCACGCGCGGATGCCGGTGTCCCACCGCGGCGACGCCGAAGCCCGAGGTCAGGTCGACGAAGCGGTTGCCATCGACGTCGAGGACGTTGGCGCCGAGCGCCTCGCGCCAGACCACGGTGGGCAGGTCACCGGGGCCGAGGGTGTTGATCCCGGGCGCCTCGGCGCGCGCCAGGCGCGCCGCGAGCGCGCGGCTGCGCGGCCCGGGCGGCGGCGTCACGATCTCGGGCGGCAGGTCGCCGCGCTCGAGCCCGTTCATGCGCCGCGCCTCAACCGATCTCCTGGCGGCCGGCGAGCGAGCGGCCGAGCGTGACCTCGTCGGTGTACTCGATGTCGCCGCCCACCGGCATGCCGAAGGCGAGCCGCGTCAGGCGCGGCACGCGCCCGGCGAGGCGGCGCGCCAGATAGAGCGCGGTCGCCTCGCCCTCGACGTTCGGGTTGGTGGCGAGCACGACCTCCTCGACGCCGTCCAGGCGCGCGAACAGGCCCTCGACCGCGAGCTCCTCGGGGCCGATGCCGCGCTGGGGCGAGAGCGCGCCGAGCAGGACGTGGTAGAGGCCGTGGTACTCGCCGGTACGCTCCAGGGGCTGGATGTTGAAGGGCTCCTCGACCACGCAGATGCGCGTGCGGTCCCGGCGCGGATCGGAGCAGATCTCGCAGGGGTCGATCGCGGTGATGGCGTTGCACACCGAGCAGTGGAAGAGCTTCTCCTTGACCTCGAGGATCGCGGCGGCGAGCTCGCGCGCCTGGTCGGCGGACACGCGCAGCAGGTGGTGGGCGAGCCTCGCCGCCGTCTTGGGCCCGATGCCGGGCAGACGCGCGAGCTCGGCGACGAGGCGCTGGAGCGGACCGGCCATGGCGCGGCGCTCAGCCGAAGCCGGGCAGGCCGCCGGCGGCGCCCCCGAGCCGGCTCGACAGCGCCTCGTCGACCTTGCGCGCGGCCTCGTTGACCGCCGCCAGCACGAGGTCGGCGAGCATGCCCGGGTCTTCGGGGTCCATCACCTCGCGCTCGATCGCGACCGAGAGCAGGTGCTTGTGGCCGTTCATCCGGACCGTCACCATGCCGCCGCCGGCGGCGGCCTCGACCTCGAGCTCCGCCATCTCGCGCTGGACGCGCTCCTGCATCTGCTGGGCCTGGCGCATCAGCTTCTGGATGTTCATTCGGGCTCCTTGGCGGGGGCGCCGGGCGGCTCGACGCTCGCGATCGTGCCGCTGAAGATGTCGAGCACGGCCTGCACGGCGGGATCGGCGGCGGCCCGTTCCCGCTCATCTTGGGCGCGGCGTGCCGCCGCCGCGGCGTCCGGCGCCGAAGGCTGCGCCGGCCCGGGCGCGGCCGGTTCGGTGAGCAGCTGCCAGCGCGCGCCCGCGCCGAAGGCGGCGACCACCGCGGCGTCGAGCAGCTCGCGATTGGCGGCGCGCGCGAGCTGCCGCACGGCCTGTTCCTCGCTCGCGGCGAGCGCGATCGAGAGCTCCCCGTCCGTCCACGCGTAGCGCGCCCGCGCCAGGTGCGCGGCGAGCATCGGGCGGCGCGCCGAGAGCTCCTCGTGGAAGCGCGCGAGGCCGGGCGACGACGCCGGCGCCGGCGCCTCGGCGCGACCCGGTTCGGCCGCCGGCGCCGGCGGCGCGGCGGCGGCCGAGGGCACGGGCGGGCCGGGCGCG
>JAFNAE010000124.1 GCA_017860005.1 Acidobacteriota bacterium | reverse complement strand
GGGCAGCGAGGGAGGGAACGCCGACTTGCTCCGGATGAGGACGCTCGTGCTCGCCCCGGCCGTGGCCGCGGCGCTCGCCGCCGGCGCCGGGCGGGCGCAGACGCTCGACGGCCAGATCTTCCTCTCCTGGCAGCGCTACGACGCCGGGACGCTGGTCACCGACGGCCTGCGCCAGCACTACGACCTGCGCCTCTCCGAGTCCTTCTCCGACGCCCTCCAGTTCCGGCTCCTGCTGCGCGCCGACGACGACTCCTCCGGCACGACCCAGGTCGGGACGCGCAGCACGCGCGACTTCCGGCAGCTCCAGCCCGGCCTCGAGATGACCCTGGGCCTGCCGACGCTGTCGGTCTACGCGCTGGTCGACCAGCTGCACACCGAGACCGGGACGAGCGACAGCCCCCAGACCTTCGACCGGCGCCTGGACCGCCTCCTGGGCTCGCTGACCTACAGCCCCGAGGGCCTGCCCTCGCTGGCGGTCAACGGCTACCGCCGCCGCTCGCGCGAGGACGGGACCGGGCGCCGCATCGAGGACAGCATCGGCACCGCGCGGCTCGAGTACCTCTGGCGCGGCCTGCGCGCCGCCGCCTACGCCGACGTCAACCAGTTCACCGACTCCGAGGCCGGCTTCGCGCGCGAGGACCGCGGCCTGCGCGGCGAGCTGGGCTGGGGGGGAGCGCTCGCCGGCGAGCGGCTGAGCCTCCAGGTCGACGCGCTCGCCTACTCCGGTCGTCTCGAAGAGCGGCCGATCGAAGGCGGTACCGAGAGCCGGCGCCCGGTCGTGCTGGCAGAAGGCTGGGACGCCCACGACGAGACCCCCGCCGACTCCACCGACCGGCCGCTCGCCGTCAACCCGCGGCTGCGCGACGGCGACCTCGGGCGCGCGGCGGGCGTGCCGCTCGGCCCCGAGGCGCAGGCGTTCCTCGCGCTGGCAGCGAGCTTCAATCGCTTCGCGCAGGTCGACGAGCTGCAGGTCGTGGCGCGCGACCCGGCCGGCAACCCGGTCACCTCCGGCGGGCCGGTGACCTGGGACGTCTTCACCAGCCTGGACGGAGTGCTCTGGAGCGCTTTGCCGGCCCCGGCCCAGACCGGGTTCGACCCGCAGCTCGGCCTCTGGCGGATCACCTTCGACGAGGTCTCGGTGCGCTGGATCAAGGCGGTCGCCTTCTTCGTCAACACCGTGCCGACCGAGGTCACCGAGCTGCTCGCCTTCGACCGGCGCGCGCTCGGGCCGGACGGGCCGCTCGACACCGAGATCGAGCGCACCAGCGTCGCGACCTCGATGTCGTGGCGGCCGGGGAGCCGCTTCACGCTGAGCTGGAACGCCCTCTTCGACGAGAGCCGGGAGCTGCCCGAGGGCGAGGAGCGCATCGACCAGCGCGACACCACGCAGTACCTCACCGGCCTGTGGGAGCCGCGCCAGGGCACGAGCCTGCTCACCCAGCTCGGCACCAACCGCTCGACCCGGACCGAGGACGGGGAAGACCTCGACCAGGGCTACGACTCGGCGCTGGCGGTGTTCACCCTCGCCCCGAACCAGAACCTGGTCGGCAGCCTCGAGGCCGCGCGCACCGAGAACTTCACCGGCGAGATCGCGCGCAACACGACCGACCGGTTCTTCGCGCACGGCTTCGGCCGCCTCTGGGGATCGCTCGAGCTCACCCTCGACGCCGGCCTGACCCGGCAGACCTCGGAGCTGGTGGACGGGTCGATCGAGACCCCTTCCGTCGCCGCTCTGATGCGGGCGCAGCTGACGCGCACGCTGCGCCTCCACGTCTCGGGAAGCTACCAGCGGCCGCGGGCCACCGGCGCGCTGGCGGCGCTCAACGCCCTCCGCGACAGCGACGTGCGCTGGTACGCCGACCTGTTCTGGCGGCCCGGCGACGAGCTCGGCCTCGGCGCGCGCTTCGGCTCGGCCTCGGACGGCGAGGAGTCGACGCCGATCCAGGGCTACCGGGTCGAGTGGCGCCCGTTCCCGGGCGGCGCGCTCACCGTGACCGCGCTCTACGACGAGAACGTCGATCCCAGCTACGACCGCCACTCGCGGCGCCTGCTCTTCTCGCCCAGCTGGCGCCTGAACCCCTCCCTCACGCTTCGATTCGACTATCTCTACCTGCAGAGCCGGGGCCCGGGCTACGACAGCGAAGTCGAGTCGTCGTTCGTCGCCCTGGTCTGGACTCTGTAGGCTCGGCACCCCAAGGAGCGAAAGCGCATGCGAAACCGGAACCGAATCACGACAGCGGCGCTGCTCGCGCTGGCGCTGGCGGGCGCGCTCGGCTGCGTCTCGTCGTCGGGCACGACCTACGTCCACCCGGCCGCCGACCTGGGCGCGATCCGCAAGGTCGCGGTGCTGCCCTTCGTCACCCTCGGGCAGGACAAGACCGCCGGCGCGAAGGTCGAGCGCGTGTTCCTGGTCGAGCTGCTCGCCCTCGGCGTGGTCGAGGTCGTGGAGCCCGGGCAGGTGAGCCAGCTGTTCACCAGCGAGCAGCTCGGCGCCGCGGACACGCTGAGCACGGCCGACCTCCAGCGCATCGGCCAGAGCCTCGGGGCCGAGGGGCTCTTCGTCGGCACGGTGGTGGACTTCGAGGACAAGCGGCTGGGCACCGCGCCCGCGCCCGAGGTGACGATCCAGCTCCGGCTGGTCGAAGTGGCGACCGGCACCACGGCCTGGTCGTCGAGCGAGTCGCGCAGCGGCGCGCGGATGAAGAGCCGGCTGCTCGGCTTCGGCGGCGAATCCCTCACCGAGGCCGCGCGCGAGCTGATCCGGGAACAGCTCGAGACGCTCGTCCGGTGACAGCCCGCGGCGCGCTTCCGCTCCTGCTGTCGGCGCTCCTGCCGGCCGCGGCCCTCGCCTCCGGCGGGGCGGGGCGGGTCGCGCTCCTGCCGCCCGAGGTCGAGGTCGCGGAGGCCGAAGCGGGGACGCGGGTCGAGGAGCTCCTCGCCGGCGCCCTCGCCGCGCGCGGCTGGGAGGTGGCGAGGGGGGAGGAGGTCGAGCGCGCGCTCTTCGCCACCCGCCTGCGCCGCTCCGACTCGATCCCGTCCTCGCTCCGGGAAGGCCTGTTCGGGCAGCTCGACGTCTCGGCGATCCTGCTCTCGCGCGTCGGCTCCTGGCTTCCGGGACGCGACCCGGTGGTCGTGCTCACGGCGCGCCTGGTGGGGCCCGACGGCAAGACGGCCTGGGCCGGATTCCAGTCGCTGACCGGGGCCGAGACCGCGGACCCCTTCGACCTGCGCCGCGCCGCGACCGTCGAGGAGGTCGCCCGCCGCGCCGTCGAGCGCCTGTGCGCGGACCTGCCGGCGCCCGGCGCGGCGGCGCCGCGCGGCGGCCTGCAGGACCGCCCGTTCTACCTCTCCGCGCCCGCCGTCTTCCGCTCCCCGCACCTCGACGCGCCGGTCACCCGGGTCGCGCTGGTGCCGTTCTCGAACCTGACCCGGGTGCGCGAGGCGCCGCGCACCGCGGGCGCCCAGCTCGAGCGGTTGCTCGAGGCGAGCGGCGCCTTCGAGGTCGTCGAGCCGGCCGACTTCCGCGACGCGATGCGCGCCGAGGCGATCCCGTCGCTGCTCCGCCTCCAGCCCGAGCAGCTGCGTGCGATCGGCGCGCGCCTCGGCTCCCCGGTCTTCGTGCGCGGCACGGTCTGGCGCTGGATCGACGGCACCGCCTACTCCGGCGCCCTGGATCCCGAGGTCGAGCTCGAGATCGAGCTCGTGGACGTCGGCGAGAACCGGGTGCTGGGCGCCGCCCACGTCGCGCGCACGGGGAGCGACTACTCGGGGTTCCTCCTGCGTGGCAGGATGCGCACCGCCGCGGCGCTCGCCGAGCGCGTGGTCGCGGAGATCGTGGAGGCGCTGCTCGCGGCGGACCCCGCCGGCGCGAAGTCGGACGCCCCGGAGCGCCCGGACGGGAGCCCGCCGCCCGGGCAGGACAACGGAGAATCGAAACCATGATGCGAAGCCTCGCCGTCGCCGCCCTGTCGCTCGTCTGCGCCGTCCCGGCCGCGTTCGCCCAGGCCGGCGCGGAGCGTCCGCTGGCGCGCGTCGGAGACGACGTCGTCAGCCCCGACGAGTTGCGCGCGGAGTTCGTCCGCCGCCACGGCGGGCACGCCAAGTTCCTCGGCGGCGAGGAGGAGATCCGCGCCTTCCTGAAGATCGTCATCGACCGCCGGCTCCTGCTCCAGGAGGCCTACCGGCTCGGGCTCGACGCCCTGCCCGAGGTGCGGTCCACCGCGGAGCGCATCGCCGAGAAGAAGTCGATCGAGAGGTTGATCAAGGAGGAGATCGACGACAGGTCGAAGGTGACGGAGGAGGAGATCCGCGCGGCGTGGGAGTCACGCACGACCGAGCTCTACCAGGTGCTCCAGATCGTCGTCGAGTCGCGCGAGGAGGCCGCAGCGGTCGCGCGCGAGCTCGAGGCGGGCGCGGACTTCGGCGAGCTGGCGCGCGTGCGCTCGATCGCCAGGTCGAAGCTGCGCGGCGGCGGCCTCGGCACGATCGGCTGGGGCGTGATGTCGATCGAGTGGGAGCAGGCGGTCTTCCCGCTCCAGCCCGGACAGACCTCGCCGCCGTTCGAGACCGAGGAGGGCTGGGAGATCGTGCGCATGGTGAGCCGGACGCCGGCCGAGAAGCCCGACTACGACACCGCGCGGGCGCGCATCGAGGGCATCCTCGCCGAGCGCACGCTGGAGGCCCGGCGCGCGCAGTTCTCCGAGGAGCTGTGGACGAAGTACGGCGCCCGCCTGTCGGGCGTCCTCGAGCTCACGCCGGCGGCGCTCTCGGCGCTGCTGCAGACGGCGCCGGAGACCGTGCTCGTCACCTGGGAGGGCGGCGCGCTCGACCTCGCGACCTTCGCGCGCGGCCTGGATCTCGCCGCCCTCGGGCAGCTGCCGGTCTCCAAGGCGCAGCGCCAGCTCGACGATCTGCTCCGCCGCACCGTGAACGACGCGCTGGTGCGCCGTGAGGTGGTGGCGAGGAAGATGGCGGAGCGCCCGGACATCGCCGCCGAGGTGCGCACCGAGCGCGAGAACCTGATGGAGCGGATTCTCTACGCCGACTACGTGCTCAAGGGGGTGTCGGTCTCGGACGCGGAGGTGCGCGCCTGGTACGACGGCCATCCCGAGCAGTTCCGCACGCCGGAGCGCCGGAAGATGGCGCATCTGGTCACCGCGACGCGTGAGGAGGGCGAGGCGCTGCGGGCCCGCATCGAGCGCGGCGAGGGCTTCGAGGATCTGGTGCGCCAGTACTCGACCGACCCCGCCACCTCGAAGAAGGGGGGCGACCTCGGCTGGATCACCAAGGAGCAGGTGCCGCCCGAGTTCGCGGCGGTGCTCGGCCTCGCCTCCGGCGAGATCTCCGCGCCGCTCCAGTCGCAGTACGGCTGGCACCTGATGCGCGTCGAGGCGATCGATCCGCCGCGCCCGATGCCGTTCGAGGAGGCGAGCGGCGACCTGCGCAAGCGGCTGCTCGAGAAGAAGAAGTCGGAAGAGCGCGCGAAGTGGGTGAAGGCGCTGCGCGAGGCGACCCCGGTCTCGATCGACGAGGAGGCCGTCGTCGAGCTGGCGCGGGCGAGCAACAAGGCCTGAGCCGGACCCGGTGAAGACCACGCCGACGCGCACGCGCCTCGCCGTCTCGGCGCTGCTCGTGCTCGTCGTGGCGGCGATCTACGCGCCGGTGCGCCACCACGCCTTCCTCGACCTCGACGACGCCGAGTACGTCTACGAGAATCCGCACGTGCTCGGCGGCCTGACCGCCGAGGGCATCTCCTGGGCGTTCACGACCTTTCACGCAGCCAACTGGCATCCGGTCACCTGGCTCTCGCACCAGCTCGACGCCGAGCTGTACGGTGCCGACGCCGGCGGCCACCACGTGACCAACGTCCTGCTCCACGCCGCCAACTCGGTGCTGCTGTTCCTCGTGCTCGAGTCGCTGACCGGTGCCGCCGGGCGCAGCGCCGCGGTGGCGGCACTGTTCGCGGCTCATCCGCTGCGCGTCGAATCGGTGGCGTGGGTCGCCGAGCGCAAGGACCTGCTCTGCGCCCTGTTCGGGCTGCTCGCGCTGGCCGCCTGGACCGCGTGGTGCCGGCGAGGTGGGACCGCGCGCTACCTCGCGGCCGCCGCCCTGTTCGCGCTCGGGCTGATGGCGAAGCCGATGCTGGTGACGCTGCCCTTCGTCCTGCTTCTGCTCGACCGCTGGCCGCTCGGGCGGTGGCGCGGCCGCGCGGATCTGTGGCCCCGGATGCGCGAGAAGATCCCGCTCTTCGCGCTCTCGGCGGCCTCGAGCGGGATCACCTACCTCGCACAATCGCAAGGGCGCGCGACCGGCAGCCAGGAGGCCTTTCCCTGGCTGGACCGGCTCGCCAACGCGCTCGTCGCCTACGCGAGCTATCTCGTCGATCTGGTCTGGCCGAGCGGCCTCGCGGTCTTCTATCCCCACCCGAACGCGCTCGGCGAGCGGGTCGACGGCACCGCCGCGCTGCTCGCGGCGCTCGCGCTCGCCGCCGGGACCGCCGCCGTCGCCTGGCAGTGGCGGCGCCGGCCGTGGCTCGGCGTGGGCTGGCTCGTCTACCTCGGCATGCTCGTTCCCGCGATCGGGCTCGTCCAGGTCGGCGCCCAGGCGCGCGCCGACCGCTACACCTACCTGCCGACGATCGGAATCCTCCTGGTGGCCGTCTGGGGCGCGAGCGAGCTGGCCTCGACCCTGCGCCTGCCGCGCGGAGTACCCGCAGGGGCGGCGATCGCCGCAATCCTCGCCCTGGCGCTGGTCTCGATGCGCCAGGTCGCGACCTGGCGCGACGCGCCGGCGCTCTACGGTCACGCGATTGCGGTCACGGAGCGCAACTACCTGGCCTGGAACAACCTCGGCGTCTGGAACCTGAATCACGAGCAGCCGCAGGAGGCTCTGCGCTGCTGGGAGCAGGCGGTGCGCGCCAAGCCCGACTACGCGCTGGCCTGGTTCAACGCCGGCCTCGCCCTGAACCGCATGAACGAGCACGCGCGCGCAATCGCGGCCTACGTCGAGTCGCTCCGGCTCTCGCCCGACAGCGCGGACGCGTGGGGGAACCTGGGCTCCTCGTATCGCGTGCTCGGGCGGCGCGCCGAGGCCGTCGACGCCTACCGGCGGGCGCTCGCGATCCGGCCCGACCATCCGGTCGCGCTCGAGGGTTTCGCCCGGATGGGGTTGGCGCCACCGGCCTCACCGCCCGCGACTCGGAACTGAGCCCGGCCCGGGAGACGAAAAAGCCCCCGGGGCCTTGCGGCGCCCGGGGGCTCGGGAATCCTCTTCAGTCGTTCTCGATCAGGCCTTCGGGTGGCACTGGTCGCACTTGGTCGGAGCCTTGGTGTCGGCCTTCTTGGCGAGCTCTTCCTTGTGACACTTGACGCAGGTCAGGTGGAAGGGGTTCTTGGTGGTCGACATCTCGGAGCACTTCGGCGTCTCGGCCTTCTCCGGGGCGACGTGGCAGCTGCCGCAGGTCTGGGCCTCCATGCCTGCCTTGAGGTCGGGCTGGTTGTGATGGCAGGTCGCGCAGGCGATGCCGCCGTCGACGTGGGCCTTGTGCGGGAACTCGACCGCGGACTTCTTGGCGACGCAGTCGTCGATGGTGGCCTTCTCGGGCGGGGTCGTGCCGGCGAAGACGGCGGTAGCGACGAGGAACGCGAGACAGGCGAACGGAGCGAGCAGCTTGCGCATCATCTTTCCCCTCCCTTTCCGGGTGCTGGGTGTCGGACCAGCTGCACGGGCCGCCCCCTCATCGGTCGAGGCCGCCGGTCATGGACCGATGGTAGCAAAGCGCCTGCCGGGCCCGGCCCGCCCGCCGGAGCGGGCGGGCGGCCGCCGCCGCGCGGCGCCGCCGCGGCTCAGCCGCCGTGCTGGACGGAGCGGATCATGGCCTCGAAGGCGGCGCGCTGGGCATGAAGGTGCCGCGCGTCTCGACGAACAGCACCTGGGCGTCGCCCACCTTCTCGGTGCGCGTCTTCATCGCGGCCAGCGCGGGCTGGCCCTTCTCGTCTGCGAACTGGCTCGCCCAGCGCTCGGCGTTGGCCATCGGCGTGCCGCCCTGGCCCGGTCCGAAGTAGAAGACGTAGCACTCGCCCTCGCCGCCCGGTCCCGGCACGCGGTACTGCGCGCGCCGCATGGCGTTGGCGGGCGGCTCGGCGACCCAGCCGGCGGGCGCCGTCCAGGCGATGGCCTGGTCGCCCTGGCCGGCGCCGGGGGTGACCTCGGGGACCATCACCGGCATCTGCGCGGCCGCGGCCGCGTCCATCGGAGGATGGCCGGGCGGCAGATCGGCGATCGGCGGGTGGCCGGCGGGCAGCTCGCCCGCGGGAGTCTCGGCCGCGTGCGCCGGCAGAGTCTCGACCGGCGCGGCGGCGGGCGCGGCAGCCGGCTCGGCGGGCGCCTGCGCGGCGACCGGCGCGGGCGCCGAGCTCTGCGGCTGGACGTCGAGCTTCGGCTCGGCGCCGCAGGCGGCGAGCAGGGCGGCGGACAGGGCGAAGGCGGTCGCGGCGGCTCTCGATCTCATGGACGACGTCTCCTCGGGGCGGGTACGATACCAGCGCTTTGCGAATCCCCCGCCCACTCCGGTACGCCCACCCCATCGGATTGCCGGCCGTCGTCGCGCTGCTCCTGCTCGCCTGCGGCGGGCGCGACAGCGGGACGCCCCGGCTGGACGTGCGTCCGCAGGGCGCGGCCGAGCCGCCGACCTTCGCCACCCCGCTCGATGCCGGGCCCCGGGCGGTGGCGTTCGACCCGCCGCTGGGCGCGGCCGGGGTGGACCCGTCGCGCACCACGCTGGCGGTGACTTTCGACCGCGACATGGACCCCGAGGGTTGGGCCTGGGTGGTCGAGAACGCCGCCACGGCGCCCGAGGTCGGCGAGTCCTCGTGGGACCCGGCGCAGCGCACCAACACGGTCCAGGTCCGGCTCCAGCCCGGGCGGGACTACGTCGTGTGGGTGAATTCCCCCCAGTATTCGTACTTTCGCGACCGGGGTGGGAAACCAGCCGCACCCGTGCGCTGGACCTTCAGCACCGCTGCTGCAGGCGGAGGCCCGCGTCCGCCCCTGCCGCCCCTGGCTCCGGTGGCTCCGGTGGCCGCCCACGCCGCGCCGCAGGCGCCGCGCGTGGTCGCGCTGGCGCCGGCCGACGGCGCCGGGGCTGTGGACCCGGCGCTGGCCGAGCTGCGCGTCACCTTCGACCGAGCGATGGCCGACGGCTGGTCCTGGGTCATGGAGTCGCCCGAGAGCTTCCCGACCATGACCGGCAAGGCGTTCCTCACCCCGGACGGCCGCGAGGCCGTGCTCCCGGTCCGGTTGGAGGCCGGGAGGAGCTACGTGGTCTGGCTCAACAGCGACCGCTACCAGGGCTTCCGCGGCCGCGACGGCGCCGCGCTCGCGCCCGTGCGCTGGGCCTTCTCGACGGCCGCCGTGCCCTGAATCAGGCCGGAGCCGTCGGAGCCAGCGGCTGCGGGGCGCGCGCCCGGTCCGCCTCGGCGAGCAGGCGGGCGAGGGCGGCGCGCAGCTCGGCGCGCGGCGCCGGCTTGGGCAGGAACTCGACGTAGCCGTCGCCGGGCTCGAGCCCGGCCTCGCAGGCGCAACCGAAGACGCACGACTCGTAGAGCACCGGCACCGGCGGCTGCCGGCTCGCGCACAGGTGCTGGAAGCTGTGCCAGGGCAGGTGGGCGGGCGGCAGGCTGACCACCGCCGCGTCGAGCGGCTCTTCGCGCAGAGCGCGCTCGGCCTCCTCGAAGCTGAACACGGCCTCGACCTCGACCTCCGACGGGAGCTCGTGGCGCACCAGCCAGGGCAGGATCCGGCTCTGATCGAGGACGAGTAGTCGCAACGCGGGCCTCTGCTCGGCCCTTCCGAGGTGCAAGCGCCGAGCCAGAAAGGCTCAGTCGGCGACGCCGGGGCGCAGGTCGAACTTCTTGAGCCGGTAGCGCAGCTGGTCGCGCGTGATGCCCAGCAGCTCGGCGGCCCGCGTCTGGTTGTCGGCCGTGGCGCGCAGGGCGCGCTCGACCATCTCGCGCTCCATCGCCTCGAGCGGCACGATGCCGGTGGGGAGATCCGGGAGGCCAGGGCCCGCCGCGGCGGATTCCGCCGCCGGATCGGGGGCCGAATCGAGCAGCAGCGCCCGGGCCGAGATGCGTGGCCCGCGCTCGAGCACCATGGCGCGCTCGACCACGTTGCGCAGCTCGCGCACGTTGCCCGGCCAGGGATAGCCGAGCAGCCGGTTCTCGGCGTCGCGCTCGAAGCCCTCGAAGCGGCGGCCGAGCTTGGGCTGCAGGGTGGCGAGGAAGTGGTGGGCGAGCGGCAGCACGTCCTCGCGCCGCTCGGTGAGCGGCGGCACCTCGAGCGGGAAGACGTTGAGACGGTAGAAGAGGTCGTTGCGGAAGAGCTTCTCGCGCACCATGGCGTGCAGGTCGCGGTTGGTGAGCGCGAGCACGCGCACGTCGACCACGATCTCGCGCGTGCCGCCGACGCGCCGGAAGCGCCGCTCCTCGAGGAAATGGAGGAGCTTCGCCTGCAGGTCGAGGCGCAGCTCGCCGATCTCGTCGAGCACCACGCTGCCGCCCTCGGCGAGCTCGAACACGCCGCGCTTGCCGAGCTTGGCGTCGGTGAACGCGCCCTTCTCGTGGCCGAACAGCTCGCTCTCGAGCAGGTTCTCGGGAATGGTCGCGCAACTGACCTCGAGCAGGGGCCGGGTCCGGCGCGGCGACGCGGCGTGGACGTGGCGCGCGATCACGTTCTTGCCCACGCCGCTCTCGCCCTGGATCAGGATCGTGCCCACCTCGGAGACCGCCACCTGCTCGGCCATCTCGACCACCTGGCGAAAGGCCGGGGAGTCGCCGACGATGGTCTGCGCCAGGTTCTGCTCGCGCCGCTGGCGCGCGGCCTGGACCTCGAGCTGCTCGCCGCGCACGGCGATCGAGCGCTCGACCAGCGCCACCAGCTCGGCCTGGTTCACCGGCTTGTTGAGGAAGTCGAGGGCGCCGAGCTTCATCGCGCGCACCGCCTCCTCGACCTGGCCGAGCGCGGTCATCACGATCACCACGGTGCCCTCGAGCCGCTCGCGGTTGGCCTCGTAGAAGTCGAGCCCGTGGCCGTCGGGCAGGCCGAGATCGAGCAGCACGACGTCGGGCTGGCGCGCCGCCAGGTGCTCGCCGGCGGTGGCGAGGTCGGGCGCCGCGTGCACGGTGTGGCCGGCGCGCTTGAGCTGCTGTTCGAGCGCCCAGCGCAGGAGTTTTTCGTCTTCGACGAGCAGGATGAGGGCCATCGCTCAGGTTCGCTCCGGTTCGGGGTCCGTGGCGGGCGCGCCGGGCGCGTGCACCGGCAGGAAGACGAGGAAGGAGGTGCCGCGGCCGGGCTCGGAAGTGACTTCGACGCGTCCGCCGTGCTGCTCGACCAGGCTCTTGGAGATCGCCAGCCCGAGGCCGGTGCCGGTGAACTTGGTAGTGAAGAAGGGCTCGAACAGGCGCGGCAGGTCCTCGGCCGGGATCCCCGGGCCGTCGTCCTCGACCGCCACCACCACCGTGCCCTCGCCCGGGAAGCCGCTCGCCCTCACGCTCACGTGCCCGCCCGCCTCCGGCATCGCCTCGGCGGCGTTCTGGATCAGGTTGACCAGGACCTGGCGGATCTTGGCCGGGTCGACGTGCACCTCGGGCAGCCGCTCGGAGGCCTCGGTCGAGAGCTCCACGCGCCGCCGCCGGAGCGACGGGCGCAGCAGCACCGCGGTCTCGGTCAGCAGCCGGCCGAGGTCGGTGCGCACGACGCGCAGCGGCGCCGGGCGGCCCGACTCGAGCAGCCGCTGCAGGATGCCGTGCACCCGGCCGAGCTCCCCGAGCATCTCGCCGTAGAGCTTCTCGGTGCCCTCGTCGCGGGTCTCGTCGCGCAGCAGCTCGAGCGCACCCTGGATGCCGGCCAGCGGGTTCTTGATCTCGTGCGCGAGCCCGGCGGCGAGCTGGCCGAGCGAGGCGAGCTGGTCGACGTGGGCGAGCCGGCTGGCGAACTGGGTCTCGCGCTCGCGCTGGCGGCGCAGGAAGTCGCGCAGGTTGCGGTGGACCTCGGCGGCGACCGGATCGAGCGGCAACGAGCTCGACCCGGTATCGTCGGCGACGCCGCCGCTGCTGGCCGCAGTGAGCTCGGCCTCGAGCCGCTTCGCCGAACGGCGGACGGTGCGCTGGACGGCGAAGGTCACGGCCCCGATCAGCGCCAGCCAGGCGGCGAGCAGGAGCGCGACCCGGAAGCGCAGCTCGCCCCGGATCTCGGCGAGCTGCTCGGTGAAGTCCAGCTTCATGGTCGCGGCGCCCAGCGTCGCGCCCGCGGTGTGGCAGAGGGCGCAGGAGGCGTCCGCCGTCATGCGCACCACGCCCCGCACCCAGTCGCGTCCGCCCTCGCGCTCGACCCAGACCTCGGAGGCGGGTCGCGCCCGCGCGAGGAACTCGCGCACGCGCTCGACCTCCTGCGCATCGGGCGAGACGTTGCGCGCTCCGAGCGGAGACGCATCGGTGCGGTAGAGGCGCAGACCGATCGGCTGGTGGGCGGCGACCAGGTGCTCGAAGACGTGCGGATTGCGCCCCAGGCGGCTGGCCTGGACCAGGAACGGCACGTCGCGCACCGCCTGGTCGAGCTGGAAACGGGCGGCGGTGGCGCCGGCCTGCGAGTAGGCCCGCTCGAGGAGCTGGAAGGTACCGAAGTAGAGAGTCGCGAAGGCCGCGACGTGGATGGGCACCAGCACGCCCCAGAAGCGCGCCTGCGCGGGATCGAAGCGCCGCCAGAACCGCGGCCGCGCAGGCGGCGACGCCGGGGCTTCCGGGGGTTCGGACATCGGCGGCCATGATACCCGTGCGCGGCGCTCGGCCCGAGCGCTTGGCGCCGCCCGCTCGCCCCGCCCCTCGAGTTCGTCCGGGGCCCGTTCGAGGGGGTGGCGACGGAGCGGGCCGTCCCTGCGATCATGCGCCCCTGCGACGCGAGCCGTCCGCGGCTCGCGGTCCCGGGGGGGTGCCCAGGGGGGGCGAGGCCCGGGTTGCCGGCGCAGGGCGTCGTGAGTCCCGCTCCTCGCGGGCGATCCGGTCCGCCGTCGGACGACGGCGCCCGGTGCCGCGAGGGCCCTTCCCCCCGGAACGGGAGACCGTCGCATGGACCGCTGGCTCCGGGCCCTGGCCTCGCTCAAGCTCACCGTCGTCCTCCTGCTCGCGCTCGCCGTGGTGCTCTCGGCGGGCACCATCCTCGAGTCGATGAAGGGGACCGAGGCCGCGCGCGCGGTCTACTACGCGCCCTGGTTCTTCGCGCTCCAGGGGCTGTTCGCGCTCAACGTCGCCCTGGCGCTGATCGAGCGCTGGCCGCGCAACCGGTGGCGGATCGGGTTCGCGCTCACCCACGGCGCCATGCTGATCATCCTGGCCGGAGCCGTGGCCACCGCCCTGTTCAAGGTCGAGGGGCAGATGCCGCTCTGGGAGGGCCAGGACACCAACCTCGTCTTCATCGCCTCGGACGAGGACGTGCCGCCCTACGAGCTGCCGTTCCGGATCCGCCTCGACGACTTCCAGATGGACCTCTATCCGGGCACGCGCCGGCCGGCGATGTTCCGCAGCAAGGTCGCGGTGCTCGACGCGGCGGCGGGCGAGCGCCCGGCGGTGATCGAGATGAACCGGCCGCTCACCCACGGCGGCTTCTCCTTCTTCCAGAGCAGCTACCAGATGCGCGACGGGCGCGAGATGTCGATCCTCTCGGTGGCGCGCGATCCGGGCGAGCCGGTCGTCTTCCTGGGCTACACGCTGCTCGTCGTGGGCATGATCGTGGTGCTCTCGACGCGCCTCGTCCAGCAGCGCAACGCCACGCGCTCGGGGATGCCCGGGCCGGCCACCACGGCGGTCGCGCTCGCCCTGGCCGTGCTCGGCGCCGCCGGCGCCGGCGCGGCGGTGGTCCCCGATGCCGCGGACCTGCCCGCGCTCAGGGCGCTGCCCGTCCAGCACGACGGGCGCGCGATGCCGTTCGACACCCAGGCCCGGAACGCCGTCTGGACGGTGACCGGCCAGCGCGCCTGGCCGGGCGTCGATCCGGTGGCGATGGTGTTCGGCTGGGTGCTCGACCCCCAGGGCTGGGTGAACGAGCCGCTGGTCCGGGTGCGCGGCGACGTCGCGGCCGTGGCCGGCCTCGCCGAGGGCCGCCGCTACGCTTCGTTCATGGAGCTGGCGAGCAGCCAGAAGCTGCTCGCCGCCATCGGCGAGGCGCGCGCCCGGTCCGAAGCCGAGCAGAAGCTGTCCTCGACCGAGAAGCACCTGCTCGAGCTCGAGGAGAAGCTGGTCACGCTCGACGAGTACTTCCGGGGTGAGGCGCTGCGCCCGGTCCCGGCCGCCGATCCGGTCGCCGCCTGGGGGACCGCCTCTCCGGTCGCCAACGCGGCCCAGGTGCTCGAGCTCGAGCGCCGGGTCCGCGCCGCGCCGCCCGCGCACTATCCGACGCGCGCGGCGATCGAGCGCGAGCTGCGCTACAACGCCGCGCGTCCGACGCGGCTGACCTGGTTCCTCCTGTTGCCGGCCGCGATCGCGGCCGGCCTGACGCTCGAGCGCGACCGCTTCCGGCTGACCTGGGTGGCGAACGCCGGCCTGGTCGCCGGCTTCCTGGTGGCGAGCTGGGGGATCTGGCAGCGCTGGCAGGTGGCGGGCCGCATCCCGGCCTCGAACATGTTCGAGTCGATGCTCTTCCTGGGCTGGGGCGTGGCGCTGTTCGGCGTCGTCTCGGTGCTGCTCAGGAACCGCATGCTGGTGTTCAACGCCGCCGCCATGGCGGCGCTCGCCACGATGCTCTCGGACCTGCTGCCCATGGACGGCTTCGTGCATCCGATGGCGCCGGTGCTCTCGGGCACGCCCTGGCTCGCCATCCACGTGCCGATCATCATGGTCAGCTACGCCACGCTGACGCTCGTCACCTTCTTCGCGCACCTGGTGATCGGCGTCGAGATCTTCGCGCCGGCGCGCCGCGACCTGGTCGACCGCTGGAGCCAGCTTGCCTACTGGTACATCCACGTCGGCTCGATCCTGCTCATCACCGGCATCCTGACCGGCTCGATCTGGGCCGCCTCCTCGTGGGGCCGGTACTGGGGCTGGGACCCCAAGGAGGTCTGGTCGCTGGTCGCGTTCCTCGCCTACATGGCGATCCTGCACGCGCGCTTCGACCACCAGATCGCCGCCTTCGGCGTCGCCGCGGGCGCGATCGCCGCGTTCTGGACGATCCTGATGACCTACCTCGGGGTCAACTTCGTGCTCGCCTCGGGCCTGCACTCCTACGGCTTCGGCAGCTCGCGCCTGGTCAACGTCCTGGTGGGCGTCGCGCTGGTCGAGACCGCCTTCCTCGCCGCCGGCTGGCGCGCCGTGCGCCGGCGGGTGGCGGCGGCAGCCGCGCCGACGAGCGCCTAGCGGGGGACGCCGCCCAGCGGCCATGGACCCCGCCGATCTCTCGCGCTTCACCCGCCGCGAGCGCGCGGTGATCGCGGCGTGCCGGACGCCGCGCGC
>JAFNAE010000279.1 GCA_017860005.1 Acidobacteriota bacterium | reverse complement strand
GACGAGGAGGCGCGCGCGCTCGCCACCCTGGGCTACCTGTCGGGCGCGGCGGGGGACCGGCGCGACTTCGGCGCCGAGGACGACCCCAAGCGGCTGCTCGCGCTCGACGACCAGATCCACCGGGTGGGCGAGCTCTACCGCGACCGGGATCTCGGGGCGGCGGTGCGCGAGGCGAGGGCGATCGTCGCCGCCCGGCCGGGGATGCCGCTCGGGCACGCGCTGCTCGCGCAGGCGCTGCTCGAGAGCGGCGAGCGCGGCGAGGCGCTGCGCGCGATGGAGGCGGCGCGCAGCGCCAACGCGGCGAGCGAGGGCCTGCTGCTCCAGCTCGGGCTGACGCTGGCCGAGTCGGGCCGGGCCGCGGAGGCGGTCGCGCTGCTGGCTCCGCTCTCGATCCGGAGCGAGGCGCGCTTCTCGAACGCGCTCGGCGTGGCGCTCTGCGAGGCGGGGCGGCTGGACGAGGCCGAGGCCGCGCTGCGCCGCGCCCTCGAGCTGGATCCCGAGCACGCCAGGGCGTGGGAGAACCTGTCGCTGGTGGCCCTGCGCCGCGGCGACCTGGCGACCGCGCGCGAAAGCGCCGAGCGCGCGCTGGCGCTCAATCCGGCCCTGCCCCTGGCCTGGAACGACCTCGGCGTGGCGCGCTTCGGGCTGGGCGAGCGGGAGGCCGCGCTCGACGCCTGGGCGCGCGCGGTCGAGCTCGAGCCGCGGCTGTGGGACGCGCAGTGGAACCTCGGGGTCCAGGCCGCGGCGCTCGGCCGCACCGAAGTCGCGCGGCGGGCGCTCGCCGCCTTCGTCGCCGGGGCGCCGAAGGAGCGCTACGCGCGCGACATCGAGCGGGCGCGCGGGCAGCTGTCGAGGCTGGCGGTCCGGTGAGGCGCCCGGCGCCCGGCGCGCTGCTCGCCCTGGCCCTCGCGCTGCCATCGTGCCGGGGCGCGGAGGCGCCGGTGCGCGTGGCTCCCGGCACGCCCGTCGTCCTGATCACGATCGACACGCTGCGCTCCGACCGCCTGCCCGCCTACGGCTACCGCGGCGTCGAGACCCCGGCGCTGGACGCCCTGCGGCGCGAGGCGATCCTGTTCGAGCGCGCCTATGCGCACACGCCGCTCACGCTGCCGTCGCACGCCTCGCTGCTGACCGGCCTCCTGCCGGGAGAGCACGGCGTGCGCGACAACGTCGGCTATGCGCTCGACCCGCGGCGCGTGGAGAGCGGCGAGCTGCCCTATCTGCCGCTCCTGCTGCGCGAGCGCGGCTACGCCACGGGCGCCGCGGTCTCCGCCTTCGTGCTGCAGGGCAAGACCGGCCTGCGCGCCGGCTTCGACTTCTACGAGGACTCGATCGAGCTGCGCTCGGGTGCCGGGCTGGGCGGCCTCCAGCGCCCCGGCGGCGAGACGCTCCGCCTGGCGCTGCCCTGGCTGCGTGAGGCCGCCGCGCGGCCGTTCTTCCTCTTCTTCCACCTCTACGAGCCGCACACCCCGTACGCGCCGCCGGCGCCCTTCGCCGGGCGTTTCGCCGATCCCTACGACGGCGAGATCGCCGCCGCCGACGCGGTGGTGGGCGAGCTGGCGGCCGAGCTGCGCCGACTCGGCGTCTGGGACCGCGCGCTGGTCGTGCTGACCTCCGACCACGGCGAGGGGCTGGGCGAGCACGGCGAGGAGGAGCACGGCCTGTTGCTCCACCGCGAGGCGATCCAGGTCCCGCTCCTGCTCAAGCTGCCGGACGGACGCTCGGGCGGGAGCTCGGCGGCGGCGCCGGTGCAGCTGATCGACGTCGCGCCCACCGTCGCCGGGCTGCTCGGCCTGCCGCCGCCACCGTCCTGGAGCGGCGCCTCGCTGCTCGGCCTGCTGGCGCCGGAGGCGCCCTGGCGCGACGTCTACTCAGAGACCTTCTACCCAAGGCTCCACTTCGGCTGGAGCGACCTGGCCTCGCTGGTCGACGGCCGCCGCCACCTGATCGAGGGTCCGGCGGCCGAGCTCTACGACCTCGTCGCCGACCCGCGCGAACGACGCGACATCCTGCGCGAGGAGCGGCGGACCTACGCCGAGATGAAGCGGCGGCTGGAGCGCTTGCGCCGGCCGCTGGCGCCGCCCTCGGCGATCGACGAGGAGACC
Organism: Acidobacteriota bacterium; assembly: GCA_017860005.1. Lineage (GTDB taxonomy): Bacteria > Acidobacteriota > Thermoanaerobaculia > Multivoradales > JAGPDF01 > JACTMI01. The sequence goes on along the minus strand of JAFNAE010000279.1, from coordinate 897 downwards.
CGGCAGGCGATGGCGGCGCTCGGCTACCTCGGCTCGGTCGGACGGCCGGCGGAGGGGCCGCTGCCGGATCCCAAGGCGCAGCTGCCGAGCCTGGCCGAGCTCAAGCGCGGCTTCCAGCTGATGCACGAGAAGCGGTGGGGCGAGGCCGAGCGGACCTTCGCCGGCATCGTCGAGGCCAACCCCCGGATGGTGGACGCCTGGGAGTTCCTCGGCCGCTGCCGGCTCAAGCTCGACCGGCCCGAGGCCGCGCTCGCCGCCTACGAGGAGGCCCTGCGCCGGTCCGGCGGCGCGCCGCACGTCGCGCAGAGCGTGGCGTCGATCCTGTTCGACCTCGGCCGCCTCGACGAGGCGGCGGCCCACGCGCGCCTGGCCGAGTCCAGCGTGCCCTCGTTCGCGCACGGGATGACGGCGCGCATCGAGCTGCGGCGCGGCGACCTCGGGGCGGCCGAGCGCTCGGCGCGGCTCGCCATGGAGGGCGCCAGCGAGCGCATCCTGCCCCGGCTCACGCTCGCGGAGGTGCTGCACGCGCGCGGCGAGCTCGAGGCCGCGCTGGCGACGGTGGGCGAGGCGAAGCGCCTCTACGCCGAGCGCCAGTTCCAGGATCCCGACCTCGTCTTCGGGCTCCACCTGCTCGAGGGCAGGATCCTGGCCGACCTCGGCCGGGTCGAGCCCGCGGCCGCCGCCTTCCGGGAGGAGATCCGCCGCTTCCCGGAGCACGTCCAGGCGTGGGCCAGCCTGGCGCTGCTCCAGGCGCTCGCCGGCCGGCCGCAGGACGCGGCCCGGACGCTGCGCGGGATGACCGAGACGAACCCGACCGCCGCGGCCTACGCCGAGGCGGTGCGCACCTACCGCGCGCTCGGCGACGAGCGCGGCGCCGGCGTCGTGCTACGCCACGCG
>JAFNAE010000278.1 GCA_017860005.1 Acidobacteriota bacterium | reverse complement strand
CCGCCGACGGCACGGCGCTCGGGGTCGCGTTCCACTCCCCGCACGCGGCCCTGCGCGCCCGGCGGCTGACCACGGTGCCCGGCGCGGCGATCGACCGCGAGTTCTTCGCCGGGCGCATCGACCGGGCGAGCGCGCTGCGCGCCGCGGTGGTGCCGCCCGACACCGACGGGTACCGCCTGATCAACGCCGAAGGCGACGGCCTGCCGGGCTGGACCGTGGACCGCTACGGTCCGGTGCTGGTCAGCCAGATGACCGTGTCGGGGCTCGAGGCATTGCGTGGCGAGGCGTACGCCGCGCTCGCCGCGCGCTTCCCGGAGGCGGCCATCGTCCACCTCGGAGAGGGCGCCGCGCGCCGCGAGGAGGGGCTCGCCGCGGCCGACGAGGTGGTCGCGGGCGAGCTCGCGCTGCCCGCGCGCGTGCCGTTCCGGGAGCTCGGCCTGCGTCTCTCCGCCGAGGTGGGCGGCGGGCAGAAGACCGGGTTCTACTGCGACCAGCGCGGCAACCGGGCTCTCGCCGGCAGGCTGGCCGGCGGCCGCACGGTGCTCGACCTCTTCGCCCACGCCGGCGCCTTCGGTGTCCACGCGCTCGCCGGCGGCGCGCGCTCGCTGGTCCAGATCGAATCGTCGCCGCGCTTCGCGGAGCCCGCGCGCGCCGCGCGCGCCGACAACGGTCTCGACGACGGGCGCGCCACCTGGGTGGTCGGCGACGTCTTCGCCGAGCTGCGCGTGCGCACGGAGCGCTTCGGGCTGGTGATCTGCGACCCGCCGCCGCTCGCGCGCCGGCGCGCCGAGGTCGAGCGCGCGGCGCGCGCCTACAAGGACCTCAACCGGCTGGCGCTCCGGCGCGTCGAGCCGGGCGGCTTCCTGCTCACCTTCAGCTGCAGCGGAGCGGTCGACGGCCGGCTCTTCCGGCAGATCCTGTTCGCGGCCGCGCGCGAGGCCGGCGTCGAGGTGCGCCTCCTGGCGGCGCTCGGCGCCGGTCCCGACCATCCGGTCGGCCTGGCGCACCCCGAGGGGGAGTACCTCAAGGGGTGGTGGGCCGAGGTCGAAGCGCGCTCCTGAGCGGGCGCGGCGCCGTGGCCGCGAGTTGACACCCGCGCCGGCCGCTTGCTAGCTTCTGGGGTCCCGGTCGGCTGGGAGAGGGCAGCTCAAAGGCCCGTAGCTCAGTTGGTTAGAGCGCTTCGTTGACATCGAAGAGGTCGGTGGTTCGAGTCCACTCGGGCCTACCATCGTTCTCCTCTCCCGCGGGCCGCGAGGAACCGAAGCCATGTCCAGGCGCTTAGCTCAGCTGGTTAGAGCGCTTCCTTCACACGGAAGAGGTCCGCGGTTCGAGTCCGCGAGCGCCTACCAGACACTCACGCGAACCCGCGCGGGCGCTTGAGCGGCCCGGCGCGGACCCCACTGCCTTCCGCTGCGCCCGAGCCGCCCATGTCCGAGCCGGAGATCGTCCTCACTCTGCCCGACGGAACCGAGAAACGGGTCGCCGCCGGCACCACTGCGCTCGAGGTCGCGGCCTCGATCGGCCCGCGGCTGGCGCGCGACGCGGTCGGCGCGGAGCTCGACGGCGGCAGGATCGACCTGCGGCTGCCGCTCTCGCGGGGCGGGCGCTTCCGGATCTTCACGGTCAAGAGTCCGGAGGCCGGCGAGTTCGTGCGTCACTCGGCCGAGCACCTGCTGGCCGACGCGGTGCGCCGCCTGTGGCCGGAGGCCGAGTACGACGCCGGCCGGCAGGACCACTCCGAGAAGTTCCAGTACGACTTCCGCTTCCCGCGCGCGTTCACCGCCGAGGATCTCGAGGCGATCGAGGCGAAGATGCGGGAGATCGCCGCCGAGGACGCGTCGTTCGAGCGCGTCGAGGTGTCGCGCGCGGAGGCCGAACGGATCTTCCGCGACATGGGCTTCACGCTGAAGCTCGAGCGGCTGAAGGACATTCCCGAAGGCGAGACGATCACGCTCTACCGGCACGGCGCCTTCACCGACCTCTGCCGCGGGCCGCACGTCCAGCGCGCCGGGCAGGTGGGCGCGGTCAAGCTGCTCGAGGCCTCGGCCGTCTACTTCAAGGGCGACGAGAAGAACGAGCGGCTGCAACGGATCTACGGCACCGCGTTCCTGTCGGCCAGGGAGCTCGCCGAGTACCTCGAACGCCTCGAGCAGGCGCGCGCCCGCGATCACCGCCGCCTCGGACCCGAGCTCGGGCTGTTCAGCTTCAGCCCGCTCGCTCCGGCCTCGCCCTTCTTCCATCCCAAGGGCGCGGTCGTCTACAACGAGCTGGTGAGGTTCGTGCGCGAGCTGCAGGCAGCGAAGGGCTTCGCGGAGGTGATCACGCCGCAGATCCTGGACGTCGAGCTCTGGCACGTCTCCGGCCACTACGCCAACTACCGCGAGAACATGTTCTTCACCGAGGCGGACGAGCGGCAGTTCGCGGTCAAGCCGATGAACTGCCCGACGCACTGCCTGATCTACAAGGTGGGAAAGCACTCCTATCGCGAGCTGCCGATCCGCTACGCCGATTTCGGCCGGCTCCATCGTTACGAGCGAAGCGGCGTGGTCTCGGGCCTCACGCGCGTGCGCTCCTTCGCTCAGGACGACGCGCACATCTTCTGCACGGAGGAGCAGGTCGCCGACGAGGTGACTCGCTGCGGCGAGCTCATCCTCGCCATCTATGGAGCCTTTGCCTTCGAGAAGCTGCGGATCAGCCTGGGAACGAGACCGGAGAAGCGCATCGGCAGCGACGAGCAGTGGACGGCGGCCGAGGCCGCCCTGCGCGACGCCTTCGAGTCCAGGTTCACGGACTGGCTGAGCTCGGTCGACTTCCGCATCAACGAGGGCGACGGCGCGTTCTACGGCCCGAAGATCGACTTCCAGGTCGAGGATGCCCTCGGGCGGTGGTGGCAGCTCGGGACCATCCAGCTCGACTACCAGCTGCCGCAGCGCTTCGAGCTCGAGTACGTGGCGCCCGACGGCGCGATGAAGCGGCCGGTGATGATCCACCGCGCCATGCTGGGC
>JAFNAE010000277.1 GCA_017860005.1 Acidobacteriota bacterium | reverse complement strand
CGGATCGCCTGCATGCGCGGATTGAGCTTCTGCATCTTGCGCATCGACTTGAAGGCCGAGATCGAGAGCGGCAGCAGCGCGATCTTGAGGAACGTGGTGAGGAGGACGATCGACCAGCCGTAGTTCGCCACGAGATGGGCGTGGATCCACTGCAGCGCCCGCAGCATCGGCCGCGCGATCACGCCCAGCCAGCCCCACTGGACGGTGCGCTCCAGACCCCAGGGCATGGCGGCCAGCCGGTCGTACTGCTTGGGGCCCCAGTACGAGGTCCCCGCGACGCGCCCGTTGGCGGCGGTGAGCACGAGGCGCAGGTCGCGCGGCAGCTTGGCGTCCTCGCGCCCGAGCTCGCCGTCGGCCGGGAAGGGCCGCGCCGAGAACGCGGTCGGCGCGTCGGTGGGCTCGAGCAGTTGCGGCTCCAGGCGCGCCTCGGCCACGCCCTGCTCCGGGACCAGGACGGACAGGAAGTAGGCGTCCTCGAGACCGATCCACTCCAGGGCGCCGCCGGCCAGGCGCTGGGTCTCCTCGGCGGCGCGCGCGTCGAGCACCTCGACCTCGCCGGCCGTCGCCCACACCGCGCTGCGCCGCTTCTGGCGGTTGTCGAGATCCGCGCGCGTGAAGGCGCGCAGGCCGGGGCCGACGAGCAGTCCGAAGCCCCCGGCGTCCGCCTCGACGACGAAATCCAGACGGCCGTCGCCGTGCAGGAGGAAGCGCTTGTAGGAGGCGCCGAGCGCTCCCCGGTAGCGGAACACGAGCTCCTCGCCGCCGGTGGTCGCGCTCCGGGTCGGCTCGTAGAGCGCGGCCTCGAACGGCGCCGCGGCTCCGTCCGCGCCGAGCAGCGCGAACGGATAGGGCGGCGCCGGGCGCGGGCGCACGAGCTCGAGCGGCTCGCCGCTGTCGGCGGTCTTGCCCTTGACCACCAGCGACACGAGCTGGGCGCCCCGGTTGGTGAACTCGGCGCGCAGCTCGGCGTTCTCGAGCACGATCCGGGACTCGGCCGCCGCCTCGACCGGCTCGGCGGGCAGGTCGCGCGCGGCGGTCGCGGCGGGAGCCGCCGCCGGCGCCGCTTCCGGGGTCACGGCGGTGCCCGGCGCGGGCGCGCCGGGACCTGCGGGGCTCGCCGGCGCGGGCAGCGGGGGCCGCTGCGGCTCGGGCGGCGGAACCAGGTACTGCCAGAGCAGCAGCACGCCCATCGAGAGCAGCGCGGCGAACAGGAGGCGTCGGTTGTCCAAGGGTTCGAGTCCTTCCTGATGCGGCTAGGGCAGGTCGATGCCGCCCAGGCCGAACGGCTGACAGCGCGCCAGTCGCGCCAGGGCGCGCCCGCTGCCCCGCCAGGCGCCGTAGCGCAGCACCGCGAGCCGGGCATACTCCGAGCAGGTGGGCGAGAAACGGCAGGCGTCGGGCAGCAGCGGCGAGAGGCGCCGCTTGTAGAGCTCGAGCAACGCCACCAGCGCCCGGCTCATCGGGAGCCGCCGCGCGGCAGCCCGGCGAGCAGGCGGTCGAGCTCGGCGCGGAACTCGGCGAACGCCGCCGCACGCGCTCCGGGCTTGAAATGGACGACGAGGTCGAAGGCGGGCAACGCGGCGCGGCGCGGGCTGCGACGGAAGCACTCGCGTGTCCAGCGCTTCAGGCGGTGGCGGGCCACCGCGTCGCCGACCTTGCGGCTGGCGGTGATCCCCAGGCGCGGGCAGCCTTCTTCGTTGGGCAGGAAGTGGAGCGTCACCAGGGCCCCCTGACGGCGGGCGCCGGACCGATAGCAGCGCTGGTAATCGGAACCCCGACGGAGCGTCTCCCGTCGCGGCAGGCTCTCGCCCGGGGCACGCGCGGCCGAGAGCACGGCGCTCAGACGGTCAGGCGCTTGCGCCCCTTGCGGCGGCGGCGAGAGAGGACCTTGCGGCCGTTCTTGGTGCTCATCCGTTCACGGAAGCCGTGGGTCTTCTTGCGCCGGCGATTGTTCGGCTGGAACGTGCGCTTCACTTGGGACCGCCTTCCTTCGGTAATTCTTCAGTCGGGACGCGCTCGGCCGGAGATCGTCGGTCCTCCGCCGCAGGGTCGCGCATTCTATCCGGAGCCCCGGGCTCCGGTCAAAGCATCGAGAACTTGGCGGAGAGGGTGGGATTCGAACCCACGGTACCCTTGCAGGTACAACGGTTTTCGAGACCGCCCCGATCGACCACTCCGGCACCTCTCCGGTCTCCTGCCAAGACGTCTGGCGGAGAGGGTGGGATTCGAACCCACGATACGGTTACCCGTATACACGCTCTCCAGGCGTGCCCCTTCGGCCGCTCGGGCACCTCTCCGCGCATTTCGCTCCTCTCAAAGATCCGCGGCGTCACCTCGCCGGAGCCCGGCGAAGAACGCCCTGAGCAGCCCTGCGCTCGCCTCGCCGCGCACGCCCGCGACCACCTCGACCCGGTGGTTGAGCCGCGGATCGCGCACGAGATCGCCGAGCGAGCCGCAGAACCCCGCCTTCGGGTCGCAGGCGCCGAACACCAGCCGCGCCACGCGCGCCAGCACGATCGCGCCCGCGCACATCGCGCACGGCTCGAGCGTGACGTAGAGGCTCGCGCCTTCGAGTCTCCAGCTCCCGACCGCGCGCGCCGCCTCGCGCAGGGCGAGCACCTCGGCGTGCGCGAGCGGATCCTGGTCGGTCTCGCGCCGGTTGTGACCCCGGCCGAGGAGACTCCCGTCGGCGCCCACCACCACGGCACCCACCGGCACCTCGCCGAGCTCCGCGGCCCTGCGCGCGAGCGCGAGGGCCTCGTCCATGTAGCGCTCGTCTTCGGCCCCGGTCGGGCGCGCGCCGCTCAAACCGGGTGATTCTAGACCAGCCCGGCGGCGCCGCGCACCTCGCGCCTTTACGAGAGGACCCTCCGGCGCGTACCATCGCTCGACGCGCGGACCGGGACGGTTCCGAACCTCGTCAGGCCCGGAAGGGAGCAGCGATCAGGTCCTCGTTCCGGGTGCCGCAGGGGTGCCGGAACCCTTCGCCGCCCCGGTCCGCGCGCCGGATCCCCATGGCCTACCAGGTTCTCGCCCGCAAGTGGCGGCCCCAGGAGTTTCGCGCCCTGATCGGCCAGCAGCCGGTGGTGACCGCCCTCTCCAACGCGCTCGCGGAGGGACGGATCGCGCAGGCCTACCTGTTCTCGGGCATCCGCGGCGTCGGCAAGACCACCGTCGCGCGCGTCTTCGCCAAGGCCCTGAACTGCGAGCTCGGACCCGAGCAGGGCCCGTGCAACGCGTGCGCGACCTGCCGCGAGATCTCGGCAGGCGCCGACCTCGACGTGCTCGAGATCGACGCCGCCACCTATTCCAAGGTGGAGCAGGTGCGCGAGCTCGCCGAGAGCCTGAAGTACGGGCCGACCCGCGACCGCTACAAGGTGGTCGTCCTCGACGAGGTCCACCGCCTCTCCCGCCAGGCCTTCGACGCCCTGCTCAAGATCATCGAGGAGCCGCCGCCGCGCCTGGTCTTCATCTTCGCCACCACCGAGATCGACGCCGTCCCGGCGACCATCCTGTCGCGCTGCCAGGAGTATCACTTCCGGCGCGTGCCGGCGCCGGAGGTGGCGGCGCACCTGGCCGAGATCTGCCGCGCGGAGGGCATCGCGGCCTCGCCGCGCGCGCTGCGCCTGCTGGCGCGCGCCGGCGAGGGCAGCGTGCGCGACGCGGTGGCGCTGCTCGACCAGCTGGCCACGTTCGGCAAGGGCCGGGTCGAGGAGGAGGAGGCCGCGCGCCTGGTCGGCGGCCTCGACCTGGCGCTGTTCGCGCGCCTGCTCGACGCCATCCTCGCCGGCGACTCACCGGCCGTGGCGCTGCTCGCGCGCGAGGTCGAGGCCGCGGGCTGGGATCCGCGCCAGGTCTACGCCCACTTCCTCGCCTTCTGCCGCGACGCGCTCCACCTCGCGCTGGGCGGCGAGGCCGCCACGCTGGATCTGCCCGAGGAGGAGACGCGCGCGCTCGCCGAGTGCGCCAGCCGGGCCGGCTACGAGAACCTCCTGCGCCTGCTCCACCACCTGCTCGCCAGCGAGTCGACGGTGCGCAGGAGCGACGCCGGCGCGCTCGCCCTCGAGCTCGCCTGGCTGCGCGCCGCGGAGCTGCCGCGCCTGGTCGCGCTCGAGCGCGTGCTCGCGGGGCTGGCTCCGGCTGCTTCGGGCACGGTTCCGCCGGCGCCGCCGGCGCGCGCCGTGCCCGCTGGGAGCGGAGCGGCGAGCGCCCGGCCGCCGGCCGCGGCAGGCGCAGCCGCGCCCAGCCCGCCCGCGCCCACAGCCGCCGCCGAGCCGCCGGAGACGGCACCCGAACCGGGGCGCGCCGAGGCGCCGGCGCCGTCGTCGTCGCCCGGC
>JAFNAE010000033.1 GCA_017860005.1 Acidobacteriota bacterium | reverse complement strand
TCCGGTCATCCTGCTCGCCGACGGCTACCTCGGACAGATGACCGGCAAGGTGGACCTGCCGCCCTACTTCGTCAGGCCGGGGCTGCCCGGCTGGGCGGTTTACGGCGACCGCGAGCACCGCGGCAACCTGATCTGCTCGATCTTCCTCGCCGAGCCCGACCTCGAGGCGCACAACCTGCGCCTGCTCGCCAAGTACGAGCGCATGGCCGCGGCCGAGCAGCGAGCCGAGCGCTGGCGCATGGACGACGCCGAGGTCGTGCTGGTCGCCTGCAACACCCCGGCGCGCATGGCCAAGGGCGCGGTCGAGGCGCTGCGCGAGCGCGGCGTGGCGGCCGGCCTGTTCCGGCCGATCACGCTCTGGCCGTTCCCGATCAAGGCGTTGCTGCCCGCGCTCGAGAAGGCACGCCGGATCGTGGTGGTCGAAGCGAGCCCGGGTCAGCTCGAGGACGAGCTGCGCCTGGCGGTGAGCCACGCCGGCGTGCCGCTGCCGCCGGTCGAGCACGTCCAGCGCTACGGCGGGATCATCCCGTCCACCGAGGAGATCGTGCGGCGCGTCCTCGAGACGCGGGAGGTGACGTCATGAGCCGGGTCTTCTACGACCGCTTCGAGCGGCACGCGCACGGCGCGGGACTGAAGGCGCGCACCACCCACTACTGCCCGGGCTGCGGGCACGGACTGGCGCACAAGTTCCTGGCCGAGGCGATCGAGGAGCTCGGCGTGCAGGACCGCACGATCGCGGTCTCGCCGGTGGGCTGCGCCGTCTTCCTCTACTACTACTTCGACGTCGGCAACACGCAGGCGGCGCACGGGCGGGCGCCGGCGGTGGCGGTGGCGCACAAGCTCGCCAACCCGGACTCGATCGTGGTCAGTTACCAGGGCGACGGCGACCTCGCCTCGATCGGCCTGGCCGAGATCCTCTCGGCGGCCGAGCTCGGCCTGCCGATCACGGTGATCTTCGTCAACAACGCCATCTACGGCATGACCGGCGGCCAGATGGCGCCCACCACGCTGCCCGGGCAGCGCACCGCGACCACGCCGAGCGGCCGCCCGGAGTCCACCGGCAAGCCGCTGCGCATGGCCGAGCTGATCGCCCAGCTCGACGGGCCGATCTACGTCGAGCGCGTCGCGCTCTACGACTCCAAGCAGCAGAACCGCGCCAAGAAGGCGATCCACAAGGCGCTCCGGCTGCAGGTCGAGAACCGGGGCTTCGCCTTCGTCGAGGTGCTCGCCGAGTGCCCGACCCACCTGGGGATGACGCCGTCCGAGGCGGAAGCCTGGGTGCGCGACGAGATGACGAAGTTCTTCCCGCTCGGCCTGATCAAGGACGTCGAGCGCGAGCCGCAGCCGCCGTTGCCGCGGCCGGAGTTCGAGGGCGAGGGCCTGCTCGACGCGGTGGGCGCCGAGACCGAAGCTCCGCCCCGCTTCGCCACCGGTTTCCCGGCGCACTTCTCGAAGCGCGACGTGGCGATCAAGTTCGCGGGCGCGGGCGGCGACGGCGCCCAGACCGCGGCGCTGCTGGTCACCCACGCCGCCATCCACGAGGGCTTCGACGCCACCCACATCCCGAGCTACGGACCCGAATCGCGCGGCGGCACCTCCTACGCCGACGTGCGCATCGCCGAGCACGAGGTCGTCTCGCCCGCGGCGCCGGCGCCCGACGTGCTGGTGGCGTTCAACGGTCCCAGCCTGGCCAAGTTCGGGCCGCTGGTGGTGCCCGGCGGCATCGTCATCTACGACTCTTCGGTGGCCGGCCAGGTGCCGCCGCTGGCGGAGGGCGTGCGTGCTCTCGGCGTGCCCTTCACCGAGATCGCGAGCTCGCTCGGCAAGCGCGTGATCAAGAACGTGGTCGCGCTCGGCGCCATGCAGGCGGCGACCGGCCTCTTCCCGGAGGAGACCTTCCTGACCGCGATCCGCGAGGCGCTGACGCGCAAGAGCGCGCTCGTCCCGCTCAACGAGGAGGCGTTCCGCAAGGGCGCCGCCGCGGTCGAGGCTTGAGTTCGGGCGGACGTCCGCGCCCGCGAGGGCGCGCGCGTCCGTGGGATCCCCGCCCCCCCTCCTCCTCACCCTCCCGGTCGGGGGGCGGGGATCCCGTTTCATTCCGGGGCGACTAGGATGCGCTCTCCCCGAGGTGCCCGATGCCCGACCGTCTGCCCGCCGCGCTCCGTCTCGCCGTTCTCGCCGCGCCCCTGCTCGCCACTGCGCTCGCCCTGCCCGGCGCCGCCGGAGTGCCGGAATCGGCGTACTCGGGCCTGCACTGGCGCCTGCTCGGGCCGTTCCGGGGCGGCTGGGCGACCGCGGTGGCGGGCGTGCCGGGCGATCCGGCGACCTTCTACTTCGGCGGCGCCGACGGTGGGGTATGGGCGACCGGCGACGCCGGCGTCACCTGGCGCCCGGTCTTCGACGGACCCACCAGCGCCTCGATCGGCGCCCTCGCGGTGGCGCCCTCCGATCCCGCGGTGATCTGGGCCGGCACCGGCCAGATCCACCAGCGCTGGGACATCGTGGCGGGCGACGGCGTCTACCGCTCACCCGACGGCGGCGCCACCTGGGAGCACGTGGGGCTCTCCGACACCCACCACATCGGCGACCTCTGGGTCGATCCGCGCGACGCGCGCGTGGCGATCGTGGCCGCGCTCGGCCACGTCTTCGGACCCAACCCGGAGCGCGGCCTCTACCGCACCGAGGACGGCGGGCGCAGCTGGGCGCACGTGCTCGACCGCGGGCCGGAGGTCGGCGCCGCCGACGTCGCCGGCGATCCGGCGCTCCCGGACCGGCTCTACGCCTCGCTCTGGCAGGTGCGGCGCTACCCCTGGCTCGACTACTTCCAGCCCACGGTCGGTCCGGGCAGCGGCATCGTGCGCTCGACCGACGGCGGCCGCAGCTGGGCGCCGGTGGGCGGCCGCGGGCTGCCCGAGGGCCCGCTCGGACGCATCGAGCTGGCCGTGGCGCCGGGCACCGGCGGCGAGCGCGTCTGGGCGGCGATCCAGCTCGCCGACGGCGGCGGGCTCTGGCGCTCCGACGACGGCGGCGCGAGCTGGCGCCTGGTGAGCGCCCACCCCGAGATCGCGAGCAGCTACATGAGCGGGCTCGTGCCCGACCCGGCCGACCCCGAAGTGGTGTGGGCGATGGGCCGCGCGCTCAAGCGCTCGCGCGACGGCGGGGCCACGTTCGAGCGGGTCAAGGGCGCGCCCGGCGGCGACGACTATCACGATCTCTGGATCGACCCCGCCGAGCCGCGGCGGATGATCACGGGCGCCGACCAGGGCGCGGTCGTGACCCTCAACGGCGGCGCGAGCTGGAGCAGCTGGTACAACCAGCCGACCGGCCAGTTCTACCGGCTGGCGGCCGACGACCGCTTCCCCTACCGCGTCTACAGCGGTCAGCAGGACAGCGGTACCGTGGGCATCGCCTCGCGCAGCGATTACGGCCAGATCACCTTCCGCGACTGGAGCCCGGTGGGCGGCGACGAGCGCGACGGCGACGTGCCCGATCCGCGCGACCCGGACATCGTCTACGGCGCCGGCCTCGGCGGGCGCCTGTCGCGCTTCGATGCCCGCACCGGCCAGGTGCGCACGATCTCGCCCTGGCCGGTCGCGAGCTACGCCAACCGGCCGGGGACGTCGCGCTATCGCTACGACTGGATCACGCCGTTCGCGGTCGCGAAGCTCCCGCCGCACGCGCTCTATCTCGGCGCCCAGGTGCTCTTCCGCTCGACCGACCGGGGCGAGACCTGGGCGACGATCAGCCCGGACCTGACCGGCGCGGAGCCGAACGCGGCGGGCTGCGACGGCGAAGTCGCCCTCGAACGCGCGACCGCCTGCGGCTTCGGCACGATCTTCGCGATCGCGCCGTCCCCGGCGGCGGAGGGCACGGTCTGGGTGGGCACCACCAACGGACGTCTCTGGCTGACCCGTGACGGCGGCGCGGCGTGGCGCGAGGTGACGCCGCCGGGGCTCGCCGACTGGACCAAGGTCAACTCGATCGACGCGTCCGCGACCGATCCCGGCCTCGTCTACGTCGCGGCCGACGGCCACCGGCGCGACGACTTCGGCGCCTACGCCTGGCGCACGCGCGACTTCGGCGCGACCTGGACCGCGATCGGCGCGGGGCTGCCCGCCGGCGAGTGGGTGGGCGTCCTGCGCCACGACCCGGACCGGCCGGGGCTGCTCTACGCCGGGACCCAGCGCGGCGTGCGCGTCTCGTTCGACGACGGCGCGAGCTGGCAGCGTCTCCAGCTCGACCTGCCGGTCACCGGCATCAACGACCTGCTCGTCCACGGCGGCGACCTGATCGCCGCCACCCAGGGGCGCGCGCTCTGGGCGCTCGACGCGCTCGCGCCGCTGCGCCACCTCGCGGTCGAGGCGCCCGGCGGGGGCGCGTGGCTCGCGCCGCCGCCCACGGCCTGGCGCGTGCGCGCCAACCAGAACCGGGACACGCCGCTGCCGCCCGAGGAGCCGCGCGGCGAGAACCCGCCGGTCGGCGCGGTGCTCGACTACGTCCTGCCCGCCGGCGCGAACGGGCCGGTGACGCTCGAGATCGTGGACGAGGCGGGCGCCGTCGTGCGCCGCTTCGCGAGCGACGAGCCGCCGCCGGCGCCCCCGGAGGGGGTCTACTTCACCGACTTCTGGCTCGGCACCCGGCCGCGGCCCGGGGCGGGGGCCGGACACCACCGCTTCGCCTGGGACCTGCGGCTGGAGCCGCCGCCCGTGCTGCGCGCCGGCTACTCGATCGCGGCGGTGCCGGGCCGGCCGGCCGCGACGGCGCCGGCCGGCGCCTTCGTCCTGCCCGGCCGCTACGAGGTGCGTCTGAGCGCGGGAGGGCGGACCGTGACGCGGCCGCTCGATGTGCGCCTCGATCCGCGCGTCGGGGCGACGCCGGCGGAGCTCGCCGATCTGGCCTCGTTCCAGCGTGAGGTCGCCGCGACGCTCGCGCGCGCGGTGCCGCTGGCGCGCGAGCAGTCCGAGCTCGCCGCGCGCGTCGCGGAGCGGCGTACCGGAGCCGCGTCGCGCTCGCTCGAGCGGCCGGGGCGCGCCCTCGAGGTGGCGGCCGGAGCGGGCGAGGGCCGCGCCGCCGAGGTCGCGGGCGAGCTGGCCGAGCTCGCCACCGACCTCGAGGCCGCGGACGCCCCGCCCACCGCGGCGCAGCGCGCCCTGCTCGCCGACGCCGGCGCCCGCCTCGCCGCCGCCGAGGCGCGCTGGCGCGACTTCGAGCGCCGCGACCGGCCCGCGCTCGAGCGCGCCCTGGCGCGCCGGGCCGCCGGCTAGGACGCCGCCGGCGGGGCCGCGGGCGACCCCCAGCGCTCGCGGTCGGAAGGTCCACTAGCACAAGATCTTGTGCTATTCTGCATTGCGTTCTGCGAGCCCTCGCGTGCTCTCTCGGTTGGACCCGGGCCGGCGGGCGACCGTCGGGGGGCCGTGTTTCCGAAGCTCCGCGCGCGCGATGAGCCACCTGCCGCGCGTCCTCCTGATCGACGAGTCCTCGGAGGACCGCGAGCTGATCGCGCTCGTCCTCGCCGGCGCCTTCGGCGAGGTCGAGGTCGAGGAGGTCGCCGACGCGGCGGCGCTCGCGCGCGCGGTCACCGCCGGCAGGTTCGGCGTCGTGCTCACCGAGCACGAGCTGTCCTGGATCAAGTCGAAGGACGTCCTGCGCCTGATCCGCGACCTGCGGCCGGACTGCCCGGTCGTGGTGGTGACCGGGCGTCCGATCGAGCGGGTCGCCTCCGAAGTCCTCCACCTGGCGCCCGACGGCGTCGTGCCCAAGACCAGCGCCGGGCTGGCCGGGCTCGCCCGGGTGCTGCGCTCGGCGCTCTTCCACGCCCGGCGGCGCAGCGCCGAAGCGAGCCCGGACACGCCCTATCGCTCGCTGCTCGAGGCGCTGCCGGTCGGCGTCTTCGTGGCCTCCGAGGAGGGCACGCTGCTCGACGTCAACCCCGCGCTCGCCGCCATCCTCGGCTACGCGCGTCCGGAAGAGTGCGCGCAACGGCCGCTCGACGCGCTGTTCGTGGCGCGCGCCGAGGCCGAGGCCTTCCGCGCCGGGCTCGCCAGCGGTCCCGGCCAGGCGCCGGTCGAGGCGCGGATGCGGCGCGCCGACGGCACCTCCGTGTGGCTGCGCATCCACGCCTGGCGGGTGCCGGGCGCGGGCGAGACGCCGGCCCGCATCCACGGCCTGGTCGAGGACCGCACCGAGGGCCGGGCCGCCGACGAAGAGCTGGTGCGGCGCACGGCGGCGCTCGCGCGCGCGAACGCCGAGCTCGACGAGATGGCCTACGTCGTCTCCCACGACCTGTCGAAGCCGCTCGGACAGATCGCACGCTTCCTCGAGATGCTCGAACAGGACGCGGGGCCGCGGCTGGGCCGCGACTCGCGCGCGCTGCTCGAGCAGGCGCGGCGCAGCGCCGGCCGGCTCGAGTCGATGGTGGACGCGGTCCTGCGCTGCGCGCGGGTGGAGAGCCGGGGCGAGGCCTTCGTGGCGGTCGAGCTCGACGCCCTGCTCGAGCGCGTGCTGGCGCGGCTCGCGGAGGAGCTCCGCGCGGCGGGCGCCGAAGTCGTGCGCTCGCCCCTGCCCGCGGTGCGCGGCGACGAGTCCCAGCTCGAGCAGCTGTTCCAGAACCTGCTCGACAACGCGCTCAAGTTCCGCGCCGCGCGCCCGCCGCGCATCGAGGTCGCGGCCGCCGACGAGGGCGAGCTCTGGCACCTCGAGTTCCGCGACAACGGCATCGGCATCGACGCCAAGGACGCCGAGCGCGTGTTCGTGATGTTCCAGCGCCTGCATACCGATTCTGAGGTCCCCGGCAGCGGCATCGGGCTGGCGCTGTGCCGGCGCATCGTCTCCCGCCACGGCGGGCGCATCTGGGTCGACTCGCTGCCCGGACGGGGTTCGACCTTCCATGTCACTTTGCCCAAACGCCCCCCGGCTCCGGCGGGCGAGCGCCGGGAGGAGTAGTGATGGCCGAGACGCGCGTCCTGACCGTGCTGATCGTCGAGGACGATCCCGCCGACGCCCTGCTCATCCGCAGGCAGCTCGAGCGCGCGCGGGAGCTCACCTGCCGGATCGAGGTCCGCGACCGGATCGCGGCCGGCCTGGCCCGCCTGGACGAGGGCGGAGTCGACGTCGTCCTGCTCGACTTCTCGCTGCCCGACAGCCTCGGCCTCGACTCCTACCGGCGGCTGCGCGACCGGCACCCCGAGCTGCCGATCCTCATCCTGACCAGTCTCGACGACGACGCCCTCGCGGTGAGCGCGGTCGCCGAGGGCGCCCAGGACTACCTGGTCAAGCGCCAGGTCGACGGGCGCCTCCTGGCCCGCGCCATCCGCTACGCGATCGAGCGCCAGCGCATCGAGAGCGCGCTGCGGGTGAGCGAGGAGCGCTACGCGCTGGCGGTGCGCGGCGCCAACGACGGGCTCTGGGACTGGGACCGCGCGGCCGGGACGATCTACCTGTCGCCGCGCTGGAAGGCGATGCTGGGCTACGCGGAGGACGAGATCGGCGACCGGCCCGACGAGTGGTTCTCGCGCGTGGTGGAGCACGACCGGGCAACCCTGCGCTCGGCGCTCGAGGCGCACGCCGGAAGCAGCGAACCGCACTTCGAGCTCGAGCACCGGATGCGGCATCGCGACGGGCGCGAGCTCTGGGTGCTCTCGCGCGGCGTGGCGGTGCGCGACGCCTCCGGGGCGGTCACCCGCATGGCGGGTTCGACGACCGACATCTCGGCGCGCAAGCAGGCCGAGCAGCAGCTGCTCCACGACGCCTTCCACGACGGCCTGACCGGGCTCGCCAACCGGAGCCTCTTCCTCGACCGGCTCTCGGTGGCGCTCGCCGGGCGGCGGCGCGGGCGCCAGGGCGGCTTCGCGGTGCTTTTCCTGGACCTCGACCGCTTCAAGAACGTCAACGACAGCCTCGGCCACGGCGTCGGCGACCGGCTGCTGGTCGAGATCGGGAGGCGGCTCGTCCAGCTCATGCGCCCGAGCGACACGGTGGCGCGGCTGGGGGGCGACGAGTTCGCCGTGCTCGCCGGGGGCGTGCGCGACGGCGCCGCCGCCGCCCACATCGCGGAGCGCATCCGGGAGCGCCTGTCGCAGCCGTTCTCGATCGAGGACCAGGAGGTCTTCGCGAGCGCGTCGATCGGCATCGCCCTGCCGAGCCGCGAGGGCGCGAGCGCCGAGGGGCTGCTGCGCGACGCCGACCTCGCCATGTATCGCGCCAAGGCGGCCGGACGGGGCTGCTACGAGGTCTTCGACCTCGAGCTCCACACCGCCGCGGTGCAGCTGCTCAAGCTCGAGACCGAGCTGCGCCGGGCGGTGGCAGCGGGCGACTTCGTGATGCACTACCAGCCGATCGTCTCGCTCGGCGACGGGCGCATCGTCGGCTTCGAGGCGCTCACGCGCTGGAAGCATCCGGAGCGGGGCCTGGTGGCACCAGCCCACTTCATCGCGCTCGCCGAGGAGACCGGGCTGGTGGTGCCGCTCGGCTGGTTCGTGCTCGAGCGGGCCTGCCGCCAGGTGCGCGAGTGGCAGGACCGCTTCCCCGCCGATCCGCCGATCTTCATGTGCGTCAACGTCTCGGGCAAGCTCTTCGCGCAGGAGGGCGCCGTCGAGCAGGTCCTGCGCGTGCTGGAGCGGGCGCGGCTGGCGCCCGAGAGCCTGCGCCTCGAGGTCACCGAGAGCGTGGTGCTCGACCACGGCGAGACGGTCATGCGCCAGCTGCGGATGCTGCGCGGCCTGGGCGTGCAGCTGTCGATCGACGACTTCGGGACCGGGTACTCGTCGCTCAGCTACCTGCAGCGCTTCCGCTACGACTCGCTCAAGATCGACCGCTCCTTCGTGCGCGACATCGAGATCAACGACTCGCGGGTGATCATCGAGACCATCCTCTCGCTCGCCAGCCATCTCGGTATCGGCGTGGTCGCCGAGGGGGTCGAGACCGAGGAGCAGCTCCGGAAGCTGCGCACGCTCGGCTGCCCGCTCGCCCAGGGCTTCTGGTTCGCGCACCCGCTCGACGTCGGCGCCGCGGAGAACCTGCTCGCCTCCGGCGAGCACTGGTAGCGCCGGCCGGCGCCCATGGCGGGGCGCGGCCCGCGCGCTCAGATCACGCGGTCGCTGCCGCCGTCGACCGGAATCTGGGCTCCGGTGGTGACGCGGAACAGGTCGCTCGCGAGCGCTGCGGCGAGCGCGCCGACGTCGGCGGCGCGCACCTCGCGCCGGAGGAGGTTGCGCCGCTTGTACTCCTCGATCGTGAGGCCGTAGCGCGCGGCGCGCGCAGCGAGCAGGGCGGGCGACCAGAGCCCGGTGTCGAAGACGTTGTCGGGATGGAGCACGTTGACGCGCACGCCCCGGGGCGCGAGCTCGAGCGCGGCGACCCGTGCGAGCTGGGTGAGCGCGGCCTTCGAGGCGGAGTAGGCGGCGGCGCCGGGCCCGGGCGCGAGCACGTTGCGCGAGCCGATCACCACCACCGCGCCGCCGCCGGGCGCCGCCTCGAGCAGCGGCGCCGCGCCGCGCAGGAGCAGGAAGTGCGAGGTCGCGTTGAGCTCCAGGGCGCGTCGCCAGTCGGCCTCGGCGAGCTCGGCGATGGCGGGCCCGGCGACGAAGGCGCCCACGCCCGAGACCAGCACGTCGAGCCCGCCGAAGCGCCGCACGGTGGCGGCGAGGGCGCGCGCGAGGACGCGCGCCCGGGAGGCGTCGCCGGTGAGGCCGAGGTAGTCGGGCCGGGCGCGGTCGGTAGCGACGAGGTCGAGTCCGACGACGGCGGCACCGGCCGCGAGCAGCGCGTCGACGGTGGCGCGGCCGATGCCGCCCGCGGCGCCGGTGACGAGGGCCACGCGGCCGTCGAGCGGGCGCGGCGGGCCGGAGCGGAGCTTGTCGCGCTCCAGCTCCCAGTACTCGACCTCGAACAGGCGTGCGGCGGGCAGCGGTCGGTAGCCGCCGAGCCCCTCGGCGGCGAGCGCCGCGGCGTGGGTGTGGCGCGCGATCTCGAGCGTCCGCGCGGCGCGCGCGGCCGACTCGCCGAACGCCGCCACGCCCAGTCCCGGGAGCAGCACGACGCGCGGCGCCGGGTCGCCCCGCTCGATCTCGCGGCCCCCGCGATGGCGCTCGAAGTAACGCAGGTAGGCCTGCGCGAAGCGGGCGAGAGCGCGCTCGAGCGCGGCGGGGAATTCGATGCGCGCCGGCGTCGGCTTGGTGAGAAGGACGTGGTCGGGCGTGAGCGGACCGCGCGCGACAGCGCGCGCGAGGCGCGGGTGGGAGGCGAGCGCGGCAGCCGCGGGCGTCAGGTCGAGGGCGGCCACCAGCGGCCGGCCGGCGAGCTCCGAGACCGCGCGGCGGAGCGTGGCGAGCTCGCGCTCGGTCCACGGGCCGGGAGCGCCCGCGCGCGGCGCCGGGACCGTCACGCGCGGCGCCAGGCAGCGCCGGGCGCGTGCCACGGCGGCGAGCATGAGCCGGTAGCTGTCGCGGGCCTCGTCGCTGCCGGTGACGATGCCATGGTGCAGGAGGACCAGGCCGACCGGCCGCCGTCCGGAGCGCTCGGCGGCGCGCCAGCGCTCGGCGGCGCGGCGCGCGAGCGCGAATCCGGGTCGCGCGTAGGGCACGAGCACGTGGTCCTCGCCCCACAGGTCCTCGGCGCGGCGCCTGCCGTCGCGCGAGAGCAGGACGGCGAGCACGGCGTCGGCATGGGTGTGATCGACGAAGCGGAAGGGAAGGGCGGCGTGCAGGAGGGTCTCGACCGAAGGGCGCGGCGCGCGCGGATCGAGGAGCAGGCGCGAGAGCTCCCGGCGCATCGCCTCGTCGTCGAGGGCGTCGAGCGCGAGCAGCCGGCGCGCGCGCGCGAGGTCGACCGGCGCGAAGTGCCGCGGCTCGACGCGCGCGAGATCGGCGCCGCTGGCCTTCACCCACAGCACGGGCAGCTCGCCGTCGACGGCGTCGCGCCAGGTCGACTTGACCGAGGTGTTGCCCCCGCCGGCGAGCACCAGCGCGGGATCGGCGCCGAGCAGGCGCGAGCAATAGGCGCGCAGGCCGAGGAGCGGATCCGTGGCGGCCGCGGCGGCCTGGCGCGCCTCGGCGTCGTCCCAGCGCGCGCGAGACGGCGGCAGGGCGGCGCCGGTCGCGCTCACGGCCGGGCGGACCCGGCGGGCACGCGCGCGGGCGCGGCCAGCGCCACCGGCTCGAACGTGGCGGAGAAGTGGCGCAGGGCGGGCGGCTGCTCGACGATGCGCACGCCCGGGATCGCGGTGCGCCGGGCCGCGATCTCGGCGAGCGACTCGACGACGTAGTCGATGTGGCTCTGGGTGTAGACGCGGCGCGGGATGGCGAGGCGGACCAGCTCGCGCGCGGCGTAGGTCTCGGCGCCGGTCAGCGGATCGTGGCGGCCGAACATCACCGAGCCGATCTCCACGCTGCGGATGCCGGCGTGCCGGTAGAGCTCGATCGCCAGCGCCTGGCCCGGATACTGCTCGCGCGGGAGGTGGGAGAGGAAGCTCGCGGCGTCGATGTAGATCGCGTGGCCGCCGGGCGGCTGGACGATCGGCACGCCGGCGGTGACGATGTGCTCGCCCAGGTACTGCACCGACGCGTGGCGGTACTCCTGGTAGGAGAGGTCGAGCGCTTCGTAGAGGCCGACCGCGATCGCCTCGAGGTCGCGCCCGGCGAGGCCACCGTAGGTCGGGAAGCCCTCGGTGAGGATGAGCAGCTCCTCCTCGTGGCGCGCCACCGAGTCGTCGTTGGTGCACAGGAAGCCACCGATGTTGGCCATGCCGTCTTTTTTGGCGCTCATCGTGCAGCCGTCCGCGAGCGCGAACATCTCGCGTGCGATCTCGATCAACGGCCGGTCGGCGAACCCGGGCTCGCGCTTGCGGATGAAGTAGGCGTTCTCGGCGAAGCGGCAGGCATCGATGTAGAACGGCACCCCGTGGCGCCGGCACAGCTCGGAGGCGGCACGCAGGTTGGCCATCGAGACCGGCTGGCCCCCGCCGCCGTTGTTGGTGATGGTCGCGAAGGCGACCGGGACGCGGCCGGGCGGGCGCTCGAGCAGGTGGGCGAGCGCCTCGAGATCGAGGTTGCCCTTGAACGGGTGGGGGGTCCCCAGGCTCCGGCTCTCCGCGCACGGCAGGTCGAGCGCGGTCGCTCCCACCGCCTCGATGTTGGCGCGCGTGGTGTCGAAATGGGTGTTGTTGGGCACCACGTCGCCCGGTGCGAGCAGGGTCGCGGCCAGGATGCGCTCGGCGGCGCGGCCCTGGTGGGTGGGGATGACGTGGCGGAAGCCGAAGATGTCGCGCACGGCGGCCTCGAAGCGGCGGAAGCTCGGGCTGCCGGCGTAGGACTCGTCTCCCTGCATCATCGCCGCCCACTGCTGCGCGCTCATCGCGCCGGTGCCGCTGTCGGTCAGCAGGTCGATGACGATCTGGTCGGAGGGCAGCCGGAAGAGGTTGTAGCCAGCCTCGGCGAGGAGCCGCTCGCGCTCCTCGGCGGTCGACATGCGGATCGGCTCGACCGACTTGATCCGGAACGGCTCGATGATCGTGCGCATGCCTCAGCCTAGCGCGCGCGGCCGGCCCGGGCCCCCGCCCGCCGGGAGGGGGTCAGTCGTCGAGCCCGGGCCGGAAGCCGCCCAGCGCTCCCAGCAGCGATTCGAGGAGGCGGCCGGCGACCAGCGCCCGGTAGTCGGCGCTCGAGCGCAGGTCGTCGATCGGGTGCAGGTCCTCGGCGAGCAGCGCCCGTGCCGCCGCGCGGCCCGCGGCGCTGGTCGGCGCGCGACCGGCGAGCGCCGCCTCCGCGGCGCGAGCGCGCACCGGGGTCGGGGCCATGCTGCCGTAGGCGATGCGGGCCGCCGCGATCCGGCGGGGCCGGGCGCCCAGCTCGAGCCCGACCGCCGCCACCACCTTCGAGATCGCCTGCGCCCGGCGGGTGCCGACCTTGCGATAGGCGTAGCGCCAGCCCTCGAGCGCCGAGGAGGGCAGCAGCACGGCGACGATCAGCTCGTCGGGCCGGGCGGCGGTCTCTCGGTAGCCGATGAAGAAGCGGTCGAGCGGCACCCGGCGCCGGACCACGCGCCGGCCGTCGCGCGCGGCGAGCTCGACCGCGGCGTCGAGCGCGAGCAGCACCGGCGCCGGGTCGGAGGCGGGCGACGCGTTGCCGAGGCTGCCGCCGAGCGTGCCCCGGTTCTGGATCGCGATCGCTCCGACGCTGGCCGCCATCTCGGCGAGCACCGGCGCGCGGCGGCGCACCAGCCGCGAGGCGCGCAGCTCGGTGTAGGTCGTGCGCGCGCCGAGCCGCAGGCCCGACGGCGTCGTTTCGAGCCCGGTGAGCTCGTCGAGGCGCGACAGGTCGAGGAAGCGGCGAGCCGGGGCGCGGCCCTCGTTGAGCGCCACATAGAGGTCGGTGCCGCCCGCGATCGGGCAGGGCCGGTCGGAGTCGGCGAGCGCGGCGAGCGCCTCGGCGAGCCGACGCGGCCGCAGCACCTCGAGCGCGGCGAGGTCGCCCCTCACCGCTTCACCCGCTTCGGGCGGCGCGCGCCGGCGCCTGGACGGCGCGCGCGCGCGGCGGCCGCGACCGCCTCGACGATCTTCACGTACCCGGTGCAGCGGCAGAGGTTGCCGGCCAGCCACTCGCGGATCTCGGCGTCGCTCGGGCGGCGCGCGCGCTCGACGAGCGCCACCGCCGCGACCAGCATTCCGGGCGTGCAGATGCCGCACTGGGCGCCGCCCTTCTCCCAGAAGGCCTGTTGGACCGGGTGGAGGCTGCCGTCCGGTGCGGCGAGCCCCTCGACCGTGGTCACCGCGCGGCGGTCCGCCTGGCAGGCGGGGACCAGGCAGGAGTTCACCAGCTCGCCGTCGAGCAGCACCGCGCAGGCCCCGCACTCGCCTTCGCCGCAGCCTTCCTTGGTGCCGGTCAGGCGCAGGTCGTCGCGCAGCACGTCGAGCAGGCGCTTCATGGGCGGCACGTCGGCGCTGCGCGGCCGGCCGTTGACCTCGAGCCGGAGCTTCATGCGCGCCTCCGCTCCGGACGGGCGGCGAGCCAGGCCGCCGCGATCCGCTCCGGCGTCGCGGGCAGGCGGTCGAGGTCGATCTCGAGCGCGTCCGCGATCGCGTTGACCACCGCCGGCGCGCCGCCGTCCATGGGCAGCTCGCCGATCCCCTTGGCGCCGAACGGGCCGTGCGCGAACGGGCGCTCGAGCACGACGAGCTCGATCGGCGGCGTCTCGATCGCGGTGGGCAGGATGTAGTTGGTGAGCTGGCCGTTGGCCATGCGGCCGTCGCGCGCGACGACCTCTTCGAACAGCGCCCAGCCGACCGCCTGGGTCAGGCCCCCTTCGAGCTGACCAGCGGCCAGCCGCGGGTGGATCGCGCGCCCGATGTCCTGGGCGGCGACGACGCGCAGCACGCGCGTCTCGAAGCTCGTGAGGTCGACCTCGACCTCCGCCACCGCGGCCGCCCAGGCATAGGCCGCGTAGGCGTCGCCGACGTAGCGCGTTTCGTCGAATCGCTGTCCGGACGGGTTCGAGAAGCGGGCCGTGACGCGCCGCTCGCCGCCGGCGTCGAGGTGGAGCGCCGCCGCGCCGGCGAAGTCGCGGCGGGTCCAGGGCCGGCCGGGCGGGCGTCCCACGCGCCGGGCGAGGACGGCGTCGAGCTCGCGTGCCGCGTCGGCCAGGATGCGGCCGACGATGGGCACCGTGCGCGAAGCCACGGTCGGCCCGCTGTCGGGGACGAGCGCGGTGTCCGGGTCCACGGTCTCCACCGCCTCGTAGGGGAGGCCGAGCACCTGGGCGACGATCTGGGCGAAGACCGTGCGCGTCCCCTGGCCGATCTCGGTGGCGGCGGCCAGGACCCGCACGCGGCCGCCCTCGAGCAGCTCGAGCGCGACCTCCGAGGCGAGCCGGATCTCGCCGTTGCCGGTGAAGCCGCTGCCGTGGAAGAAGCAGGCGAGGCCGAGGCCGCGGCGCAGGTGGGCGTGCCGGCGGTTGAAGCGGGCGTGCGCGCGTGCGGTGGCGGCGAACCGCGAGCGCTTCAGGGCGGCGTCGAGCGCCTGCCGGCTGGCGCCGGCGTCGATCACCGCCTGCCCGGTGGCGGTCGTCTCGCCGTCGGCGAGGAGGTTGCGGCGGCGGAGCTCGACGCGGTCGAGGCCGGCGGCGCGCGCGACGCGATCGAGGTGGCGCTCCAGGGCGAAGGCGACCTGCGGCACGCCGAAGCCGCGAAAGGCGCCGTTGGGCGGCGTGTTGGTCTTGACCACGCGCCCGCGGATGCGCACGTTCGCGCACCGGTAGGGCCCCGCGGCGTGGATCACGGCGCGCGACAGGACGACCGGCGAGAGCGTGACGTAGGCGCCCCCGTCGAGCAGGACCTCGACGTCCATGCCGAGCAGGCGGCCTTCGGCGTCGAGCGCCGTGCGGTGGACGATGCGCCCCGGGTGGCGCTTGGTGGTGGCCACCATGTCCTCGGCGCGGTCGTAGAGCAGGCGCACCGGGCGGCCGCAGGCGTCGGCGAGCAGCGCGGCGTGGCCGGCGACCAGGTCGGGGTAGTCCTCCTTGCCGCCGAAGCCGCCCCCGGTCGAGGTCTGCGCCACGCGGATCGCCTCGGCCGGCTCGCCGAACAGGCGAGTGAGCGCGGCGTGCACGTAGAAGGGACACTGCAGCGAGCCGCGCACCAGGCGGACCCCGTCGATGCGCGGCCAGGCGACCATGCCGTTGGGCTCGATGTAGGCGTGCTCCTGGTGCCCGACGCGGTAGGTGCCTTCGACCACCCTGGCCGCGCCGGCGAAGGCGGCCGCGACGTCGCCCTTGTCGATGGCGCAGGTCTTGTGGATCGTCTCGGCGCGCTCGAAGTCGAGCACCGGCTCGAGCGGCTCGTAGCGGACGCGGACGCGGGCGGCGGCGCGCTCGGCCTCTTCGCGCGTGGGCGCGGCGACGAGCGCCACCGCCTCCTCGGCGTGCTCGACGGAGCGATGCGCCAGGAAGGGCTGGTCGTCGGCGATCAGGTGGACGACGTTGTCGCGCCCGGCGCGCAGGAGGTCCTCGGCGGTGACCACCACGGCGCGCGCGCCGTCAGCGCCCAGGTCGCGCTCGATCGAGAGGATGCGCGCCCGCGCGTGCGGCGAGCGCACGGTGACGCCCCACCAGGCGCCGGGCACGTCGAGGTCGGCGACGTAGAGGGCGCGGCCGGTGAGCTTCTCGAGCCCCTCCCTGCGGGGGACGTTCGAGCCGACCACGGCCCGGGGGGCGCGTGGGAGGTGCCGGACCGCGGCGCGAGCGGGTGCCACCGCCGGCGATCCTAGCCCGTCCCGGCTGCGCGCGGGCCACCTCGAGGCGGGCGGGAGGGCGCCGCGATAGCATCTGGGCGAGATGGCCAAACGCGAGAAGGGGAGCGCTTACGCGGCTGCGGGCGTCGACATCGACGCCCAGGAGCGGGCGCTCGTGGAGGTCCGCAGGCTGGCGCGCACGACCTTCACGCCCGGCGTGCTCTCCGACCTCGGCCTGTTCGGTGGCCTGTTCCGTCCCGACCTCGCGGGCCTGGGCGAGCCGGTCCTGGTCGCCTCCGCCGACGGCGTCGGGACCAAGCTGGCGGTGGCGCGCCTGGCCAACGACTTCTCGACCGTCGGCCGGGACCTGGTCAACCACTGCGTCAACGACATCCTGGTCCAGGGCGCGCGGCCGCTCTTCTTCCTCGATTACGTGGGCGCCGGCGCGCTCGAGCCCGAGAAGATGATCGAGCTGCTGCGCGGCGTCGCCGAGGGCTGCCGCGAGAACGGCGTCGCGCTGCTGGGCGGCGAGACCGCGGAGATGCCGGGCTTCTACCAGGCCGGCGACTACGAGCTGGTCGGGTTCATCGTCGGCATCGTGGACCGGGCCCGCATCCTCGACGGCCGGCGCGTGGAGGCCGGCGACGTCCTGCTCGGCCTGCCTTCGGCCGGGCTCCATACCAACGGCTACTCGCTCGCGCGACGCATCCTGCTCGAGCAGCTCGGCCTGCGCCTGTCCGACAAGCTGCCGGGCGCACGCCAGGAGAAGCTGCGGGTCGGCGAGTGGTTGCTCCGTCCCCATCGCTCCTACCTGGCGGCGCTCGCGCCCCTGCTCGACCATCCCGGCCTCCACGCGCTCGCGCACGTGACCGGCGGCGGGCTGACCGACAACGTGCCGCGCGTGCTTCCCGAGGGACTCTCGGCCGAGATCCGCTTCGGCAGTTGGGAGATTCCCGAGCCGTTCCGCATCCTGCAGGACAAGGGAGACGTCGAGCTCGACGAGATGTTCCGGGTGTTCAACATGGGCATCGGCATGGTCGCGGTGGTGGCGCGCGACGCGCTGGCCGCGATCTCGGGAGCCCTGGCGCGCGCGGGCGAGCGCTGCTGGCCGATCGGCCTGGTGCGCGCGGGCGAGCGCGGCGTGGTCTACGACCTCGGCGGCACCGAGGGCGGCGCCGACGAGGACTGAGGCCGGGAGGAGCCTTGGGACGGGCATGGCCGCGGCGCGCGTGACCCCGATCGGAGTGCTGCTGTCCGGCCGCGGCAGCAACTTCCTCGCGCTCCAGGCCGCGATCGAGCGCGCCGAGCTGCCCGCCCGCATCGCGGTCGTGATCTCCAACGTCGCCGACGCGCCGGGCCTGGTGCGCGCGCGCGAGCTCGGCCTCGCGGCGCGCGCACTGCCCCACGGCGAGTCGGCGAGCCGCGAGGCGCACGACCAGCGGATGCTCGACGCGCTCGCCGAAGCGGGCGCCGAGTGGGTCTGCCTGGCGGGCTACATGCGACTGCTCTCGGCGCGCTTCGTCGCGGGATACGCACCGAGGATCCTCAACATCCACCCGAGCCTGCTGCCCGCGTTCCCGGGCCTGCACGCGCAGCGCCAGGCGCTCGCGGCGGGCGTGCGCGTCGCGGGCTGCACCGTGCACCTGGTCGACGAGGGCCTCGACAGCGGGCCGATCGTGGTCCAGCGCGCGGTCCCCGTGCTCGACGACGACACCGAGGAGACGCTCGCGGCGCGCATCCTGGTCGAGGAGCACCGCGCCTATCCGGAGGCGCTCCGGCGGCTGCTCGTCGAGCCCTGGGCGATCGAGGGCCGGCGTCTGCGCTTCGGCGCGTGAGATCGCGTCGGGGACGCCGCTTGCCCACCCGAAAAGGGGGTTGACAGGGTCCCGGGGGTCGCGTATCTTTCGCCTCCCGCTGGCCGGCCAGTCGTGCGGAGCGCGGGGCGGAACCCGGAAGTACTGCAGCAGTCCCGACGGGCCTCACGGTCCCCCCGGAACAGCAGCCGCAGACGGTCAGGTTCGAAGCCGATGCGAATCGGCTCCAGACCTTGACAGGACTCCGGCACGTTTCGTAATGTTAAAGGTCCGCGCCCGGTTACGGACGCGCCGGTTCTTTGAAAACTGAATCGAGGAAGTGCCAACGCCAATTCCGCTCGTTTCGACGAGCGACAAGAGACGTAAATATGCCGACGTCGGCCGTTAGCCGGTCGACGACGGTCTAGCCGGATTCAAACTGGAGAGTTTGATCCTGGCTCAGAATGAACGCTGGCGGCGTGCCTAACACATGCAAGTCGCGCGCGAAAAGGGCTTCGGCCCTGAGTAGAGCGGCGGACGGGTGAGTAACACGTGGATAACCTGCCTGGGAGTGGGGGATAACCTGGGGAAACTCGGGCTAATACCGCATACGTTCCCGGAGCTTCGGCTCCGGGAGGAAAGCCGGCCTCTGCTTGCAAGCTGGCGCTCCCAGAGGGGTCCGCGGCCGATTAGCTAGTTGGCGGGGTAACGGCCCACCAAGGCGACGATCGGTAGCCGGCCTGAGAGGGTGATCGGCCACACTGGAACTGAGACACGGTCCAGACTCCTACGGGAGGCAGCAGTGGGGAATATTGGACAATGGGGGAAAC
>JAFNAE010000276.1 GCA_017860005.1 Acidobacteriota bacterium | reverse complement strand
CCTCGAAGAGCTGGAGCAGCATCTCCGGCGCCGGCTTCGAGGGCGCCTCGGTCACCGTGCGCGAGGCGTGGACGAGCGCGCCCAGGCCGGTCATCTCGAGCTCGCGCTCGAGGCCCTGGCGGCTCTTGGCGGTCGCGACGCCGACCAGGAAGCCCTCGGCGCGGAGCCGCTCGACCGTCTCGCGCGCGCCGGCCAGCAGCTCGACGCGGTGCTTGTACTCGGCGTGCCAGCGCTCGCGGTAGGCGTGCGCGACGCGCTCGTAGAGCGCCAGGTCGCCGTGCGGGAAGAAGCGCTGCATGGTCTGGATCAGCCCCAGCCCGATCGCCTCGCGCACGCGCTCGGGCTCCGGACGCGGCGCCTCCGGCACG
The DNA here is from genome assembly GCA_017860005.1 of Acidobacteriota bacterium. Taxonomy (GTDB): domain Bacteria; phylum Acidobacteriota; class Thermoanaerobaculia; order Multivoradales; family JAGPDF01; genus JACTMI01. Next base: position 2,657 of record JAFNAE010000276.1, on the reverse strand, counting down.
TCCCGGATCGCCGCCAGTGTGCACTCGACGATGGTGCCGATCGAGTCCATCAGCGTGCCGTCCCAGTCGAAGACCACCAGGCGGTAGGGACGAGCGCGGGGGGCGGGGAGCATCGGGTCTCGGGTGGGGTCTCGGGTGAGGGCGGGGGTCGAGGACGAAAAATCCTATCAGCCGCTGCGCCTCGCGGCCGCGCCCGCACGGTTGGCTAGACTCGGGCGCATGGCTCTCGGCAAGTGGACCCGACGCATCCTCTGGGCCGCCGGCGCGCTGGTCGCGCTGGTCGCCGCGCTCGGCCTCGGCGCCTGGCTCTGGCTGCGCGCCCAGGTGCTCGACTCGGGCGGACCGCTGCGGCCGCGCCAGGCCGCCTACGACGTGCGCCGCTACGACCTCGCGGTGGCGATCGACCCGGCGGCGCGCTCGCTCGAGGGCACGAACCGCGCCACGGTCGCCACCGTCGCCGCGCTCGACGCCTTCGAGATCCAGCTCGATTCCCGTCTCGCGGTGCGCGCTGCGCGCGTCGACGGCACGAGCGCGGCCTTCACCCACGACGAGGGCCTGGTCACGGTCGCCCTCGCCGCGCCCTGGGGCGCGGGCGAGCGGCACGAGGTCGAGCTCGCCTACGGCGGCCGCCCGAAGGTCGCCGCCAAGCCGCCCTGGCTCGACGGGCTGGTCTGGGAGGAGACGCCCTCCGGCGCGCCCTGGCTGGGCGTCACCGTGCAGGCCGACGGCGCCGACGACTGGTGGCCGGCCAAGGACCATCCCTCCGACGAGCCCGACGAGGGCATGTCGATCGCGCTCACCCTCCCCTCCGGCCTGGTCGGCCTGTCGAACGGCAGGAAGACCGGCGAGAGCGCGAACGCCGACGGCACCACCACCACGCGCTGGGAGGTCGGCTACCCGATCAACAACTACCTGGTGACCTTCAACGCCGCCCCCTACGTGCCGATCGAGGCCACCTACCGCGGCGTCGACGGCACGCTCGACGAACGGATCGTCTTCTGGGCGATCCCCGAGCACGTCGAGAAGGCGCGCGCCCTGTGGAGCGCCCAGGGCGCCAGGATCCTCGAGGTGCTCGGCCGCCGCTTCGGCGAGTACCCGTTCCTCTCCGACAAGTTCTGGGTCGCCGAGGCGCCCTATCTCGGCATGGAGCACCAGACGCTGGTCGCCTACGGCGCGAAGTTCGAAGACAACGAGTTCGGCTTCGACGGCCTCCTGCTCCACGAGATCGCGCACGAGTGGTGGGGCAACAAGATCACCGCCCGCGACTGGTCCGACTTCTGGCTCCACGAGGGCTTCGGCACCTACGCCGAAGCGGTCTACGTCCTCGACACGCTGGGCGAGGAGCGCTACCTCGAGTACATGCGGCGGATCGCGCGCCGCACGCGCAACCGCACGCCGATCGTCCAGGGCGACGACCTGACCGCGGCCGCCGCCTACACCGGCGACATCTACGGCAAGGGCGCCTGCGTGCTGCACACGCTCAGGTGGCTGCTCGGCGACGAGGCGTTCTTCGCCGCGCTCGCGCGCTTCGCCGCCGACGCGCCGTACGCCTACGGGCTGGTCGAGACCGAGGACTTCGAGCGCCTGGTGGCGGACCTCCACGGGCGCGAGATCCCCTGGTTCTGGGAGCGCTACCTGCGCCGCGCCGCGCTGCCGCGCTGGACCCTGGCGCGCGCACCGGCGGCCGCCGGCCGCGAGACGGTCACGATCGCCTGGGACGACCCCGCCTTCGAGCTGCCGCTGCCGGTCGTGGTGGCGGGCGAGGAACGCCGGGTCGAGATGCCCGGCGGCCGCGCCAGCTTCGAGGTCGCGGCCGGCGCCGCCGTCGAGATCGACCCGGGCTGGCGCGTGCTCGCCGCGCGGCCCCGGCCGCCCAGGAAGGGCTGACCTCCGGTCAGGCTTCGGCCACGGTCGGGTGCGCGCGGCGGGCGGCGTCGAGCTCGGCGTGGACGGCGCGGAACGCCTCGACCAGGCGCGGATCGAAGTGGCGGCCCGCGTCGGACACGATCCGGCGCACCGCTTCGTCGTGGGGGTAGCCGGTCTTGTACGGGCGCGCGCTGGTGATCGCGTCGTAGGCGTCGACCAGCGCCACGATGCGCGCCGGCAGCGGCGAGGCGTCGCCCGCCAGCCGCCGCGGATAACCGCCGCCGTCCCAGCGCTCGTGGTGGGCGTAGGCGATCTCCATCGCCATGCCGAGGAACGAGTGGGCCGGGCCGCGCTCCACCACCCGGCGCAAGGTGTCGCCGCCGATCGTGGTGTGCGCCTCCATGATCCTCCGCTCGGCGTCGTCGAGCGGCCCGGCCTTGCGCAGGATCGCGTCCGGGATCGCCACCTTGCCGATGTCGTGGAGCGGGCTCGAGCGGAAGAGCTCCTCGATGAAGTCGTCGCCGAGAGGACCGAACGGGCCGTCGGCGAGCGCCTGCGCGAGCCGGCGCGAGTACCAGGCGATGCGTTCGAGGTGCTCGCCCGTGGTGCCGTCGCGCAGCTCGGCCAGGCGGGCCAGGGTGAGCACCGCCATGTCGCGCGTCTCGCGGATCTGGCCGGTCTGTGCCTCGACGATGCGTTCCAGGCTCTCGTTGAGGCCACGCAGCTCGGCGGTGCGCGCCTCGACCTCGGCGGCGAGCTCCGCCTCCCGCCGGCGGTGGCGCGCGAGGCGC
>JAFNAE010000275.1 GCA_017860005.1 Acidobacteriota bacterium | reverse complement strand
GGCAAGGTCTACCGCGGCCTCTCCCCCGACGACCTCGAGCGCATCGACGCCTACGAGGGCGTCGGCGAGGAGCTCTACTTCCGCGAGCTCGCCCGCGTGGTGGAGCCGGGCGGCGCGCCCGGCGAGGCCGAGGAGGCCTGGGTCTACCTGCCCACCGGCCGCACCGTGCGCCGCGTCACGCGCCCCGGCCGCGCCGGCGGCGAGGGCGCGCGATGAAGAGTCACCGCAGCGAGCTCTGGTTCGAGATCCCGGGACGGCGCGGCTTCGTCAACATCACGCCCGAGGTCGAGCGCGCGCTCGCCGAGAGCGGCATCCGCGAGGGCCTCTGCCTGGTCAACGCCATGCACATCACCGCCTCGGTGTTCATCAACGACGACGAGCGCGGGCTGCACGCCGACTACGAGCGCTGGCTCGAGCATCTGGCGCCGTTCGACGCCGGCAGCGATCCGCGCCGCGGCGGCTATCTCCACAACCGCACCGGCGAGGACAACGCCGACGCGCATCTCAAGCGCCAGGTGATGGGACGCGAGGTCGTGGTCGCGGTCACCGCCGGCCGGCTCGACTTCGGTCCCTGGGAACAGATCTTCTACGGCGAGTTCGACGGCGGCCGGCGCAAGCGAGTGCTGGTCAAGATCGTCGGCGAGTAGCTCGCACCTTGCCCCCGTGCCCGCGCGCGTGGTAAACGAGGATCCGGAAGCAACGTCCACCCTGGCGACGCCGGCCGCGCCGGCGCCGCCCCGACGATGGAGGCCGATGGAGATGCCCGAGTCCCGCACCCCCACTCGCACCCCCACCGCGCTCGCCGCCTGCATGGCCGCCGCGCTCCTGCTCGCGCTCGCCGCGCCCGCCGCCGCTCAGACCAGCGACTGGCTCTTCGCCGGCGAGCTCCTGGCGAGCGAGCCCACCTTCAACCGCCCCTACCTGTACCTGGGCACCTGCTACCTCTCGTCGGTCGGCACCGCCGTGCGCTTCGACGTCCACGAGTTCATCCTCGACGACACCGTGGCGCCCGCCGACTTCGCCGCCAGCCTCTGCCAGGGCGCGGACTTCGATTCCGTGCTCTATCTCTACCAGCGCCCGAACGGCGCTCCCGGCGCCTTCTACGCCGAGGATCCCTGCGCCCGGCTGGTCCTCTACAGCGACGACTACTGCGGCTCCGCGTCCCAGGTCTGGAGCCCGGCGCTCGCGCTCGGTCACCTCTCGGTGGTGGTCACCACCTTCGCCAACGGCGCGACCGGCGCCTACACCCTGACCGCCGACTCCGCCCTCTCCCGGCTCCAGGACTTCATCTACTACGGCGGCTTCGAGACCGGCAACCTGCGTACCTGGAGCGACGCGATCACCGGTTTCTGACCTCCGGGGGCACCGAGGCCCTTCTGAATTCACTAGTTGGGGCGGAGTTTAGAGTAAAAAGAGATTAGTTAACAGTAAATCGCTTGACAGTTAGATCAAAATGGGCCAGGCTTCCTGCCGGATCGGAGGAGGTCGATGAGCCCGTTGCCGCCCCTGACGCCCGCCGCCGACACGGCGTGGCTGCTCGTCGCGAGCGCGCTCGTGCTGCTCATGACGCCCGGCCTCGCCCTCTTCTACGGCGGCCTGGTGCGCGCCAAGAACGTCCTCAACACGATGATGATGAGCCTGGGCGCGGTGGCCGGTGCCGGTCTGGCCTGGGCGGCGATCGGCTACAGCCTGGCGTTCGCGCCGGGGCAGGGCCTGCTCGGCGGCCCCGACCACCTCCTGCTCGCCGGGGTCGGGCTCGAGGCCCGCGGCACGGTGCCTCACCTGCTCTTCTTCGCCTTCCAGGGCACCTTCGCGGTGATCACCGTGGCGATCGTCTCCGGCGCCCTGGTCGAGCGGCTGCGCTTCGGGCCCTGGCTGGCGTTCACGGCGCTCTGGACCGTGGTCGTCTACGCGCCGGTCTGCCACTGGGTGTGGGGCGGAGGCTGGCTCGCCCGTCTCGGCGCGCTGGACTTCGCCGGCGGCACCGTGGTGCACGTCAACGCCGCCGCCGCGGCGCTGGTGGCCGCGCTGGCGCTCGGCCCGCGCCGCGACTGGGGGCGCCAGGCGCTGCTGCCCCACAACGTGCCGCTCGTCCTGCTCGGCGCGGGCCTGCTCTGGTTCGGCTGGTTCGGCTTCAACGCCGGCAGCGCGCTCGCCGCCGACGGCAAGGCGGTGCTCGCCTTCGCCACTACGCTGCTCGCCCCGATGGCGACGCTGGCGGCCTGGATGGCGCTCGATCTCGCGCGCACCGGGCGCGTCACCGCGGTGGGCGCCGCCACCGCCCTCGTGGTCGGCCTGGTGGCGGTGACCCCGGCGGCGGGCTTCGTCTCGCCGCGCGGCGCGCTGGCGCTCGGCGCGCTGGCGGCGCTGCCCTCCTACTTCGGGCTCCTCGCGCGCGCGCGCACCCGACTCGACGACTCGCTCGACGTGGTCGCCGCCCACGGTCTCGGCGGCGTGACCGGAGCGCTGCTGACCGGGGTCTTCGCCAGCGCCCAATGGGGCGGCACGGCGGGGCTGCTGGAGGGCAACGCCGCGCTGCTGGCGCGCCAGGCCGCGGCGGTCGCCGCCACCGCGCTCTGGTCGGCGGCCGGCACCTGGGCGCTGCTGCGCGCGCTCGCGCTCGTCGCGCCCCTGCGCGTCGCCGAGCCGCGCCAGGGCCGCGGCCTCGATGTCGAGCTCCACGGCGAGGAGGCCTACGGCACGGGCGAGGGCGCCATCCTCGTGCTCCCGGAGGTCGCGACCCTGCCCCTGCGCGCCGCCGACCGCCCGCTCGCCACGGCCGGCTCGGGCGCGGGGGTCTGAGGTGAAGCTGATCGTCGCCATCGTCCGGCCGGAGCGCGCCAGCGCGGTGCTCGAGGCGCTCTACCGCGCCGAGGTGCGCGGGCTCACGATCTCGCGCGTGCAGGGCCACGGCGGCGAGACCGAGGCGGTCCAGACCTACCGCGGCACCACGGTGAAGATGGAGCTGGTCGAGAAGGTGCGCTTCGAGATCGGCGTCTCGGAGTCGTTCGTCGAGGTCACCGTGGCCGCGAT
>JAFNAE010000274.1 GCA_017860005.1 Acidobacteriota bacterium | reverse complement strand
CTACCCCACCGCCCGCGCGGTCTCGGAGGACCTGCGGCGCTTCCAGGCCGGCGAGCCGATCACCGCGCGCCCGGCCACCCTCGCCTACAAGCTCGGCAAGCGGATCCGCAAGAACCGTGGGCTGACAGCCGTCGCCGCCGCGGTCCTGGTCGCGTTCGCCGCTGTGGTCGGCTACGCGACCCACTCCAACCTCCAGGCGCGCCGGCAGGCTGCGATCGCACAGGAGCTGCTGGTCCAGGCCAACGAGATCGACGAGATGGTCCGGATCACCGCCATGATGCCGCTGCATGACCGCCGGGCCGAGGAGGCGCAGATCAGCCGCCGCCTGGCCCAGATCGAGGAGCGGACCGCGCGTCTCGGTCGGCTCGGGTTCGGCCCCGGCCACTACGCGATCGGCCGCGGCTACCTCGCACTGCAGCGCTACCCGGAGGCGCTGCGGCACCTCCAGCTGGCCGAGGACTCGGGCTACCGCACGCCGGGCGTGGCGCACAGCCTCGGGCTCGTGCTCGGCCGGCTTTACGAGGCGGGGCTCCAGCGCGCCAACCAGTTCGCTGACAAGGCGGTGCGTGACGCCTACCGGCGCGACATCGAGTCCCGCTACCGCGAGCCGGCCCTCACCTACCTGCGCGACAGCGGCGCCTCGCAGCTCGAGGCCGCCGCCTATGCCGAGGGCTTGATCGCATTCTACGAACGCCGCTACGGCGAGGCCCTGGAGAAGGCCCGGGTCGCCGCCTCCGAGGCGTCGTGGCTCTACGAGGCCCGCAAGCTCGAGGGCGACATCTACCTGGCCCTGGGCGCGGAGGACCGCTTCCGGGGCGATTACGACCGCGCTCTCGCCAACCTCGAGCTCGCCGGCGACGCGTTCGCCGCCGCCGCGGACATCGCGCGCTCCGACGCCACGGTCTACGACGGCACCTGCGCCCGCTTCAGCCAGGTCCTCGAGACCGAGGTCCGGCGCGGCGACCCGGCGCCCACCACCTTCTCGAGCGCCCTCGCGGCGTGCACCCTGTCGCTCGACGTCAACCCCGACCGCGCCGACGCCCACGAGCGGCTGGCTGCGCTGCACTGGCGCTGGGCCGACGTCGTGCACGACCGCGGCGGCGATCCGCGGCCCCACCTCGACCACGCCGTCCAGTCGGCGCGGCGGGCCATCGAGCTCGACCCGGAGAGCGCCGACGCCCACGCTGCGCTCGGCGGCGCGCTGACCGTCGAGGGGCTCTACGAGCTGGGCCAGGGAACCGACCCGCGGCCGACCCTGGAGGCGGCGATCTCCAGCCTCGACGCCGCGCTGGCCCTCGACCCGGGGCTGGTGCTGGCCCACGACGACCTCGGCTACGCCTGGGAGCGGATCGCTCGCTACGAGCTCGGCGCCGGCCTCGATCCGCGGCCTTCCCTCGACCGCGCAGTCGCCAGCTTCGACCGCGCCATCGAGCTCAACCCCGCCTACGCCAACGCCCACAACAACCGCGGCATCGCCCTCTGGCGGCGCGCCTACTACGAGCTCAAGAGCGGCATCGACCCGCAGCCCACCCTCGACCAGGCGCTCGACGCCTTCGCCATCGCCACCACCATCAACCCGAACTACGCCAACGCCTACGCCAACCGCGGCCTCACCTACCGGACCAAGGCGCTCGCCCTCCTCGAGCGCGGCTCGGACCCGACGCGCTGGCTCCAGCTCGCGCGCGACAGCCTCGACCGCGCCCTCGCGATCAACCCGAGCATCTTCTGGGCCTACCCGGAGCGGTGCGGGGTGGAGATCCTCGCCGCGAGGTGGGCGATGCGCGCCGGGCAGTCCCCCGAAGGCCACCTCCGCTCGGCGGCGGCGGCCGCCGACCAGGCGCTCGCCGCCAACCCCCAGAACGCCGCCGGCTACCAGACCGCGGCCGAGGTCCACCGCTGGCGTGCCGAGTGGTCGGCCATCCTCGAGCGCGACCCCGCCCCCGACATCGCCGCCGGCCGGCGCCTCGCCGCCAGGGCCCTCGAGCTCAACCCTTCGCTCGCCAACGCCATGCTCACCGACGCGGCGCTGCAGCTGCTGCAGGCCGAGGCCGCGACGGCGGTGTCGACGCGCCGCCGCCTGATGGCCGAGGCCCGGAGCACCCTCGATCGGGCCGAGCGACTCAACCCGCTGCTCGGCGACGAGGCGCGCGCCCTGCGCGAGCGCGCGGACCGCGCACAGTCGTAAAGCGCGGAGCTCCGGCCGGCCCGCCCCTCCGCCGCGCCGACGCCCGAGCGCCGGCCGCTCGATCCGGCCCCGGTCGCGCCGTGCCCTGGCAGGCCTTCGCCCACCACCTTCCCGTCCGCGAGCGCCGGATTGACACCGCTGTTTTATAGTGTATATTGTGACTATGTTGATTATATTTTCACTATAATTCTTGGAGCGCCAGTGAGCCCGGACCCCTCGAAGCAGATGCTCACCTTCTTCATCGACGTCGAGCTGCTCGACCGGATCGACGACTTTCGCTTCGACAACCGCTTTCCGACCCGCGCCGGCGCGATCAGGTGGCTGCTGGAGTGGGCGCTCAAGCGGGCGCCGGCGCCCGCGCGAGCTCCACGCCGGAGCTGAAGGAGGGCAGGCCGCCATGCCGAGCTATCGCAAGCACCGCCGCCACGTCTCAACCCTCGATCCCGCCGTCTACCAGAAGGACCGGGCCGGCTTCGTGCGCGGCCTGCAGGCGATTCACCGCGCGGCCGAGCTCGGCTGGGACACCCGGCGCTCCTATCTGATCGTCGAGAACGACCGCGTGGTCGGCATCGGCGGCTGCGTACCGGGCGCCGGCTCCTGACGGCGAACCGCTGTCGCGGCGCGACGTCAGTCGGCTGACCGGCCCGGCGGGCCGATCGCCCCCACCCCCGCTCGCTGCCGGAACCCGACCGGGTCCCCAGGGAGCGAACCCGGCCTCAACAGCTCACCGCGGGCCAGGTCGCGCCAGCTCAACCGGCCGACCGTGAGTCCCGCGATCGGTGACAGGTGGTTCGTGGCCTCGAGGTAGCGCGCTAGCGCCTGCGCGGCGTCCTGATCGAGCGCGCCGCGA
>JAFNAE010000273.1 GCA_017860005.1 Acidobacteriota bacterium | reverse complement strand
CGGGGGCGCGGCGCGCGGCAACGCGGGGTCGTCGAGGAGGCGACCCCGCACTCCGCGACGCGCCAGGACCAGGCTCACTTCGAGGAGGCGGTCCGGCCTCATTCCGAGACCGGGCCCTTGCGCAAGGGGGGGCTGCACCATGCATCGATTCACTCGCTTCGCATCGCTCGCTGGTCTCGCGCTGATCGCGCTGCTGCCGCTCGCCACGGCGGCGGCCGCCCAGGAGGCCTCGCCTCCGTTCACCTACGTCGCCGAATGGACGATCGCGCGCGACCAGTGGCAGGGCTACACGGAGTGGGGCGCCAAGAACCACAAGCCGATCCTCGAGCGCCTCGCGGCCGACGGCACGCTGCTCGACTGGGGCTTCTACGAGACCTACGTCCACGAGCTCGAGGGCAACACCCACGGCATGTGGTGGAGCGCGGCCTCGCTCGCCAACATCGAGAAGACCCGCGCCGCCCTGCTCAAGGCGCCCTTCCACCCCGCCGCCGCCGCCGGCGCGCACCGCGACTGGCTGCTGCGCCCGATGGCCGGCGGCAGCAAGCCCGGCGCGACCGCGGGCGGCTTCCTCTACGTCAACATGCAGGAGGTCCGCGCCGGACAGGGCGAGGCCTGGGAGAAGTTCTTCGAGAAGTACTCCAAGCCGGTCCTCGAGGAGCTGGTCGCCAAGGGCGTGCTCGCCGGCTGGGCGGTCCACTACGAGGACGTCCACACCGCGCCCAACTCGATGCGCTTCGTGGTCACGGTCTCCAACAGCCCCGAGGCCGAGGACCAGGCCGACGCCGCCTTCGGCGCGGCGCGCGCCAAGCTGAGCGACGCCGAGCGCTCGGAGTACATGCGCCTCGCGCGCGAGCTGACCGTGCCCGAGTCGCACCGCGACTACCTGGCGCGCATCTCCGCCGCCTGGTACAAGTAGGCGCGGCACTGGCGGCGGGGCGCCCGGCCCCGCCGCCTGCTTCCGGCCGGGCTCCGCCCGCGGTACGAGCCGGCGGCAAGGCCGGCGGTCCCTCGTTCGACCTAGACTCCGGGGATGAAGCTCCCGTCTCTCCTGCTCGCCGCCGCGCTCGCGGCCGGGCCCTCGCTCGCCGCGGCACCGGGGCCCTACGTCCTCGTCCTCGGCACCGCGCAGGACGGCGGCATTCCTCACCTCGGCGCCCACGCACCGGCGGACGAGGCCGCGCGCCGGGATCCTTCGCTCGCGCGCACCGCCGCCTCGCTGCTCGTGGTCGACCCGGCGACCGGAAAGCGCTGGCTGATCGACGCCACGCCGGACGTCGCACGCCAGCTCGAAGCGGCTGCGGCCGCGGCGCCGCCGCGCACCGACGCCGGAGGTCGCACACCGATCCTCGACGGCGTCTTCCTCACCCACGCCCACGTCGGCCACTACCTCGGCCTCGCCTGGTTCGGGCGCGAGATCTACGGCGCCGACCGGCTGCCGGTCCACGGCTCGGCGCGCATGGTCGACTTCCTCGCCCGCAACGCCCCCTGGGAGCTGCTCGTCCGGCTCGGCCACGTCGAGCTGCGCACGCTCGCTCCAGGGCGCGCGGTCGCGCTCGCGCCCGGGCTCACGATCACGCCCTTCCTCGTCCCCCACCGGGAGGAGTACACCGACACTCTCGGCTTCGAGATCCGCGGCCCGGGGCGCGCCCTCCTCTACGTCCCGGACATCGACAAATGGGAGCGCTGGAGCGATCCGAAGTGGGGGCCGATCGAGTCCGCCATCGCGCGCGTGGACGTCGCTCTCCTCGACGCCACCTTCTTCAACGCGGACGAGCTGCCCGGCCGGTCGCTCGCCGAGATCCCGCACCCGTTCGTGGTCGAGTCGATCGCCCGCTTCGCCAGGCTTCCGGAGAGCGAGCGCCGGAAGGTCGTCTTCACCCATCTCAATCACTCCAACCGTGCGGCCCTCCCGGATAGCGAGGAACGGCGCGCGATCGAGGCCGCCGGCCTGCGCGTCGCCGCCGAGATGGAGCGCATCGAGCTCGGCGCGGCGCGCTGAGCGGATCGGCCCGCAACCTGGGGGCGAGCGCTACAATGGCATCGGCAACCTCGAGAAGGAGGCGAACATGAGCTCGAACGGATCCGCCAAGGGGACGGGCCGTGGCAAGCCGCCCGGCAAGCCCGCCGGGCGCCGGCCCGCCGCGTCCTCCAAGACGGCACCCGCGGGGAGCTTCGAGACCGCGTTCGCGTCGCTGGGCCGCAAGGCCGACGACGCGCGCGCCCACCTCGCCGAGCTGACCGACGAGGGCGCGAAGAACGCCAGCCGCTCGCTGCAGAAGGCCACGCACGCCGCCCAGGTCAAGGTGCGCAAGCTCAACGCCGGCTGGAAGCGGATGCCGCCGAAGCGCAAGGCCCAGGTGCTCGCCGGCATCGTGGGCGCGATCGCGGCGGCGATCGCCGTGCCGCTCGCCGTCCGCCATCGGCGCAAAGTGAAGAGCGGCAAGAGCGGCGCGGCGGCCGAAGACTAGACGCCCCGCCGGTCGCGCCGAGCCGGGAGTCCTCCGCGGCTCCCCGTCACGGCACGCTCGACGACCAGGCGCCGAGGTCGCCGGACTCGAAGCCGTCCGCGAACAGGGCGCGGCAGGGGTCGCTCACGAGCTGCACGACGACGTCGTCCGCGGTGGCGAGCGACGACGCGGCGCCCACCACCAGCCAGCGTCCGGCGGCGTCGGTGAAGGAGGCCGCGACCCGGGCCGGAAGCAGCTCGAACGGTGCGCCGCAGGCCACCCCCTCGCGGTTCCAGGCCGACAGCCACAGCCACGACGGGCCGGGATTGGGCGACGGAAAGAGCGTGCTCGCCACCAGCGCGGAGCCGGCGAACGAGGCCACGTCGGCGCGGATCGTGCTCGTGTCGCCGTGGAAGTTGCGCGCCCACACCGGCAGGCCCGTCGCCGCCTCGAAGGAGAGCGCAGCCGTGTCGGGATTCGACGGGCCGGCGAAGAAGGACGTCGCGCCGGAGGCGACGATCCGGTCGCCCGCCAGGCGCACGACATCGGGGATGAAGTACTCGCAGCCGCCGGGCTCCGGCCAGGTCGCGTCCCAGAG
>JAFNAE010000123.1 GCA_017860005.1 Acidobacteriota bacterium | reverse complement strand
GCGGCTGCGCAAGGCCGCCGCCGGTTACGCCCGGGTGCTCGAGCTGCGCCCCGGGGCGCTCTCGGCGCTCTACAACCTCGGCCGGGCGCAACAGGATCTCGGTGACCTCGACAGCGCGGCGCGCTCGTTCGCCCTCGCCGCCTCCAGGCCGGGGCGCGACCAGCCCTTCTACCTGCGCCAGTCGGCGGATCTGCTCGCCGAGATGGGCCGCTGGCGCGAGGCGTCCGCGGCCTACGAGCGGCTGGTCCTGCTCGAGCCGCGCCTCGAAGAGCCGCACGCGATCCTCCGCGCGCGGCTGCTCGCCGAGAGGGAGGCGAACCCCGAGGCGCTCCTCGACTACCTCTGGAAGCTCGTCGCGAGCGGCCAGAGCTCGCGCGCCGCGGACCTCGCCCTCGCCGCGCTCGAAGGAAGATGGCCGGACCACCTGCAGCCGGAGCTCCTCTCGGCGGTGGCGGCGGCGCTCGGCCAGGTCCAGCGGCCGGTCGCCGAGACGCGGAAGTCGGAGCCACTGCGGCGGCTCGAGGCTCTGCGGCATCTGCCGTCGATCGGCGCCGGGATCGACGAGCTGATCCTCCTGTTCGCGACCCCGGGCAGCTACGCCGAGCCGTTCGACTGGTGGAACGAGCCCTACGACGGCTGGGCCGAGATGCGGGGCCTGCCGCGCCGCGACGCCTTCCGCGCGGCGATGCGCTCGCTCGGCGACTGGTACCGCGGGCGCGCCGAGACGGGCATCGCGACGGCCTGCTATCGCGCGGCGGTGGACCTCGTGCGCGACCCGGATCCGGTCGCGCTGCGCCGACTCGCGAGCTCGTACGTCGAGCAAGGCAACCTCGCGGCGATCGACGCGCTCGCCGCGGAGTTCGCGGACCCGGCCGGCGAGCTCTTCGCCGCCAAGAACCTCGCCTATCAACAGGGCAAGCTCGAGAAGATCCTGCAGTACCACCAGGTCCTGGGGCAGATCTACGGGGCGCTCGCCCAGGCCGGCGTGAAGGACTGGGGAGACACGGCGACGCCGTCGACCGCGCTCTTCCAGCTCGATCGCGCCTTCACGACGGCGAAGCGCCTGGACGAGGAAGCCGCCGCCCCGGCGGGAGGCGACGCCAGGAAGAGCCACGTCGACGCCGACCTCACCGTCCTGCTCGCCGAAGGTCTGGAGGCGAAGGCGGTGAAGCTCGAAGCGGCGGGCGCCGCGGCGCAGGCGAAGTCGCACCGCGAGCGCGCGCTGCGGGTGCGCGTCGAAGCGGCGTCGAAGCTCGACGCCGGCGGCGACCGGCGTGGCGTCGACAAGGTGCTGCGCGGGGTCGAGACCCGCGAGCTCCCGCCCGCGGATCGCGCGCGCATCGAGGTCTACCGCGGCGCCACGGCGGCGCCGCCCGCGCCGCTGCGCGAAGACGGCCGGCGCACCGCGATCCAGCAGCCCGGCCCGAACTTCACCCGGGAGCTCTCGACGATCACGCGGGACTACAAGCTCGACGCGAAGGCGTACGCCGCGCCGGCGGCCGGGCCGCGGACCGTCGAGGTCCCGGCGACGGCGGAGTGGTTCGACAGCGGCATCGTCCTCGCCGCCGGCCAGTCCCTGTCGATCACAGCGAGCGGGCGATGGTCGAACGCCGGGGCCCCCGGCAAGGGTCCGGATGGGTTCCCGGGCTACCGCCATCCGGGGACGATCGTCGCCGACGCGCCGCTCGCCGCGCTGGTCGCCAGGGTGGGTGACGCGGCCTTCTACGTCGGCGAGCGATTCGCCGGCGCGAGCCCGGGCGCGGGCACGCTCTTTCTCGCCATCAACGACGTCGCGGGGACCTTCGGCGACAACGAGGGCTCGCTGCAGGTCGTCGTCGCCACGGAGTAGCCGCCGCGGTCGGTCCGTCCCGAGGCCCGCTGGACGGTCTGCTCGTCCAGAATGCCGGGGGCCCGTCCCCCTCTCGGTCGTGTCGCAGGAGGGCGGGCCCTCGTTCCGGAAGCTCGTTTGCCGCGTGGGTCGCGGCCGCATCCCCGACGGCCTTGCGGGGCCGCCGGGCGGCACCTCGGGGTTCCGGGCCCAGGTTGCCGGGCGCTCTCTTCGAGCGCCCTCCGGATGCGAGGTCGAGTGTGCGCCCGGCCGCGGCCGGCGTCAAGAGCCGGGGCGCGCCCCCGGCCGCCGGCTCAGGGCTGCGCTGCGGGCGCCGGTGCGGGCTGCGGCGCGGTCGCCGGCTCGGGCTCCGGCGCGGCCTTCAGGTGACGCTCGAAGAACGCGGTCGTGCGCTGCCAGGCGTCCTCGGCCGCCGCCGCCTGGTAGTTCGTCCCGGACGGATTGGCGAAGGCGTGCGTCGCGTCCTCGTAGACGACGATCGTGGCGTCCTTGCCGAGCCGGGCGAGCTCCGCCTCCATGGCGCGCACGCCCGTGATCGGAATGCCCTCGTCCTGGCCCCCGAACAGGCCGAGCAGCGGCGCCTGGAGCCGGCCGAGCTCGGCCGGGTCGGCGGTCGTCCGGCCGTAGTACATGACCGCGGCATCGAGGTGGTCGCCCAGGTCGAGCGCGGCCTGGAGCGCCCAGCCGCCGCCGAAGCACCAGCCCACCACGCCCACCCGCGTCGTGTCCTTGCGGCGCAGGAACTCCCGCGCCTGGCGCAGGTTCTCGGCCAGCCGCGCCGGGTCCTTCATCGCGGCCTGCATCTCGGCCAGCGCCGCGTCGGGAGTATCGGCGATATTGCCCTCGTAGAGATCGACGGCGAGCGCCACGTAGCCCTCGCCGGCCAGACGGCGGGTCATGGCGCGGATGTTGTCGTTCAGGCCCCACCACTCCTGGATCACGATCAGGCCGGGCAACGGTCCGGTCGCGTCCTTGGGCCGCGCGAGCAGGCCGACCACGCGCTTGCCGCCCACGGTGGCATACGCGGCGACCTCCTCGACCACCGGCTGGCGCGGCGCGAGCGCGGCGGCGGGCGAGGCCACGGGCGCGTCGTGGTCGTGCTCGCGGCGCATCTTCTTGGCGTGGTCGTCGGCGGCGGGCGCCGCCGTGGCGGCCAGCGCGAGAGCGGCGAGCAGGAGCGGGGTGCGGTTCGGCATGGTGGTGAGTTCCTCCCGGTTCGAAGGCGGGAGTCTACGCGCCTCGCCCTCCGGATCGGGGAGCGGGCCCGGCCGGGGCCTCCCGGAGCCCCCCTCGGGACCCCGGCCGGCTCCCGCGGCCTCCGTCCGGAGCCCCGGCCCTCGGGCTCCCGGGCCCCGGGATGTCACATTCCGGGGCCCTGCGGCAACGAATAGGAGTGGAGACCCCTCGTGCCGGACCCCGTCAGGTTCCTCCTCCCTGGCGTCGAGGGCGCTTCTGAGGCCGGGTGGTCGCGGCTCTCGCCCCCCGCCCGCCCCGCCGTCCCGGCCGACGGCGGGGCGGAAGGCGGGCCGCGTCCACCCGGCCTCGTTTCTCTGCGCGCCGGCGGGCGCCCGGCGTCAGTCGCGCCGGACGATGGCGCCGAGCACGACGCCGCCCAGCAGGCCGTCGATCAGCCTGATGCCGCCCCAGCACCAGCCGAGGTAGTAGGGAAAGCCGTCGAGCACCAGCGGGTAGTAGAAGTTCATGAAGAACAACGCCATGCCGAACCAGAAGCCGAAGGCGAGGCCGCCCTGCCAGCCGGCCGCCCAGCTCGCGCGCGTCCTGGCGAACAGGATGGCGACGAAGATGCCGACCACGATCGAGATCGCCGCGAAGGCGGCCGGGTTGGCCGCGGTCTGGGTGAACACCTGCGAGTACTTCTTGTAGGTCTCCGCCATGATCATGCCGTGCATCACGAAGTCCGCGAGCCAGGTCACGATTCCGGCGACGACGCCGCCCAAGATGACACGTCCCCAGTTCATGGCACCCTCCAGGGTCTGCGGCCCGGATGCGCCGGGCGCGGGTTCGGGAAGCTGGCGGGGACTCTAGCCCACGCGCCGCGCGCGCGGCTCGCCGCGCCGCGGCGGGTTAGGATCGCGCGGTGTCAGCGCGCCGCCGCCTCCCCTCTTGCCTGCTCGTGGCGGGGCTCCTGGCCGGCTGCGGCGGCGAGCGCGCGCGCGAGCCCGCCGCGGCCGCTCGCGCCGTGCCGCCCGGCACCAACCTGGTCCTGATCTCGATCGACAGCCTGCGCCCCGACCACCTCGGGGCCTACGGTTACCGCCGCCTGACCTCGCCCCACCTCGACCGGCTGGCGCGCGAAGGGATCGTGTTCGAGCGCGCGTGGAGCACGACCACCTGGACGCTGCCGGCCCACCTCTCGATGCTCTCGTCGCTGGTGCCGCCGGTGCACAACGTGCGCCGCACGAACGAGCGGGTGAGCGAGAAGGTGGAGCTGCTGCCGGAGCGCCTCGCGCAGGCGGGCTACCGGAGCGCGGCGGTGGTCTCCGGCCTGTTCCTCGACCGGCGCTACGGCTTCGACCAGGGCTGGGAGGTCTACGACGACCGCACCGCCTTCGCGGGCGGCGACCTCCACGAGCACGAGAACGTGAGCTCCGGGCGCGTCCACGCGCGCGCGCTCGAGCTGCTCGACCGCCTGCAGTCGGAGCCGTTCTTCCTCTTCCTCCATTACTTCGACGTCCACTACGACTACCGGCCGCCGCCGCCGTACGACCGCCTCTTCGATCCCGACTATGCGGGGCCGGTCTCGGGCACGCACTTCGCGCGCGACCTGCTGCGGCGACGCGAGCTCGCCGCGCGCGACCTCGAGCACCTGGTGGCGCTCTACGACGGCGAGATCCGCTGGGTGGACGCATGGCTCGGCAAGCTCTTCGCCGACCTCGAGCGGCGCGGCCTCGGCGAGCGCACGCTGGTCGTGGTGACCAGCGATCACGGCGAGGAGTTCCTCGAGCACCGGCGCTTCGGCCACGCGCAGAACCTCTACGAGCCGACCCTGCGGGTGCCGCTCCTCGTCCGCCTGCCGGGTGGCCGGCTCGGCGGACGCCGCTCCGAGGTGCCGGTCAGCCTCACCGACCTGGCCCCCACGCTGGCCGCAGCGGCCGGGCTCCCGCCGCCGTCGGGCTGGATGGGACGCGACCTGCTGCCGCTGCTCGAGGGACGCGGCTCGATCGCGCCCGCGGACCTCTACGCCGACCTGTTCGGGCGGCGGCGGGCGCTGATCGCCGACGGCGCCTGGAAGGCGATCCTCGAGCGCCGCTACGTGCGGGGCCGGGACCAGCGCCGCGCACGCTCGCTCGAGCTCTTCGACCTGGCGCGCGACCCGGGCGAGCGCGACGATCGGGCCGCCGCCGACGCGACCCGCGCCGAGACGCTCCGCCGACGCCTCGAGCGCGCCTGGCACGGCTTCCAGCGCGCTGCGGCGGGTCTCGACGCCGGTCGGGTCGAGAACGACCCGGAGTTCGAGAAGGAGCTGCGCGCGCTCGGCTACCTGTGAGCGCAGGACCGGCGCGCCGGATTGACAGGGAGATGGACTTTGCGAGAGAACGCGGACAGGAGGCGGCGATCGGGATGAGCGCACCCGCGCGGCTGGCGGCGGCCCTGGCCGCCCTCGGACTCGGGGCGACCGCGCTGGCCGGGGCGCTCGCGGACTCGAGCCCGAGCCTGCTGCGCGCCGGCCTGCTCGTCCTGTTGCCGCTCACCGTCGGCGCCCTCGGCACGCTCCTGGTGCGGCCGCCGGCGCGGCCGCGCGCGGCGGCGGCCGAGGTGCCGGTCCCGACGCTCCGCCACCTGCCGCTGCTGCTCGCGCTGCTGCTCGCCGACCTGTTGCCGGTGGCGCTCGGGTGGCTCACGGGCGGCGTCACGATCGCGGTCCGCGCGCCGATCATGACCCCCTCCGGCCTGCTCGTGCTGATTGCCGGGGCCGCCGTGCTGCCCTTCGTCGCGACCGTCGGCTGGGAGTGGGGCCTGCGCGCGCGCCTCTACGCGCCCTGGGCCGAGGCCGGGCGCGCGCGCCGGGCCTTCGTCGCCGCGGTCGCGTGCGGGACCCTGCTCTCGATGCCCGCGCTCGGCCCCGGGCTGCGCGCCGCCGAGCGCGGCTTCGTGGCTGCGGCGCTGGTCTCGGTTGCGCTGCGCGAAGCGATCGCGGTGCGCCTCTATCGCCGCGCGGGCGTCCTGCTGTCGGGGGCCTTCCGCGGGCTCGCGACCTTCGGGGAGGTGTTCCTCTTCTGCGACGCTCGCGCGCTCTGGCTGCCGGTCGCGAGCTGGACCGCGCAGGACCCCGGCTTCGACCTGTTGCGGCCGGCCGGTCCCGCGGCGGCCGCGCTCGTCGCCTGGATCTGGCTGGCGCGCCTCGACCGCCGCGACGCCGCAGCGCGCCTGCGCCCCTGAGCGCTGCGGGCCGGGCTCAGACCATCTCCCATTTGCGGGCCAGCCGGCGCGCGAGCGCGAACAGGGCGACGCTCCACAGCGCGAGCACCAGGATCTCGGGCCACAGCGCGACGAGCGGCTCCTCGCGCCAGAAGACCTTGAGGAAGCCCTCGAGCGCCCAGGAGTTGAAGACGACGAGACTGGCTCTCTGCAGCGCCTCCGGCATCAGGAAGCGCGGGAACATCGAGCCGCCCAGGGCCGAGATCGAGAGCACGAGCAGGTTGGCGAGCGCGACGAGCTGCTTGCGCGTCCTCGCGGTCGCGGCGAGGACGAGCCCGAACGCCGAGCAGGCGAAGGCGGTCGGCACGCTGATCAGCACGAAGCCGGCGAGATGCGAGGGCAGCTCGAGCCCGAACCACGCCCACCCCCAGATGAACATCACGGTCAGCTGCACCACGCCGAGCGAGGTCAGGTAGAGGAGCTTGCCGGCCAGCAGCTCGCCCATCGAGATGCGGGTCGAGAGCAGGCGGTCGAGGGTGCCGCTCTCGCGCTCCTCGATCAGGGCGCCGCCGGCGCCGGTCGCGGTGAAGAGCAGGAACATCACGCCCAGCCCCGCGGCGTAGAAGGCGACCAGCGGGTTCTCCTTGCCCGCGCCGAGCAGGTCGACGACCTCGACCGCGATCGGCAGCGCGCCCCCGGCGGCCGGCCCCGCGGCGGCGCGCGGCTCCGCGCGGACCTGCTCGAGCAGGCCCGCGAGCCGCGTCCGCTGCTCCGGGGTGAAGAACGCGACGCCGTCGAGCGAGTCGATGCCGCCCTCGAGGAAGAGATCGCCCAGGCCGGAGAAGAGCGCTTTCTGGAGCAGCCCGGTCACCAGCTGCGGCGCGATCGGGTCGGAGCTGTCGGCGAGCAGGATCAGGCGCGGGCGCTCGGCGTCGCCGCCGGGCGCGAAGGAGAGCCGCGCCGCGCCGAACCCCGCCGGCACCACCAGGGCGAGCGGCGCCTCGCCGTCGCGCACCGCCTGCTCGGCGTGCGCGCGGTCGAAGGGCGCCGGCACCGCGCCGGACTCTCCCGGCGCCGGGCGCAGGCGCAGGTCGAGCGCGGTCTCGGCCGCGAGCACTTCCAGCAGGCGTCGCGAGCGCGGGCTCGAGTCTTCGTCCACCGCGAGCAAGCGCACGCGGTGGGTGCCGCTGTCGCGCTGGCCCCCGAAGATCCACGCGAAGATGGTGAAGAAGACGATCGGCACGACGAAGGAGAGGGCGAGCGCGGCCCGGTCGCGCAAGAGCAGCGTCCACGAGGTGCGCAGCACCGAGAGGATCATTCGCGCAGCTCCCGGCCGGTGAGATGGAGGAAGACGTTCTCCAGGGTCGGGCTGTCGAGGCGCAAGTCGCGCACGCCGACGCGGGCGCGCTCGAAGGCGGCGAGCAGGCGCGGGATGGCGAGCGCGGGCTCCTCGGTGGTGAGCCGCAGGCGCTCGCCGTCGGCGACGGCGCCGGGGAGCTGCGCGGCCAGCTCCGCGGCCAGCTCGGCGGGAACCTGGCGGTCGGCGTCGACCACGACCTGCTTGCCGGCGCCGATGGTCGAGCGCACCAGCTCGTCGCGGGTGCCGACCGCGATCACGCGCCCGTGGTCGATCACCGCGACGCGATCGCAGAGGCGCTCGGCCTCCTCCATGTAGTGGGTGGTGTGGAGGATCGCGGCGCCGGCGGAGCGCAGCTCGCCGATCATGCCGTAGATGCGCTCCCGCGACTGCGGATCGATGCCCACGGTCGGCTCGTCGAGCAGGACGATCGAGGGATCGTGGAGGATGCCGACCGCGAGGTTGAGCCGCCGCTTCATGCCGCCCGAGAACGGCTCCACCGCGTCGCGGGCGCGGTCACCCAGGCGCGCGAAGTCGAGGCCGCGCGCCACCGCGCGCGCGAGCGGCTCGCCGGCGAGCCCGAGGAAGCGCCCGAAGGCGCGCAGGTTCTGCTCCGCGCTGAGCACGCCGTAGAGGGCGATCTCCTGGGGCACGTAGCCGAGCGTGTCGCGCGCGCCGGGCTCGTCGGCGCGGCGGCCGCCGAGGCGGATCTCCCCGGCGTCGCAGCGCACGCGCCCGGTCAGGGCGCGCACCAGGGTCGACTTGCCGGCGCCGTTGGGGCCGAGCAGGCCGAGCACCTCGCCGGCCGCGAGCTCGAGGTCGACCCCCGAGAGCGCCTGGAGGTCGCCGAAGCGCTTGGTCAGTCCGCGGATCTCGACCGCTTTCACGCCGGCATCTTACGCGGCTCGCCGCGCCGCGCCGGGGCGCGACCGGCGGGCGGCGGCCGGGCGCTCTCAGTCGCCGCGCCGGACGAGCACCAGCGTGCGGTCGTCGGCGTCGGGCTCGGCGCCGGCGAAGGCCGCGACGTCGGCCTCGACCGCGGCGGCGATCTCGCGCAGGGTGGCGCCGCGGCGCGCGGCGAGCGCCGCGGCGAGGCGCTCGAGGCCGAACTCGGCGCCCTCGCCGTCGGCGGCCTCGACGTAGCCGTCGGTGTAGAGGGCGACGAGGTCGCCGGGCTCGAGCGTGACCTCGAGCGCCCCGTAGTCGTTCTCGGGCAGCAGGCCGAGCGGCCGGCCGGTCGAGCCCAGCGACTCGACCGCGCCGCCCGAGCGCGCCACCAGGGCCGGCAGGTGGCCGGCGTTGGCGAGGCGCGCCCGGCCGCTGGCGAGGTCGACACGCAGCAGCAGGGCGGTGGCGTACTTCGAGGCCGGTGTGCGCCGCCAGAGCAGGCGCGAGACGCGCGCCAGGACCTCCTCGGGCGCGATGCCGCTCTCGAGCGGCGCCGCCGCCAGCGCCTCGAGCGACGCGGTGAGCAGCGCCGCCGCGATGCCCTTGCCGGCGACGTCGACCACCATCGCGTCGAGGGCGCCGGCGCGCTCGGCGACCAGGTAGTAGTCGCCCGAGACCAGGCGCGAGGGCCGGCTCGATCCGAACACCGCCCAGCCCGCCGGCGCCGGCAGCTCGCGGGGCAGCAGCCCGACCTGGATCTTGCGCGCCAGCGCCAGCTCCTCCTCGAGCCGCTGGCGCGCGGCGGCCTCGCGCGACAGCTCGACGTTGCGGATGCGCAGCGACGCCACCGCGGCGAGCGAGGTCAGCAGCTCGAGGTCGTCCTCGGAGAACGGGCGGACGAAGGCACGTGAGTCGAGCGAGATCATGCCGAGCGGCCCGGCCTCGTCGAACAGCGGAGCGGCGATCAGGCTGCGCACGCCCGACATGCGCAGGCTGGCGGCCTGGCCGAAGAGCCCGTCCGCGGCCATGTCGCAGACCAGCGCCGCCTGGCGCTTCTCGACCACCTCCTCGAGCAGCGTGCGCGAGAGCAGGGAGTCGCCGAGCGAGCCCTGGGGCCGGCGCGCGGCGGCGCGGCGGTACTGCCCGGGGGCGTCGCGCAGCACGATCACGCCCTCCTCCGGCTCGAGCGCCTGGAAGGCCCGATCGAGGATCAGCTCGAGCAGCTCGTCGAGGGCCAGCGAGCGGCCGAGGGCCTGGTGGACGTCGTTGAGCAGCTCGAGGCGCGCGGCCCGGCGCGCGAGCGTGGCGAGGTCCTGGGCGCCGGCGAGCGGCGTGCGCGCCCCCGAGAGCAGCTCGTCGGCGCGACGGAAGATCGAGGTGCCGGGCGGCAGCGGTCCGGAGGTGGCCGGGCGCGGCGGCTCCGCCGGCGCGGCCTCGACCCTGAGCAGGACCTGGCCGATGCCGATGCGGTCGCCCGCCGCGAGGCGCGCGCTGCGCTCGACGAGTCGGCCGTTGAGGAAGGTGCCACCGCGCGAGCCCAGGTCCTCCAGCCACCAGTCCGCGCCGTGGCGGGCGATGCGCGCGTGGCGGCGCGACACGGCGCCGTCGGCGAGCACGACGTCGCAGTCTTCGGCGCGGCCGAGCAGCG
>JAFNAE010000272.1 GCA_017860005.1 Acidobacteriota bacterium | reverse complement strand
GCGCGGCTCAGCCGAGCTTGAAGACCAGGCGCACGGTGCCGATCTGGACCCGGTCGCCGTCGGCGAGCGGGCGCTCGCCGATCTTCTCGCCGTTGACGTAGGAGCCGTTCTCGGACTGCAGGTCCTTGATCGCCCAGCCCTTGTCGGTCTGGGTGATCTGGGCGTGGCGGCGCGACACCGCCGGCTTGTTGAGCCGCACCTGGTTGTCCGGCGTGCGGCCGATGAAGGAGAGCGGCTGGAGCGGGAACTCGGCGGCGCCGAGGTCGGTGTCCACCGCGACCAGCTTGGCCAGGGTGAGCACCACGGTACGCCCGGCCGGGGTCTCGGAGGCTGCCGCCGCGGGCGGCGCGGGCGCCGGGCTCTCGGGGGGCAGGATGACGGTGCCGTCGGTCGGGGGCGGCTGGGGCGGCGGCACCGGCGGCGCGGCGGTGCGCTCGGGCGCGGCGGGCGCCGGCGCGGGCACCGGCTCGATCGGCTGCGGGGCGGTCACCGCCGAGGGGTCGAACATCGGGGCCTTCGCCGCCGGCCCCTTCGCCACGGGCGCGGGCGCCGGCTCGGGCGGGGCGGGCGGCGGCGCCGGCGCGGGGGCCGCCGCGAGCTCCTCCTCGGAGTCGAAGGCGTCGACGAAGCGCGTGCGCACCTCGCCGATCTCGGCCAGCTGGTCCTCCTGCTCGGCCAGCTTGCCGTCCAGCTCCTTGACCTTCTTGTCGTAGTCGCCGTTGGCGAACTCGCCCAGGCGGTGGCGGAAGTCCACCTCTTCGCGGTCGAGCTTGGTCGCGGTGTGCTGGGACTGGAGGCGGTCGAGCAGCGACTTGAGCTTGGCGTACTCCTGGCGCGCGCGCTCCTTGAGCGGCGCCGCCTTGCGCTCGAGCTCGTTGGACTTGGTCTCGTAGTCGCGGCGCACGCGCCGGTAGACGACGTCGGAGACCTTGCCCTGCTCCTGGTTCATGCGCGCGAGCCGCGCTCGGCGACCGTCTCGCGCTCGCGCTTGATGTCCATCAGCTCGTCGATCACCGACGTGTCGACCTGCTTGAGCTGCTCGCGCATGACCGCCCTCCGGAAGTGCCGCTGAGGCCGGCGATCTTACTCCAGGCTCAGGGGCTTCCGGCCGGCCCCCCGGGTGCCCGGCCCGGCGCGCGGCCCGCCGGTGGCGCCCGCAGCGCGGCCAGGAGCCGGCGGTAGCGGGGCGTGCCGCGCAGCGGCCGGAAGGCCGGGTCGGAGGCGACGTAGAGCAGCTGCATCTGGCCCTCCCGGTGGGCACGCTCGAGCTGGTCGAGCGCGGCGTCGAACCGCCCGGCCCACATGCAGCGCTCGGCGAGCCAGTAGGGAGCCTGGTAGCGGCCGTGGGTCGCGGCGAGCCAGCGCGAGAGCCTGCGCCGGGCCCGCTCTGCGGCGCCGGCGTCGCCCGAGTCGACGGCCTGGAGGAACCGCCCCCAGGACCGCTCGGCGCGCGCGATCTCGCGCGCGGCCCGCGGTCGGTCGCCGCGGGCGAGCAGGACCCGTCCGAGCTCCAGATGCGCGATCGACCAGGCCGGGGCGAGCTCGAGCGCGCGGCGCAGCGGCGCCTCGGCCTCGTCGAGGCGCCCGGCCAGGCGCAGGAAGCAGCCGAGGGCGCAGTGGTAGGCGGGCGCCAGGGGATCCAGGGCCAGCGCGCGCCGCTGCTCGCGGATGGCCGGCGCGAGCCTTCCGCTCGCGGCCAGGCAGTGAGCGAGGGCATCGCGCCCGGGGGCGTCGTCGGGGGCGTCGAGTAGGGCGGCCTCGATCGCCGTCGCCGCCTCGGCCGGGCGCCAACGCGCGGCCAGGTGCGTCATCGCGCACCAGACACGCGCCGCGGTCAGGGCCGGGTCGAGCTCGAAGGAGCGCCACGCCGCGGCCGCCGCCTCGGCGAGCAGCGGGCCGCCCGGCGCCCGCCCCCAGCACGCCAGCATGAAGTAGCCGCGGGCGAGGTCGGCGTGGGCCTGGGCGAAGTCGGGCCAGAGGCGCGTGGCGGCCTCGAGCTGGCGGATGCCCTCCTCGATCTGCTCGTAGCGCGGTCCGGCGAGCAGATTCGCGGCGCGCCGGTGGCTGGCCTGGGCGCCGGCGCGCGCCGCCTCGACGCGCGCGGCTGCGAGCGGTGGCCGCGGTGCCTCGGGCTCGACCGCGGCGGCGAGGAGGTAGCCGCGCCGCGGCACCGTCTCGACCGGCGGGCGCTGCCCGCCAGTGGCCTCGAGGAGCTTGCGCAGACGGTAGATCGCGGTGGTGAGGACGTGCTCGCCGACCTCGTCGTCGGACCAGACCCGGCGCAGCAGCTCCTCCTTGCGCACCATCTCGCCGGGCGCGGCGAGCAGCTCGAGCAGCACGGCCATCGCCTTCGGCGCGAGGTGAGCGCTACCCCGCGGACCTTCGATCCGGTCCGCGCGGGGATCGACGAGCCAGGGTCCGAAGCGGAGTCGGCCCATACCGGTGCCCCGGAGGGGGCGCGGGCATTGTAGCTCCGCCGACCTCGCGCCGCGCGGTCGCGGTCAGAAACCTGTCAGAAGTGCGTGAGGAGCCCATGAGGACATCGCCGCGCGGACTGGCGCACGCTCTCGCGCAGCGACGGAGGCGGCGGCGCCGGTGCCGCGAGCACGGAGCCGGGCCGCGTCCGCCGCGGAGGAGAGCGCGATGACCCAACGCATTCCCGTGGTCTTGATCACCGTCCTCGCGGCCCTCGCCGGCGCCGCGAGTCTCGGCGCGGAGGCGGTCGGACGCGAAGTGACCGTGTCGGCGCTCGACAACGAGAAGTTCCTGCCCGCGGTCGCCTACAACGGCGATCGCGAGGAGTTCCTGGTCGTCTGGCACAACCGCTGGGGAAGCTCCCGCGACGTCTACGGGGCGCGGCTCGACCGCTTCGGCAAGGTGCTCGACAGCTTCGTGCTGGCCACGGGCGGCTACGATCGCGCGCAGCCGGCGGCGGCCTACGACCCCGTGCACGACCGTTACCTGGTGGTCTGGATCTACGACTACTACGGCAACGGCAGCGACTGGGACGTCTACGGCCGGCTCGTGCCGTGGGACGGGCCCGAACCCGGCCTGAGCGAGTTCCCGATCTGGGATGCGACGGATTCCCAGTGGAACCCGAAGGTCGCCTATTCCACGGGCGACGACACCTTCCTGGTGGTCTGGGGTAACACCGCGGTGGGCGCGACGGCGACGGTCAGCATGCGCTACGTCGCCTCCGACGGCACGCCGCACTATGCCGGCACCGTGGCGGGTGACGCCACGAACGACTACCTCAACCCCGACCTGACCTACGGCCAACTGCGCGACGAGTACCTGATCGCCTACGAGGTCAACGGGGCCGATATCGCGGTGCGGCGCGTGGACCACACCGGCCTGCTCGGCAGCGAGGTGATGGTCGCCGCCTGGCCGGACGCCGAGTCGGGTCCCGCCGTGGCCGCCTGCCCCGGCCAGGACCAGTGGCTGGTCGCCTGGAGCAACTCGGCGCCGGACGTCTTCGCCCGCTTCCTGCACGGCGACGCTGCCGTGGACGGCGGCCCCCTCACGGTGACCACGGCGGGGGGAGCCGACGACACGCCGGCGGTCGCGTGCCTGCCCGGGGGCGGCCAGTACCTCGTGGCCTGGGAGGGGGAGTTCACGGGCTTGCGCACGGGCATCATCGGGCGGCGCCTCGACACCGGCAAGAACTTCCTGGCGCCCGAGTTCCAGATCCGGCCTGTTTACTCGACACAGACGCGAAGCTCCGCGACGCCGGCGGTCGTGGGCAGCGAGATCGGATGGTCGGTAGCCTGGGTGCAGGAGCGCGAAGGCTCGACCTATTCCGACATCCACGCACGGATGGTCTGGGCCCTGTTCGCCGACGACTTCGAAACCGGCAACACCTCGATGTGGTCGCTCGTCTCGCCCTGAAGCGGTGGCGCGCGCCGTCGCCCGCGCCTAGCGGTGGCCGGTGTGGAGCTCCTCGGGCGGGAAGATCATCAGGGTCGAGGTGGCGTGGGCGGCGAGCTTGCCGCCGGGCAGCTCGAGGCGGCCCTCGGC
>JAFNAE010000271.1 GCA_017860005.1 Acidobacteriota bacterium | reverse complement strand
GTCGGAGAGCACGGCGATCCGGAGCTCCTCGCGACTCTGCGCGTTGATCAGCATTCGACGGGTCAAGAGATCTTCCTCTCCGGAAACCGGCCGGGGACCTTGAAGTCCCGCGCAGCCGGGGCGCCCATAGGCGGGCGCCTCTAGAGCTGCCGCATTGTAGCAGGCGAATCTCGCCGAAGTCCATCATCCTTTTTGTTTTCAAAGACTTCCATAGAAGTGGACGGCGCCGGTCCGGTCTCCGGACGGCGCCGCGTCCGAGCCACCGGGCCGCGCGGCGCCGACCGCCCGCGGTGTCGGCAATCGGCTGGCACCTGTCTGGCAGCACCTGTCTGGCAATCGGCTGGCACCTCTCTGTCTGGGAGCGTCGCGCCTCCCGGCCTCCCCGGCGGTCCCCGCCTGGGATGCGTGGCCTCGCCAAGAGGGTGGCACCTCGTGGCAGCACCTCGTGGCACCTCGTGCGGGTCGCGAGATACTCGGCGGTGTGAGGACCCGCCTCGAGCCGCCGCCGTCCGACCCCGAGCAGGGGATCTACCGGGGGCGCCGGATCGCGCGCCGCTTCGTCTCCCCGGACGGATTCACGGTGCTGGTCGGCAAGTCGGCCGAGGACAACGACCGGCTCTCGCTCGAACTCTGCGCACCGCAGGACTTCTGGTTCCACCTCGCGGGCGACTCGGGCTCCCACGTCGTGGTGCGCAACCCGGAGCGGCTGGAGCGGCTGCCCCGAGCGACCGAGCGCTTCGCGGCGGCGCTCGCCGCCGGCTACTCGAAGGCGAAGGGAGCCGGCCGCGTCGCGGTCCACGCCTGCCGCGGCGAGGACGTCTCGAAGCGCCGCGGCCAGCCGCCCGGCGAGGTCACGCTCGCGCGTTGGAGCTCGCTCCACGTCGAGCCGCTGCGCGGCGAGGACCTCGCGGCGGGCGGCGCGGGTTAGGCTCGCCGGCGCGGCGTCCCGCCGCGCTCGCCATGACCGGCCCGTCCGCCCCGCCGCGCAAGATCGTCCACGTCGACATGGACGCCTTCTACGCCTCGGTCGAGCAGCGCGACCGGCCGGAGCTGGCCGGGCGGCCGGTGGTGGTGGCCTGGCGCGGCGCGCGCTCGGTGGTGTGCGCCGCCTCCTACGAGGCGCGCCGCTTCGGCGTGCGCTCGGCGATGCCCGCCGTGCGCGCCGAGCGGCTCTGTCCCGACGCGGTCTTCGTCGCCCCCGACTTCGCGCGCTACCGCGAGGTCTCGCGCCAGGTGCGTGCGATCTTCCTGCGCCACACCGACCTGGTCGAGCCGCTCTCGCTCGACGAGGCCTACCTCGACGTCACGGTCGAGAAGACCGGCCTCGCGACCGCCACCGAGACGGCGCGCGTGATCCGCGACGAGGTCCGCGCCGAGACCCGGCTCACCGCCTCGGCGGGCGTGGCGCCCAACAAGTTCCTGGCCAAGATCGCCTCGGACTGGCGCAAGCCGGACGGCCTGTTCGTGATCCGCCCGCACGAGGTCGAGGCGTTCCTGACCCCGCTGCCGGTCGCGCGCCTGCCCGGCGTCGGGCGCACCACCGAGGCCGTCCTGGCCGGGCTCGGGATCGCGACCGTGGGCGACCTGCGCCGCTTCGAGCTGCGCGAGCTCGAGCGCCGCTTCGGCCGCTTCGGGCCGCGCCTCTGGGAGCTCGCGCGCGGCATCGACGAGCACCCGGTCGAGCCGGCCCGGCCGGTCAAGTCGGTCTCCTGCGAGGACACCTTCCCGGAGGACCTGCCGCTCGACCGGTTGGCACCGGCGCTCGAGGAGGCGGCGCGCCGGGTCTGGGAGGCGACGCGCCGGCGCGCGCGCGCCGGCCGCACGGTGACGATCAAGCTCAAGACCGCGGATTTCCGGATTCTCACCCGCCGCACGACGCCCCCCCGCCCCCCGGCCTCCGCCGAGGAGCTGGCCGGGATCGCGCTCGCCCTCCTGCCGCGCGTCGAGGAGCCCCCCGCCACGCGCTACCGCCTGGCCGGCGTCGGCCTGTCGAACTTCCCGGATGAGGAGGGCGAGGCGATCCAGCCCGGGCTGTTCGACGATTCCGAATAGAATCGCCGGGATGCCCGACGTCTCACTACCCCAACACCCCGTACCCGAAACCGACCGAACCTTCGACGAGCTGGGGCTGGCCCCCGGGCTGCGGCTCGCGGTGGCCGAGATGGGCTGGGTCCATCCGACGCCGATCCAGGCCGCCCTGATTCCCACCGCGCTCTCCGGCCGCGACGTGGTCGGCCTGGCCGAGACCGGCTCGGGCAAGACCGCCGCCTTCGCGCTGCCCATGGTGCAGCGGCTCGAGGCCGGCCAGGGGGTCACCGGCCTGATCCTCTCGCCGACGCGCGAGATCACGCTCCAGACCAAGGCCTTCCTCGATTACTTCGGCGCCACCCGGCGCCTGCGCGCGGTGACGCTCATCGGCGGCCTGAACATCCGCCACCAGATGGACGAGCTCAAGCGCAGGCCGGACATCGTGGTCGCCACCCCCGGTCGCCTGCTCGACCATCTCGAGCGCGGCACGGTGCGCCTCGACAAGGTGCGCGAGCTGGTGCTCGACGAGGCCGACCACATGCTCGACATGGGGTTCCTGCCCCAGATCCACCACGTGCTCGAGAAGCTGCCACCCGTGCGCCACACCATGATGTTCTCGGCCACCATGCCGGCCGACGTGGCGCGCCTGGCGCAGCGTTTTCTCACCGACCCGGTGCGCATCGACATCACGCCGCCGGGCCGGGCCGCGAGCGGCATCACGCACCGGCTCTACCTGGTGGACGTCGACAACAAGCGGCCCGCGATCCACTCGCTGCTCAATCACGAGCTGGGACCGACGCTCGTCTTCGTGCGCCGCCGCTCGGACGCCGAGTGGCTCTGGCGCATCGGGCGGCACCGCATCCTGGTCGCCACCGACGTCGCGGCGCGCGGCATCGACATCCCGGCCATCCGCCACGTCGTCAACTACGACATCCCGGAGACGGTCGAGGACTACATCCACCGCGGCGGCCGCACGGCCCGCGGCGAGATGACCGGCCTGGTCTCGACCATCGCGAGCTGGATGGACAAGGAGATGATCCGCGAGATCGAGCGCGCCCTCGGCCAGCCGCTGGCGCGCTGCACGACCCCCGGCGTCGAGCCCTACCTCGAGGTCGTCCCCCGCCGCCGCATGGGCCGCCGCCGCTGA
>JAFNAE010000270.1 GCA_017860005.1 Acidobacteriota bacterium | reverse complement strand
CACGGTCGGTCCGGGTGCCGAGCTGCACTGGACGGAGAGCCCGGTCGAGCGGTTCCTTTCGACCGCGACGCTCGGCGTCGGGAGCGCCTTCGGCGGCGCCGAGCGCATCGGCGCGGCGCTCGCCGGCCTCGGTCTCGGAGCGGCGGTGGCGGTCGCGCTGGCGCGGGCGCCGAGAGACCGGAAGGGCCGGCGCGAGCTGGTGACCCTGCTCCTCGTCCTCGTCGCCCTCGCCCTGCTGGCGCCCTCGGCGGTCGGCTCGGGCTCGTTCCTCGCCGAGCGGCTGATGCTGTTCGCCTGGCTCGTGGCGAGCGTCGCGCTCGGCACGCTCGGCGTCCGTGGACGCGCCGCGCTGGCGCTGGCGATCCTCGCCGCCGGAGCGGTCCACCTGGGGTTCCTGGAGCGACGCTGCCGCGACTTCGATCGCGAGCTCGAGGTCTACCTGTCGGCGCTCGACCGCATCCCCGCCGGGAGCGAGCTCTACACGTTCGTGAACGTCCCGCCACACCGGGACTACGTCGTGCTGCCGATGGCGACCGCCTCCTGCTACTACCACCTCGCCCTGGGCACCGCGAACTACGGGCTCTACCAGGCGGCTCCACCCGACGCGCCCTACTTCCCGATCCGGTTCACGCAGAGCGCCCGGCGCCGCTTCCCCCGAGACGTTCCCCGCGGCCACCTCGCGCTCGGCCGGGCCAGGCCCTGGGCCGACTACCTGCTGCTGTGGCGGGCCGCGCCGCGCGAGATCGCCCGCGTCGAAGCCCGGGGTGAGTATCAGCTGGAGTTCGAGCGCGATTCGCTCCGTCTCTACCGGCGCGCTGCCCGCGGCGCCGCGTCGAGCCGGCCGCCGGGCCAAACCGGTGGCGAATAGAATCGTCCCGATGTGGTTCCGCGGCTATCGCGACGAGATCGAGGCCCGGCTCGAGTACCGTTTCCGGGACCCGGGGCTGCTCGGGGCGGCGCTGGTCCATCGCTCCTGGGCCAACGACCAGGGCTCGACGGAGCACAACGAGCGGCTCGAGTTCCTGGGCGATGCGGTGCTCGGGCTGGTCGCCGCCGACTGGCTCTACCGGCGCTACCCGGAACGGCCCGAGGGCGACCTCGCCCGGCTCAAGGCCTGGCTGGTCGCCGAGGGCGCTCTCGCCCGCCACGCGGCGGCGCTGGGGATCGGCGAGCGGCTGCGCCTGGCGGTCGGCGAGGAGCGCTCGGGGGGGCGCGAGAAGAGCTCGCTGCTGGCCGACGCGCTCGAGGCGGTGTTCGCCGCGATCTGGCTGGACGGCGGCCTCGATGCCGTGCGGCCGGTGATCGAGCGCTTCCTGGTCGCCACCGAGGCCGCCGGCGAGGCCGAAGCGGCCGACGCCAAGACCCGCCTCCAGGAGCTGGCGCAGGCGGCGGGCTGGCCGCTGCCGGTCTACACCGTGGTCGAGGAGAGCGGACCCGACCACGACAAGACCTTCGTCTGCGAGGTCGCCCTGCGGGGCGAGCCGGCGGGCTGCGGCGCGGGCCACTCGAAGAAGGAGGCGCAGCAACGCGCCGCGGCGGCCGCGCTCGAACGCCTCGCCGCCGAGGCCGCGGACGAGTCGAACGCCGACGGCGCAGCCACCACGGCGCGGGCCTCGGGGCCCGATCCGGAAGCGCCCAGCTAGGAGACGGCAGCGGGTGCGCGCGGGCGCCCCGGGCGGGGCCGCCTCGCCCCGCGATCGGCCCCCGACTGCGACGAAGGACCCGAACTCCACCGTCGGCGCGCGCGCGGCCCTTCTCTGGAAGCTTTCCGGTTTTGACTCTAGAATTTGAGGTTCTGATGAAGAACTCGATCTCGATTCGTCGGCTCCAGGAGCACGTGGGTGAGCGGGTCGTCCTGCGCGGCTGGGTGGTGGGAAAGCGCTCTTCGGGCAAGATCGCGTTCGTCCAGTTCCGCGACGGCACCGGCGTGGTCCAGGCCGTGGCGTCGAGATCCGACGTCCCGGAGGGCGCCTGGGCCGACCTCGAGCGCGTGACCCAGGAGTCGACGGTGACCCTGACCGGCGACGTGAAGGCCGACCGCCGGTCGCCCTCGGGAGTGGAGATCGGGCTCACCGACTTCCGCATCGACTTCCTGACCGGGGACTTCCCGATCACGCCCAAGGAGCACGGCACCGCGTTCCTGATGGAGAACCGGCACCTCTGGCTGCGCTCGTCGCGCCAGCGCGCCGCGCTGCACATCCGCAGCGAGGTCGAGCAGGGCATCCACGATTTCTTCTACGCGCGCGACTACGTGCGCATCGACTCGCCGATCCTCACGCCCGCCGCCTGCGAAGGGACCTCGACGCTGTTCGAGACCGAGTACTTCGGCGACAAGGCCTACCTGTCGCAGTCGGGGCAGCTCTACCTCGAGCCGGCGATCTCGGCGTTCGGCAAGGTCTACTGCTTCGGTCCCACCTTCCGAGCGGAGAAGTCCAAGACGCGCCGCCACCTGATGGAGTTCTGGATGGTCGAGCCCGAGGTCGCGTTCCTCGAGTTCGAGGGTCTCTGCGATCTGGCCGAGGAGTTCGTGGTCGAGCTCGTGGCGCGGGTGCTCGACCGCTGCGCGGAGGACCTCCGGGTCCTCGAGCGCGACCCCGCTCCACTCGAGCGGGTGACGGGGCCGTTCCCGCGTATGACCTACACCGAGGCGATCGAGCGGCTCAACGCCAAGGGCAACCCGATCCAGTGGGGCGACGACTTCGGCGCCGACGAGGAGACGCTGCTCTCCCAGGACTTCGACCGGCCAGTGATGGTCAGCCGGTTCCCGGCGGCGTTCAAGGCCTTCTACATGCAACCCGACCCCGAGGACCCGAAGGTCGTGCTCGGGCTCGACCTGATCGCGCCCGAGGGCTACGGCGAGATCATCGGTGGCAGCCAGCGCATCCACGACCACGACCTGCTGCTCGCGCGCATCCGCGACCACCAGCTGCCGGTCGAGGCGTTCCAGTGGTACCTCGACGTGCGCAAGTACGGCAGCTGCCCGCACGCCGGCTTCGGCATGGGCCTCGAGCGCTTCGTGGCCTGGATGGGCCGGCTCGAGCACCTGCGCGAGACGATCCCCTACCC
>JAFNAE010000269.1 GCA_017860005.1 Acidobacteriota bacterium | reverse complement strand
TCGCCGGCAAGGTCGAGGAGGCGCGCGAGACCCAGCGCCGGCTGGTCGCCGCCTCCGCGGCCGCCCTGGCGCTGGTCGTCGCGCTGCTCTACCTGGCCCTCGGACGCTGGCGCGAGGTCGCCGTCGTGCTCGGAACCCTGCCGATCGCCTTGGCCGGGGGCCTGGTCGCGCTCTGGCTGGCGGGCGAGACCTGGAACGCGAGCTCGATCGTCGGTGTGATCGGCCTGTTCGGCGTCGCGGTGCAGAACAGCCTGGTGCTGATCACCCAGACCAAGGAGCTGCTGGCTCGCGGCATGCCCTTCCTCGCGGCGCTGCGCGAGGCCGCGATCGGGCGCGTGCGGCCGAAGCTGATGACCGCGGGCGCCGCGATCCTCGGGCTGGCTCCGATGCTCCTCGGATTCGGCGGGTCCGAGCTCGAACGCCCGCTGGCGGTGGTGCTGGTCGGCGGGCTCGTCACCTCCACGATCTTCACCCTGCTCGTCCTGCCCAGTGTCTACGCCCGGCTCGGCCGCACGAAGCCGGAGCTCGGATGAGTTGCGAACGACTTCCCGTTCTCTCGCCCGCGCGCGGTGACGTGAGACGATTCCGGGCGCGATGAAGGGCCGCACGCACGCGTTTCGCGTCACCGGGATGGACTGCGCCGAGGAGGTCGCGCTGCTCAAGCGCGAGCTCGGGGCCCTGGTGGGCGGCGAGGAGCAGCTCGGCTTCGACCTCGTCGCCGGCAAGCTCACGATTCCGCTCGAGAGCGATGCCGAGGCGGTGCGCCGGAGGATCGACGCGACCGGCATGAAGGCGGTGCCCTGGCGCCCGGACGGCGGCGGCGAGGGCGCCGCGTCGGCGCGGCGCGCGAAGGCGATCGCGACCGGCGCCAGCGGGCTCGCGGTCGCCGCCGGCTTCGCCGTACACGCCGCGCTCGGCGGCGGTATCGCGGCGGCGCTCGGCCTGGGCGCGGGCGCGGGCGGCGCAGTACCGGTCCCCGCGCGGCTCCTCTACGGCGCCGCCGTGGTGGCGGGCGGCTGGTTCGTGGCGCCGCGCGCGCTCGCGGCGGCGCGGCGGCTGCGCCCCGACATGCACCTGCTGATGACCCTCGCCGTGGCGGGCGCGATCGCCATCGGGGACTGGCTCGAGGCGGCCACCGTAGCGTTCCTGTTCGCGCTCTCGCTCGCGCTCGAGGCGTGGAGCGTGGGCCGCGCGCGGCGCGCGGTGGAGGCGCTGATGAAGCTGGCGCCGGCCACGGTGCGGATCCGCCGCGCGGACGGCTCCTGGGCCGAGGTGGCGCCGGCCGAGGTGGCGGCCGGCAGCCGGTTCCTGGTCCGGCCGGGAGAGCGGATCGCGCTCGACGGCAGAGTCGTCGAGGGCGACTCGGAGGTCGACCAGGCGCCGATCACGGGCGAGAGCCTCCCGGTCGGCAAGGCGGTGGGCGAGGAGGTCTTCGCCGGCACCATCAACGGACGCGGCGCGCTCGAGATCGAGGCGACGCGGGGCGCGGGCGAGACCGTGCTGGCCAAGATCCTGCGCTCGGTCGAGGAGGCGCGCTCGCGTCGATCGCCGTCCGAGCAATGGGTCGAGCGCTTCGCGCGCGTCTACACGCCCGCGGTCTTCCTGGCCGCGATCGCGGTCGCCGCCGTCCTGCCGTTCGCCTTCGGCGTGACCTGGAGCGACGCCCTCTATCGCGGCCTGGCGCTGCTGGTCATCGGCTGTCCGTGCGCGCTGGTCGTCTCGACCCCGGTCTCGGTCGTCGCCTCGCTCGCCGCCGCCGCGCGCCACGGCGTGCTGATCAAGGGCGGCCGCTTCGTCGAGGAGCCGGCGCGTCTGGCGACGATCGCGATGGACAAGACGGGCACCCTGACGCTCGGTCGCCCGCGCGTGGTCGAGGTCGAGCCGCTCGCGGAGCACGACGAGCGCGACCTGCTGGCGCGCGCGGCCGCCCTCGAGGCGCACAGCGAGCACCCGCTGGCGCGGGCGGTCCTCGCCCATGCCGCCGCGCTCGGCGTCGCCCCGGCGCCGGCCACCGGCTTCCGGATCCTGCCGGGCCGGGGCGCGACGGCGCGCATCGAGGGCCGCGAGTTCTGGCTCGGCTCCCATCGCCTGCTCGAAGAACGGGGGCAGGAGACCGCCGCCGTGCACGATCGGATCGAGAACATGTCGGCCGGCGGGCGGACGATCGTGGTCGTGGGCAACGAGACCCACGTCTGCGGACTGGTGGCGATCGCCGACGAAGTGCGGCCCGAAGCGCGGGCGCTGATCCGCGAGCTCCACGCCGCCGGCGTCCGGCGCGTCGTGATGCTGACCGGCGACCACGCGCCGACCGCCGCGCGCGTGGCGCGCGAGTGCGGCATCGACGAGGTACGCGCCGAGCTGTTGCCGGAGGAGAAGCTGGCGGCGATCGAGGAGCTGGTGGCGCGCGACCGCCACGTCGCGATGGTGGGCGACGGCGTCAACGACGCGCCCGCGCTGGCGCGCGCCACGGTCGGCATCGCGATGGGCGCGGCCGGCAGCGACGCGGCGATCGAGACCGCGGACATCGCGCTCATGTCCGACGATCTCTCCCGCCTGCCCTGGTTGATCCGCCATTCGCGCCGCACGCTCGCGGTCGTGCGCCAGAACGCGGTTCTCGCGCTCGCCATCAAGGCGGTGTTCGTGGTCCTCGCGCTCGGCGGCTGGGCGACGCTGTGGGGCGCGATCGCCGCCGACATGGGCGCCACGCTGCTGGTGATCGGCAACGCCCTGCGCCTGCTGCGCGGCTGAGCCGCGCCGCGGGGGTCAGGGACCTGGCGGGGCCGGCTCGGGCGGCGGCAGCGGCGGCAGGCCCAGGAGCTGGCGCACGGCGGGCTCGAGGCGGGTCAGCCCCGCGCTTCTGCCGAGCGCGAGCGCGGTCTCCGCGCTCTCGCCGTGGAGCCAGAAGCGCTCGACCGCGATCAGGGCGCCGACCCGGTTGCCGCTCGCGCAGGCGAGCACGAGCGGACCCCGCGCCGGGTCGTCGAGCAGGAGGTGCAGGGCGCGCGCGGAGCCGAGGTCGAGGTCGGCGTCGCCGGCGACCGGGACCCTCTCGTAGACCAGGCCCGCGCCCTCGGCCGCGGCGCGCGTCTCGGCCGTC
>JAFNAE010000268.1 GCA_017860005.1 Acidobacteriota bacterium | reverse complement strand
AGCGCCGAGGAGCGGCGCTGGTGGCGGATCTCGTGGGCCTACGTGGCCGCCATCTACCTCTCCCTCTACCCGCTCCAGTTCGCGCTCGATTTCCTGCGCACGCGCAACCTCCTGCGCCTCTCGCTGGCGGCGTTGGCGCTCGTGCTCGCCGGAGTCGCGGTGCGGGTGCTCGCGCGCCGGCGCGCCGGACGGCGCGAGTGGCTGGTGCTCGTGCTGGTGGGCGCGACCTACGTCCTGGCAGCGATGCGGATGCCGATCGTCCAGGAGCGGCTCCACCTGGCGGAGTACGGCGGGCTCGCCCTCGCCTTCCGGCGCGCGCTCGCCCTGGGCGCGGCCGGCCTCGCCGCCCTCGCGGGCCTCGTGGACGAGCTCATCCAGGGCGTGCTGCCCAACCGGCAGTACGATCTGCGCGACGTCGGCTTCAACGCGGGCGCGGCGGTGCTGGCGCTGGTCGCGGCCGGGGCGCTCGCCGGCGCGCGCGCGAGCGACGGCCGGCGGCAGGAGGCGGCGCGATGACGGAAACCCAGCAGATCCTCCTGCGCCTGGCGGCGGCCGCGCTGGGCGGGCTGGCGGTGGGCATCGAGCGCGAGTGGTCGGCGCGCCGGGACGGGGACCACTCGCGCTTCGGCGGCGTGCGCACCTTCCTGCTGCTCGGCCTGGCCGGCGGCCTCGCCGCGGCGGTCGGGCGCGAAGACCCGCGGCTCGGCCTGGTGATGCTGGCCGGCGCCGCTGCGCTGGTGGTGGTCGCCTACCTCGTCTCGGCCTGGAAGGGGACGATCGACGCCACCACCGAGGTCGCGGCCGTAGTGGTGCTCGGCGCCGGTCTGCTCGCGGGCACCGGCCGGCTCGTCCTCGCCAGCGCGGTGTTCGCGGCGACCGCGCTGGTGCTGGCCGAGAAGGGCCGCATGCATGCGGCGGTGGAGCGCATCCAGTCGGCCGAGCTCGAGGCCGGAGCGCGCTTCGCGGTGCTCGCCCTGGTCGTGCTGCCGCTGCTGCCGGCCGAGCCCTGGGGACCGTACGGAGGCATCGAGCCGCGCCGGCTCTGGATCCTGGTCCTGATCTTCGCCGGCCTCTCGTTCGCGGGCTACATCGCGTTGCGCGTGGCCGGCCCGGAGCGCGGCTACGGCCTCGCCGGCCTGCTCGGCGGCGTCGTCTCCTCGACCGCGGTGACGCTGAACTTCGCGCGCGAGAGCCGCGGCCACGACCGGCTCGCGCGCGCCCTCGGCGTGGGCGTGCTCGCCGCCTCGGCCGTGCTGCCGGTGCGCGTCCTGGTGCTCTCGGGCGTGCTCAACCTGGAGGTCGCGCGCGCCCTCGTTCCGGCCCTGCTGCCCGCGATCCTGGCCGGCGCCGGGGCGGTGCTGCTCGCGCTGCGCAGCCGTGACCGGAACGCGACGCGCGAGGAGGTCCTGCCCGGCAATCCCCTGCGGCTCACCGCCGCGATCCAGATGACCCTGCTCTTCGTGGCCATGCTCTGGCTGTTGGCCGCGGTGCGCGACCGCTTCGGGTCCGCGGGCCTGCTCGGCACCTCGGCTCTGCTCGGCCTCACCGACCTCGACGCGCTGACCTACTCGATGAGCAAGCTGGCGGCCTCGGGCACGCCCGCGGCGACCGCCGTGCACGCGCTGCTCATCGGCATGATCTCGAACACCGCGTTCAAGGCCGTGCTGGCGGCGATCCTCGGCTCGCCCGGCTTCCGGCGCGTGAGCCTGATCGGCCTCGCGGTCTTCGGCGCAGCGCTCGGGGCCGGCTTCCTGCTGACCTAGCCGAAAAAAACCGGGCGCCCACGCGGCGCCCGGAACCCAGGAGCGGAGGCGGAGCGGCGATCGCTCGGCCCACGTCCTCTGATACGGGCGGGCGCCGGGGAAGTTACCCGCCGGCGGACGGGAGCAGCGCGAGGCGCAGCCGGTACTCGTCGCGGCGTGCAGCCGCGCCGGCGCTCGGATACGGCGCGAGCTCCCGGGCCTCGACGCGCACGCCGAACAGCTCGGCGGTGGCGGCCTCTCCGGCGCCGACCTCGAGGCGCACCGTGCGCTGCGGTCCGTCCTCGCCGACCGTCGCCTCGACCTCGACCACGGCGCGCCCGGCCCAGACGCAGGTCACCTCGCGCGGACAGCGCGAGTCCTCGACCACGCCGGCGAAGCGCAGGCGGACCGCGCTGTCCTGGACCGCGACCTGGTCGTCCGGCGCGAGCAGCGCCGGGGCGTCGGGGCGCAGGACGGCGGGCCGTTCGTGCGCCGTGACGCGCGCGGTGCTCGGCGGCGAGCTCTGGGCCGCGCGGCAGGCGGCGGCGCCGGCCAGGGCCAGCAGCAGGAGCGTCCAGGGCGAGCGGGGGGCGTGGATCATGCCGGTCGGGTGCAGCAATCCCGGTGCCGGGCGGCGGGCGCCCGCGCCGGGGTACGCCCGACCTGTCGCCCCGGATCGACTAGACTGCGCCGTTCGCGGCGGCACTCATGACACCCTTCGAGATCTCGGTTCGCGTCTTCCTGCAGCTGGCGGTGATCCTGCTCGCCTGCCGGGTGGTGGGGCGCCTGGTGCGGCCCTTCGGGCAGCCTCAGGTCGTGGCGGAGATGATCACGGGCGTCCTGCTCGGGCCCTCGCTGCTCGGCCTCGTCGCGCCCGCCGCGCAGGCCTGGCTCTTCCCGGCGCCGACCAAGCCGATCATCTACGTCCTGGCGCAGATCGGGCTGGCGCTCTACATGTTCCTGGTCGGCCTCGAGTTCGACCTCGACCTGATCCGGCATCGCATGCGCAGCGCGGTGGCGGTGTCGTGGGCCGGGATCGCGACGCCGTTCATGCTCGGCGCCGGACTGGCGTGGGTGTTGCGCGAGCGCTTCCCGCTCTTCGCGCCCGAGGTGACGACGCTCCAGGCGCTGCTCTTCTTCGGCGCCGCGCTCTCGATCACCGCCTTCCCGATGCTGGCGCGCATCATCTACGAGCGGGGCCTGTCGGGGACCTCGCTCGGCACGCTCGCGCTCGCCGCCGGCTCGCTCGACGACGCCGCGGCGTGGTGCCTGCTGGCGGTCGTCCTGTCCGGTTTCACCGGCGACCTCTCGATCGCGGTGCTCGCCGTGGGCGGCGGCGGCGTCTACCTGTTCGGCATGTTCCTGCTCGGCCGGCGCGCTCTCGCGCGCCTCTACCGCTGGCTCGAAATGCGGCCCGAGCGCGACGGGCTCGTGCTGCCCGTGACACTGGTGCTGCTAGCGCTCGCGGCGTGGCTGACCGACACGATGGGGATCTACGCCGTGTTCGGCGCCTTCGTGCTCGGCGCCTGCCTGCCGCGCGGGCCGCTCCAGAAGCGGCTCGAGGGCCAGATGGCGCCGCTCACCACGGTGCTCCTGCTGCCCATGTTCTTCATCAACTCCGGGCTCAACACCTCGATCGGGCTGCTCGACTCCTGGGCGATGTGGGGAGTGGCCCTGATCGTGCTGGCCGCCTCGGTGGCCGGCAA
>JAFNAE010000267.1 GCA_017860005.1 Acidobacteriota bacterium | reverse complement strand
GCGCGGCTCGAGATGGCCCGCGTGCTGTCCGCCGAGGCGATCGACGACGCGGCGGCGAAGAAGGCGATCGACCGGCTCGTCGATGCCGAGTGCACGGGCGCCCGCCTGCGTCACGTCTCCCGCATCGACGTTGCGAAGGTCCTGACGAGGGACCAGCGCGCCCAGCTGATGCAGCTGATGGAGCGCCGCCATCGCGACCGCCCGCGCGGCGATCGGCCGCGCACCCGCTGACGACCCGTAGGGGCGGCCCTCCGTGGCCGC
Organism: Acidobacteriota bacterium; assembly: GCA_017860005.1. GTDB lineage: Bacteria > Acidobacteriota > Thermoanaerobaculia > Multivoradales > JAGPDF01 > JACTMI01. Next base: position 3,486 of record JAFNAE010000267.1, on the reverse strand, counting down.
CCGCCTGCGCCGCCGGTCGGGATCCGTAGGGGCGGCCCTCCGTGGCCGCCCGGCCGCGCCGCCGTTCGGGATCCGTAGGGGCGGCCCTCCGTGGCCGCCCGTCTCGTCGAGGCGTCGGTCGGGCCGGCACAGAGGCCGGAATGCGGGCCGGCACAGAGGCCGGAATGCGGGCCGGCACAGAGGCCGGAATGCGGGCCGGCACAGAGGCCGGAATGCGGGAATGCGGGCCGGCACAGAGGCCGGAATGCGGGCCGGCACAGAGGCCGGAATGCGGGCCGGCACAGAGGCCGGAATGCGGGCCGGCACAGAGGCCGGCCCCTACGGCTTTGATGGGCCGCCCGCCTGCGCCGCCGGTCGGGATCCGTAGGGGCGGCCCTCCGTGGCTGCCCGCCCGCGCCGCCGTTCGGGATCCGTAGGGGCGGCCCTCCGTGGCCGCCCGCCCGCGCCGCCGTTCGGGATCCGTAGGGGCGGCCCTCCGTGGCCGCCCGCCTCGTCAAGACGTCGGTCGGGCCGGCACAGAGGCCGGGATGCGGGCCGGCACAGAGGCCGGCCCCTACGGCGTGGATAGGGTCGCGAGGTCGATCGAGGCAGCGGCCGCGACGAGGTCTTTCCCGGCCACGCCCTGGCCCTGCATCGTGACGCGGATCCGGCCCGCGGGGATCACCTGAAGCAGGCTCGGCAGTCCGTCCACGCCGTCCGCGACGGTCGCCGGGAACCCGCCGATCTCCGTGCGACGCAGGACCCGCCCCGCGAACTCCACGGTCTCGCCGGCGGCCGGGAGTGGAAGGAGATCGCCGATCGTCGGCAACCCCGCGGGGTCGAGCACCGTCACCTCGACCGTCCGCGCCGCGCCGGCCGCACCGTAACGCGCGGTGGCGATCGACAGGACGACCGGGCCGATGGGCTGCACCGTCTTGTTCGTTTCGGTCCGGGCGAGTCCCGCGACCTTCGCCGGGAGCGCGCGCTCGAGCGTCTCCGGCGGCACCGGCTTGATCTTCGCCGCCTCGATCAGGTCGGGGCGTGAATCGAGGTCAGGCGCCGCGAGGCTGAGCGTCTTCGGTGCGGTGCCCCCTTCGTCGCGCGGCACGGCGTTCGATTGCTGGCCGGAAGTCGATGGGGCGGGGGATGCGGAGTACGCGGCGAAGCCGGCCAGGAGAGCCAGCGTGGCCGCCGTGGCGAGGGCGATCGGCTGCTTGGTCATGGCCGAGAGCCTCGCACGATCCGCGGCCGGGCGCACAGGCGACGCGGTCGCGCCGGGCGGGGTCAGCGCGCGGCCTGGCGCCGCGCTTCGGAGAGCAAGGCCCGCGCCCGCTCGTCGTCCTGCTGCGCGAGCCCGCGCTCGAGCAGCGGGATCGCCTCGGCCGGGCGCCCCAGGAGCACGAGACTGCGCCCCAGGTTGAAGAGCGTCGGGACGTGGTCCGGGCTGGCCGCGAGGAGCGCCGCGAACGCGGCCGCCGCGTCCGCGTGCTTGCCTTCCTTGTCGAACTGCATCGCGGCAGCGAACCGGCTGCGCAGCACGTTCTGGTCCTTGGCCGCCGCCTGCCGGAAGGCCGCGGCCGCCGATTCCACGCGGCCGGCCCGCGCGAAGACCTCGCCCGCAGTCCAGGTCCCCTCGGCCGACAGCGCGCCGCTGTCGAGCCCGCGCTGCGCGAGGTCGATCGCTTCCTCCACCCGCCCCTCGAGCATCCGCTTCTGCGCCAGCCGCACCAGCGCCCGCGCCTGCAGCGCCGCGACGCCGGGCTCCTGAGGCATCAGCTCCCGCGCCTTGGCCAGCGAGCGCAGCGCGGCCTCGAACTGGCCGTCCTCCAGCTCCGCCTCGCCGAGCCCGGCGTAGAGGATCCCGATCTCGGCGGGCGCGTTCCGGATCGCCTCGCGGTAGGCCTTGACGGACTCGCCGTAGTTGCCGAGACGCTTCTCGGCCAGCGCCAGGCTGCGCCAGATCTGCGCCGGGCGGCTCTCGACCGCGAGCGACTTCCGGATCGCCTCGGCCGCCGCGGCGTGCTCCGCCCGGGCGGCTTCGGCCTGCCCCTTCGCCTCCAGGTCCTGGGCGCGCTGCCCGTGCGCCAGCCCGACCTCGTACCAGGCGCGGGAATTCTCCGGGTACCAGCGCAGCGAGGCCCGGGCTAGCGCCTCGACCGACCGCCAGTCGCCGACGCGGTTCATCGTCAGCACCACGAACACGAGCACGATCCCGGTCATCACGATCCGGCCGGCGCGCTCGCCGGCGGGGCCGGTGGCGTACCGCGCCAGGAGCCAGCCGACCGCGAGCGCGAACCCGGCCAGCGGCAGGTACAGGAAGCGCTCGGCGAAGAGCACGCCGGCCACGCTCACCGTGTTGAGCGACGGGGCGAGCGGCAGCAGGAAGAGCGCCACCGCAAGCGCCGGAACCGGGTCCAGGCGGCGTGCGATTGCGCGCACGGCCCACGCCACGAGCAGTCCGATCAGCAGCATCCCCAGCAGGGCGCGGGGCTCGAGGAAGCTCTTGACGATGGCCACCGTCCCGGCGCCGTAGAAGTAGTCGTGGGCGACGGGGAGGACCATGAACCGCGCGGAGATGACGATCAGCCAGAGGGCTGTCGCCAGCCGCACGGACACGGGCTGGTCGTAGAGCGGCTGGTCGCCGTCGCCCAGCATCGGCACCCCGCCGAGCGCGCCCATCAGCGCGTAGCGCAGGGCGAGGTAGCCGGCGAGGAGCACCAGCGACAGGACCAGGACCAGCGTCTGCCGCCGCTCGTCGGCCCGCGCGGTGCGGCCGGTCGCGCGGTGCGCCAGGTCGGTGACGGCCAGGATGAAGGGGAACGCGACCGCGTACTCCTTGCTCAGCATCCCGACCCCGACCAGGGCGAGGGCCCCCGCTTCCCAGGCCCACGGGGACGCCTTGCTGCCGGCGAGGAGGTGCAGGACCAGGGCCCCGATCATCGCCGCCGCGGCCATCATGTCGGCGCGTCCGACGATCGACGCGACCGCCTCGGTCCCCACCGGGTGGACCGCGAACAGCGCGCCGGCCGCGAGCGCCCACGGGCTGCCGGAGAGGAGCAGCGCGGCCAGGAGCGTGACCAGCACCGCGGTCCCCGCGTGCAGCAGCATGTCGGTGACGTGGAAGACCTGGGGCGCGTTGCCGAACACGCGCGCCTCGAGCGCGTAGGTCAGGGAAACGAGCGGGCGGTAGGAGCGCGTGCCGTAGTGCGCGGGTTGAGCGTCACGGCCCGCATCGCGTCGCTGATGATCGGCTTCGGGGCGAGCATCAGATAGGTGAAGAACGCCAGCGCCGCGATCGCCGCGAGCGCCTTCCAGGACGGAAGGTGCGGGAAAACCGTCGGCGGCGCGGCCGGATCGGGCTGCGGCGACCCATCTCGTGATGCGCTGGAGCGACGCGTCGACATGGTAGCGGGCGCCCGAATGCTAGCCCGAATCCGCGCCGCGCGCCGCGCGGTCGGGCGCCGAAGGGCAGAAAACCGGTGCCAGACCCAAAAAAAACGCGTTTCC
>JAFNAE010000122.1 GCA_017860005.1 Acidobacteriota bacterium | reverse complement strand
CTCTACGATCCCGACTACCGCATCTACACCCACGCCCGCTTCCTGCCCGGCACCAAGATCAACCAGTGCTCGGTCGGCTGCTCGATCCTGTGCGAGGGCTCGATCATCACCGGCGCGCGCATCTCGGACTCGATCGTCGGCATCCGCGCGGTGGTCCAGAAGGGCGCCGTGCTCGAGCGCTCGATCGTGATGGGAGCCAACAAGTTCGAGACCCTCGACGAGCGCGCCCGCCACGAGATCCCGCTCGGCATCGGCCGCGACTGCCACATCCGCAACGCCATCGTGGACTTCAACGCGCGCATCGGAGACGGCTGCCGGCTGACCAACGAGGCCGGCGTCAAGGAGGCCGACACCGAGAGCTGGTGCATCCGGGACGGCATCATCGTGGTGCCCAAGAACGCCGTGCTGCCGCCGGGCACGGTGATCTGATGGGGCTGCGCATCTGCCAGTCCGCGGCCGAGCTCGCGCCCTTCGCCAAGACCGGCGGCCTGGGCGACATGGTGGCCGGCCTGGCGCGCGCGCTCGGGCGCGCCGGCCACGAGGTGCGCGCGTTCCTGCCCTTCTACGCGCCGATCGCGCGTCTCGACCACCGCTTCACCCTGGTCGATTACCTGCGCGACGTCGAGCTCCAGCTCGGGAGCCGCCGGTTCCGGTACTCGGTCTTCTCGGCGCGCCTACCCGACTCCGAGGTCGACGTCTACTTCGTGCACTGTCCGGCGCTCTACCACCACGACAGCGTCTACTCCTCGGGCTGGGACGAGTACCTGCGCTACGCGCTGCTCGGCCGCGCCACACTGGAGTCCTGCCAGCGCATGGGCTGGGCTCCGGACGTGGTTCACGTCCACGACTGGCACACCGCGCTGGTGCCGGTCTACCTGCGCACGCTGTACGCCTGGGACCGCCTGTTCGCGCGCACGCGCACGGTGCTCACGCTCCACAACCTCGGCTACGCCGGGAGCTTCGGCGCGCACGTGCTGCCCGATCTCGGACTGGAGGCGAGCGCCCATCTCCTCCACCAGGAGGACCTGGCCGCAGGCCGCGTCAGCTTCCTGCGCACCGGCCTTCTCCACGCCGACTATCTGTCCACCGTGAGCCGGACCTACGCACGCGAGATCCAGACGCCGGAGCACGGGTTCGGACAGGAGGCCCTGCTGCGCGCGCGCGCCGACCGGCTGGTCGGGATCGTCAACGGCGTCGACTACGGCGAATGGGACCCGGCGCGCGATCCCCACCTGCCGCACAAGTACTCGGCGCGCGGCCTGGCCGGCAAGGGACGCATGAAGCGCGCCCTGCTCGAGCGCGTCGGGCTGCCCTTCTCGGAGCGCGCTCCGGTGATCGGCGTCGTGTCGAGGCTGACCGCCCAGAAGGGGCTCGACCTGCTCTTCGACGTGCTGCCCGACCTGCTCACGCAGCGCGACCTGCGCTTCGTGGCGCTGGGCAGCGGCGAGCCGCGCTACGAGTCGTTCCTCGCCTGGCTGCAGACCTCCTTCCCGGGCCGCGCCTGGTACTACCGCGGCTACCACGAGGAGCTCGCGCACTGGATCGAGGCGGGCGCCGACCTGTTCGTGATGCCCTCCCGCTACGAGCCGTGCGGCCTCAACCAGATGTACAGCCTGCGCTACGGCACACCGCCGGTGGTGCGCAGGACCGGCGGCCTCGCCGACACGGTCGAGCTCTGGAACCCGATGACGCGCGAGGGCACCGGCTTCCCGTTCGAGCACTTCACGCCCGAGGGGCTGCGCTGGGCGCTCGACTACGCGCTCCGGGTCTACCAGGACCCCGAGGCCTGGAGGCAGCTCCAGACCAACGGCATGGCGAAGGACTTCTCCTGGGGCCTCCAGGTGCGCGAGTACGAGGAGCTCTACCGGCGCGCGTTGGCCTGAGCGGGCGAGCGACCGGGGCCGGGTGTGAACCGCTCCGCCCCGCCGCACCCGGAACCGTCGTAGTGTGACGGCCCCGAAACCCCAGGCTTCCCGAGAAGGAGGACGCTCGGTGCACCACGAGATCCGCAGAGCCCGCGTCGCCGTCGTCGCCGCCCTGACCCTGGCCGCCGTCGCGGCTCCGGCGCTCTCCGTCTGCTACTCGTCGCCTTTCCCCGCCTGCCCGACCGGCAACGACCCGCTCAAGAGCACGCTGCTCACGGTCGCGGTCGGCGAGACGCCGATGGCGTTCGTCGATCCCGCCGACCGTTCGCCCCGCCGCTTCGTGCCGCTCAAGATCGGCCGCATCCGGGTCTGGAGCGGCAGCGCGCTGCTGGCCGCGGACTTCCTCGACATCGACGCCAAGGTGACCTCCGGCGGCGAGCGCGGGCTGCTGGCGATGGCCGTGCATCCGCAGTACCTCGCCAACGGCTACTTCTACCTCAAGTACACCTCGCAGGGCCCCCCGGCTCCGGGCGACTTCGGCGACCTCGTCATCGAGCGCTACACGCGCTCGTCGATCGATCCCAACGTCGCCGATCCCAGCTCGGCGCACGTCGTCCTGGTCATCGACCACTCCGAGGCCGGCAACCACAACGGCGGCTGGCTCGCCTTCGGGCCCGACGGCTACCTCTACATCTCGACCGGCGACGGCGGCAACGGCTGCGACACGCCGATCCGCGACGCCCAGAACCCGGACTCCCTGCGCGGCAAGCTCCTGCGCATCGACATCGACGGCGACGACTTCCCCGGCGACCCGCTGCGCAACTACGCGATCCCGTTCGACAACCCCTACGTCGGCGCGCCGGGCGCCGACGAGGTCTGGGCGATCGGCCTGCGCAACCCGTTCCGCTTCAGCTTCGACCGCGACAACGGCGACCTGTTCATCGGGGACGTCGGCCAGGACAACTGGGAGGAGATCGACTACCAGGCGGCCGCCACGCCCGCGCCGGTGAACTTCGGCTGGGTCTGCCGGGAGGGCTGCAACAGCTCCGCGACCGGCGCCTCGGGCTGCTCGCTCGCCGGCGGCGAGTGCAGCGGCCACACCGGCACGGCCTGCGAGTATCCGACCTCGAGCGGCCTCTGGGACCCGATCCTCTGCTTCTCGAACCCGGGCGGCTGGGCCTCGATCATGGGCGGCTACCGCTACCGCGGCTCGTTCGTCCCCGATCACGCCGGCCGCTACCTGTTCGCGGACGCCGCCTTCGGCCAGATCTGGCGTACCGATCCCGCCGACCTGACCACCGCCGCGTGCTGGGACGGCGGCAACGGCGGCATCTACGCCTTCGCCGAGGACCGGCTGGGCGAGCTCTACGTCGTCAACGGCGTCGCGCGCACCGTCGAGTGCCTCCACGACGGCAACCCGGACGGCTGCTACTGGGCCACCTGGGGCGGCTTCTTCCAGGACGACTTCGAGACCGGCGACACGGCGCGCTGGTCCTCGACCACCCCCTGAGGCGGCGCGCCGGCGACGCCGCGCGCCGCGCTTCGATGGTAGGGTCGAGGGCCTCGCGGTGGCCAAGGCCCGACTCCCCGTCCTCCCCTCCGATCCGCCGGCGCGGACGATCCGCAAGTCGCGCACGTCGAAGTGGCGCGCGGCGTCGCTGGTCGCCGTCCACCTGATCGTCGCCGCGCACGTCGCGCACTGGCTCGTGGCCGGCCGCACGGTCACGCCGGTCGAGCCCTCCGAGGCGATGGCGTTCGCCAAGGGCGGCGTGATCAACGCCGGCCTGATCTTCTTCGCCGCCACGATCCTGCTCACCGCGCTCTTCGGTCGCTTCTTCTGCGGCTGGGCCTGTCACCTCGTGGCCCTCCAGGATCTCTCGCGCTGGCTGCTCGAGAAGGCCGGCATCCGGCCGCGGCCGCTGCGCTCGCGCCTGCTCGCCTGGGTACCGACCGTGGCCTTCTTCTACATGTTCCTCTGGCCGGCGCTGTGGCGGCTCTGGGCCGGCGACGACCCGACGCGCGTGCACGGCACCGAGCTGACGACCTCGGCGTTCTGGGAGACCTTCCCCGGATGGGTGGTCGCCATCCTGACCCTGCTCGTGTGCGGCTTCCTGTGCGTCTACTTCCTGGGCGCCAAGGGCTTCTGCACCTACGCCTGTCCCTACGGCGCGGCGTTCGCCGCCGCGGAGCGGCTCGCCCCCCTGCGCGTGCGCGTCACCGACGCCTGCAACGGCTGCGGACACTGCACGGCGGTGTGCACCTCCAACGTGCGCGTGCACGAGGAGGTTCGCGACTACGGCATGGTCGTGGATCCCGGCTGCATGAAGTGCGCGGACTGCGTCAGCGTCTGTCCGAACGACGCGCTCTACCTCGGCCTCGGACGCCTGCCGCTCGCCGCCGGGCGCCGGACCGCGCCGGCGGCGCCGCGGCGCGCGGCGCTCTCGCGCGGCGAGGAGATCGTCCTCGGCCTCGCCTTCGTGGCCGGCCTCGCCGCCTGGCGCGGGCTCTACGGCGAGATCCCGTTCCTCATGTCGCTCGGGCTGGCCGGCGTGCTCGCCTTCCTGGCCCTGCTGGCGCTGCGCCTCGCGCGGCGGCGCGACCTCGCCTGGCGTCGCTGGCGGTTCAAGCGGGCCGGCGCCCTGCTGCCGGCCGGCCACGTCCTGGTCGCGCTCCTGGCGGCAGTCGGGACCGCCTGGATTTACGCCGGCGTGCTGCGCGCCGAGGCGGCGCTCGCCGACCGCGTCTACCGCGGCACCGCCCCGCAACGCTCGGCACTGGTCGACGCGACGGCCGCGCCGCCGGCCCTCGACGCCGCCGTCCGGCGGCGGATCGAGGGCGCGCTCGGCCGCTACGAGCGCATCGAGCGGTGGGGGCTCTTCCCCTGGCTGGGCGCACCGGGGCGCCGGGCCGCGCTCGCCTACCTGGCCGGCGACGCCGCGACCTTCTCGGCGGCCGCCCGCACCGCGTTCGAGCGCGGCGAGGCGACCTTCGAGCTCGCCCTGCTGAGCGCCCGCGCCGCGGCCGAGCGGGGCGACCTCGGCGCGGCCCGGGCGGCGGGCGAGGCCGCCATCGGACTCGCGCTCGACCGCCCCGAGGGCTACGCCGCGCTCGCCGTCCTGCTCGCGCGCGGCGGGGCGCTCGACGCCGCCGCCGAGGTGCTCGGCCGGGGCCTCGCCCGGCTCCCGGCCTCGACCCGCCTCGCCTACGACGCCGGCGTCGTGGCGGCCATGCGCGGGCGACCCGGGGAAGCGATCGGCGCCTTCGCAAGGGTGCTCGAGCTCGATCCCGGCCATCGCATGGCGCGCGAGAACCTCGCCGGCATGCTGGCCGCGGCCGGGCGCTTCGAGGAGAGCGTGAGCCTCTACCGCGCCGCGCTCCGCGAGGCTCCCGGGGACCTCGACCTGCGCCTGCTGCTGGCGCGCGCCCTGGCCGGGGCCGGCCGCCCGGACGAGGCGCGCACCGAGGTCGCGCGCGTACTCGCCGGGTCGCCCGGGCATCCCGCCGCGGAGGCGCTGCGGAGCGAGCTCGCCGCCGCCTCACCGCCGGCGAGCCCGGCACGCTGAGCCGGCGCAGCTCCGCGGGACGGCCCGCGGCTCCCCTCCCGAGGTGGGGAAGACCCCTCCCGGGGTGGCCCCTTCCCCACCCGGACGATCTGGTCTAGGATGCCGCAGCCGATCCGACCCAGCGACCCGCCGGGACCCGACGCGGAGCCGAAGGCGCCTCCCTCCGCGCGGATCGGGCCAACGACCCGGCGCCAGACCTCACGAAAGGCAGGAGAACGACGATGCAGCAGCCGTGGTCAGCCCGCCGCCGCACCCCGATCGCGATCGCGCTCGCCAGCGCGCTCGCCACCGCCCATCTCGCCGCCGCCGCCGTCCGGCCGCAGGCGCCGTCCGGGCAGACCACCGGCCCCGACGTGACGGTGATCAGCTTCTCGGGCTCGGCGCTCGGCAACTACGGCGCCGTCGCCGGCGTGCGCGCCTACGCCCTCGGCACGACCTCCTGCAACGTCGGCAACGTGCCGGTCTGGTGGTGCGACAGCAACACCTCCTACTGCTCCGACGAGCAGCACCCGGTGATCGCGCAGAACCTCTACCGGCTCAAGTCCGGGCGCTTCGAGCAGATCGGCATGAGCTGGCTCAAGCACGGCTTCGTCTCCACCAACAGCGCGAGCGCGACCTGCCTGCCCGGCGTCGGCTGCCAGCAGCCCCAGCGCGGCGGCGACCAGCTCGGCATCGGCTGCACCGACACCTACGGCTCGAGCCTCAACGGCTCGCGCCCGCTCGGCATGCGCTCCGAGGTGAATCCCACCACGGGCGCCTTCCCCTTCCCGTACACGTTCGTCGGCTCCAGCTCGCTGCTCGACCAGCGCATCCAGGTCGAGGAGACCGACCTCGACCCGGCGCTCAACCCCGGCGCGCTCTACTACGCCGAAGGGCAGTACATCGCCGCCGACGACGCGCGCGCCGGCAACGGCCTCAACAACGCCTCCTATCGCCAGGTCCTGGTCGGGCCCGCGCCCGCCTTCGAGCTGACCTTCACCGGCAGCATGGTGCGCGAGAAGTCCGCGCTCGAGGCCTGGCCCGTCCTCGACCCCACGGTCGCCCTGCTCAACGTGGACTACACCTCGCCGATCCGGCAGCGCTTCCACGTCGCGCGCAAGGCGACCGAGACCTCGCCCGGCGTCTGGCACTACGAGATCGCGGTCCACAATCTCAATTCCGAGCGCGCCGCCTGGGGACTCTCGCTCGACTTCCCGGACGGGACGGCGATCACCAACGTCGGCTTCCGCGACGTCGATCACCATTCCGGCGAGCCCTACGCGACCACCGACTGGACGATCGCGACCGACGCCGGCCTGGGACGGGTCTCCTGGACCTCCCAGGACTGGGACACCGACCAGAACGCCAACGCCCTGCGCTGGGGCACGATGTTCAGCTTCTGGTTCGACGTCGACTCGAGCGCGCAGCCGCTCGGCTGGCTCAGCCTCTTCCGACCCGACCCCTCGCGCGACGCCCCCGCGCTCTACTTCCGCCTGCCGCCGGTGCCGAGCCTGGCGCCTGCGGAGGCGCTCGCCCGCACCGCGTCGCCGCGCGACGCGAGCGCGGCCCGGAAGTAGCGCTCGATTCGCCGCGGCGTGAGCGCGCGGCCCCCTGGAGAATTCTGGAGCCGGCCCCCGTGGGGCCGTCCGTCGCTTGCCCGATCCGTGACTCGAAGGAGGAGCCTGCCGATGCCGAAGCCGAAGCCCGACCGCCGTCCCCGCCTCGCGCGCCTCGCCCTGCTGGGCGGCGCGCTCACGCTCGCCGCGGCCGCCGGCGCGAGCGGGCCCGAGGCGCCGGCCGGCCAGACGCTGGGACCCGACGTCACGGTCATCCAGCTCACCGACATCAACAACAACGGCGTCGCGGCCGGCATCCGGGGCTACTCGATCGGCACCACCTCGTGCAATGTCGGCAGCCAGCCGGTGGCCTGGTGCAACTCGCTCGCGGGTTGCGGCGGCGGCCTGCTCGCCCCCGAGGACCACCCGGTGATCGCGCAGAACCTCTACCGGCTCAAGGACGGCCGCTTCGACCAGATCGGGATGAGCTGGCTCAAGCACGGCTTCCTGTCGACCAACAGCCCGAGCTCGGCGTGCCTGCCCGGCGTCGGCTGCCAGTCGCCCCCGCTCGGCGGCGACCAGCTCGGCGTCGGCTGCACCGACACCTACGGCGCCGGCCTCAACGGCAGCCGCCCGCTCGGCATGCGCTCCGAGGTGGACGCGGCCAACGGCGAGTTCCCGTACCCGTACACGCAGCAGGGCTTCTCGGGCGTGGACCAGTGGGCGCAGGTGGCCGAGGCCGACCTCGACCCGGCCCTGAACCCGGGCGCCCTCTACTACGCCGAGGGTCACTACGTGACCGCCGACGACGCCCACTTCGGCAACGGCTTCAACAACGCCTCCTACGCGCCGGTCACGGTCTCGCCGGGAACCTACGACCTGTTCCTCGGCGCCACGGTCCGCGAGATGGCGGCGATCGAGGCCTGGCCGCTCGCCGATCCCGCGGTCGAGCTGGTGCCGGTCGACGTCGCGGTCGCGGGCGCGCCCGCCCAGCGCTTCCACGTCGCGCGCAAGGTCACCGAGGTCGCCCCCGGCAGCTGGCACTACGAGTACGCCGTCCACAATCTCAACTCCGACCACTCCGCGCGCCGCTTCGCGGTGACTCTCGGCGGCGCGGCGGCGGTGACCGGCCTCGGCTTCAAGGACATCGAGCACCACTCCGGCGAGCCCTACGTCGGCACCGACTGGGTGGGCAGCTTCGACGGCGCCACCGGCACCGTGGCCTGGGAGACCGACACCTACGCCACCGACCCCGACGCCAACGCGCTGCGCTGGAGCACGCTGTTCAACTTCTGGTTCGACGCCGACACCGGCCCGGACGCGATCACCCGCCACGTCCTGACCCTGTTCAAGCCGGGCACGCCCTGCCGGGTGACGTTCTCGTACGCTGCGGAGTTCGTCTTCGCGGACGACTTCGAGACCGGCGACCTCTGCTCCTGGTCGTCCCAGAACTGAACCCGG
>JAFNAE010000032.1 GCA_017860005.1 Acidobacteriota bacterium | reverse complement strand
GGGATTCGAACCCTCGATACAGGTTTAGGCCCGTATGACGGTTTAGCAAACCGTTGCCTTCAGCCACTCGGCCACCTCACCGCAACGGTCGAACCGCGGGATTCTATCCGGAACCCCCACCCGCGCGAAGCGCCGAAGAAGACAAGGCCTTTCTGTTCAAAGACAAAGACACAAAGACAAGGACCGGAGAAGAGGCAGGGGCAGAAGCAGAGGCAGAGGCAAAGGCAAAGGCAAAGGCAAAGGCAAAGGCAAAGGCAAAGGCAAAGGCAAAGGCAAAGGCAAAGGCAAAGGCAAAGGCAAAGGCAGAAGCTCATCTAAGGGGGTGGCGGGCGGGGCGGCGGGGTCGAGCTCGCCGCGCCCCGGCGGCGGGAACGTCCCGGTTGCGCCGTCGCGCGCTCCGGGCTGCCGCCGGGACCCGCTGGCGCTCCGACCGGCGCTCTCCCTTCTCTGGAGCTTCTCGCTTCAACCGCCACGAGCCCTTCACGGACCCGCCCCCGCCGCAGCGGAGAGTCTTGAACCGGAAGGGCCTTTCAGCGCGTGGAGCGGCCCGGCGCCGGAGATGCCGCCGCCGGTGCTGCGATAAAGTCCGCGGCGCTCGTTTCCGACTCTCCATGGCCGAGTGAAAGAGGGTGCCGTGACGCTGCCGACCGACCGCGATGCGCTCGCCATCTCGACCCTGCGCTTCCTCGCCGTCGACATGGTCGAGGCGGCCAAGTCCGGGCATCCCGGCGCGCCGCTCGGCCTGGCGCCGCTCGCGCACCTGATCTGGACGCGTCACCTGCGCTTCGATCCGGCCGACCCGGACTGGCCGGACCGCGACCGCTTCGTGCTCTCCTGCGGCCACGCTTCGGCGCTGCTCTACGGCCTGCTCCACCTCGCCGGATTCGACCTGCCGGTGGCCGAGCTCGAGCGCTTCCGGCAGCTCGGCTCGAAGACCCCCGGGCACCCGGAGCGCGGTCACACGCCGGGGGTCGAGACCACCACCGGACCGCTCGGGCAGGGGCTCGCCAACGCGGTCGGCATGACGATCGCCGCGCGCGCCCTCGCCGCCCGCTTCGACCGGCCGGGCTCGCCGCTGTTCGAGCACCGCGTCTGGGTGCTCGCCTCGGACGGCGATCTGATGGAGGGCGTTTCGGCCGAGGCCTCCTCGCTCGCCGGACACCTCGCCCTGGGCGGGCTCAAGGTCTTCTGGGACGACAACCGGATCTCGATCGACGGCCCGACCGACCTCGCCTTCGGCGAGGACGTGCTGGCGCGCTACGCGGCGTACGGCTGGCGCACCCTGCGCGTCGAGGACGGCAACGATCTCGACGCGCTCGAGGCGGCGATTGCCGCCGCCGAGGCCGAGCCGGAACGGCCGGTGCTGGTCGCGGTGCGCACCCACATCGGCTACGGCAGCCCCAAGCAGGACAGCGCCGAGGCGCACGGCGCCCCGCTCGGCGCCGAGGCGGCTGCCGCCACGCGGCGCGCCCTGGGCTGGCCGGAGGACGCCCGCTTCCTCGTCCCCGAGGGCGCGCGCGCGGCCTACCAGGACGCTGCCGGACGCGGCGCGACGGCGCGCGCGGCCTGGGTGACGCGGCGCGCGCGCCTCGCGGAGAGCGACCCGGCCGCCGCGGGCGAGCTCGAGCGCCGACTCCAGGGCCGCCTGCCCGAAGACTGGCGCGGCGCGCTGCCGGCCTTCGCGGCGGGCGAGTCGGTCGCCACCCGTGCGGCGTCCGGCAAGGTGCTCAACGCGCTCGCCGCGCGGGTGCCCGAGCTGGTCGGCGGCTCCGCCGACCTGACCGAATCGAACTCCACCCTGCTCAAGGGCGCGCCGGTGCTCGCCGCGGGACGGCCCGAGGGCCGCAACGTCCACTTCGGAGTGCGCGAGCACGCCATGGGCTCGATCGCCAACGGCCTGGCGCTGTCGGGTGCCCTGCGCCCGTTCGTCGGCACGTTCCTGATCTTCTCCGACTACATGCGGCCGGCGATCCGGCTCGCGGCGCTGATGGGGCTGCCGGTCACCTACGTCTTCACCCACGATTCGGTCCTCCTGGGCGAGGACGGTCCGACCCACCAGCCGGTCTCCCAGCTCGCCTCGCTGCGCGCCATCCCCGGCCTGGTCACGCTGCGCCCCGCCGACGGCGCCGAGACGGTGGCGGCCTGGGGCGTCGCGCTCGAGCGGCGGGCCGGCCCGACCGCGCTCGCGCTCTCGCGCCAGAAGCTTCCCGTTCTCGCGGAGACGGTCGAGAGAGCCGAGCGGGGGGTGCCGCGCGGCGCCTACGTGCTCTGGGAGTCGGCGCCCGACCGCCACGAGCTGCTCCTGCTCGCGACCGGCTCCGAGGTGTCGCCGGCGCTCGAGGCGGCGCGGCGGCTGGCGGCCCGGGGGCGGAGGGTGCGCCTGGTCTCGATGCCCTCCTGGGAGCTGTTCGAGCAGCAGGGAGAGGAGTATCGTGAGTCGGTGCTGCCCGCGGGAGGCAGGCGCCTCGCCGTCGAGGCGGCTTCGCCGCTCGGCTGGCATCGGTGGGTGGGCGAACGGGGCGAGATCGTGGCCATGACCGGTTTCGGCGCTTCCGGGCCGGCCGAGGAGCTCGCCCGGCGGTTCGGATTGACGCAGGATGCCATCTTGGCGCGGGCGGAGAGGGTTCTCGGGAGCCCCTAGGAGGCACGGTTTTGGCACGGTCGGAAGGCGTGTGTTAGAGTTGCACGGGTCCTGAGCGATCGACCTCCCACAAGACGCGGGCCCACCCAGGGCCCCGCCGGTCGACGCCGATAACGAGATCCACAGATCTTGAGCAGAAAAACCCCAGGAGGGAACGAAACGATGCGCAACAAGAAGCTTGCAGTGCTGACTGTCGCGGCGCTGACGCTGACCCTCGCCGCGGGCTGCGCCAAGCCCCCGCAGCAGGAGATCGACGGCCTCAAGGCGGGTCTGACCGCTGCCGAGCAGTCCGAGGCCGCCAAGTACGCTCCGGATGCCTGGAACGCCGCGCAGCAGGCGCAGAACGACGTCAATGCGGAGCTCGAGGCGCAGAACAACAAGTTCGCGCTCTTCCGCTCCTACACCAAGACGAAGGAGCTCGTCGCCGCCGCCAACCAGAAGGCCGAGGAAGCCAAGGCCGCCGCAGTCGCCGGCAAGGAAGCGGCCTCCAACGCCGCCAACGAGGCGCTCGCCGCCGCCAAGGCCTCGCTCGACCAGGCCACCGCGCTGATGACCGAGCTCGCCGCCTGCCGCCGTCAGCCCAAGGACTTCAAGAAGGACATGGAGATGATGAAGGGCAGCTTCGACGGCCTCGCCGCGGGTGTGGCGGGCATCGAGAGCGCCATCGCCTCCGAGGACTTCTTCGGAGCCAAGGCGCAGGCCGACTCGCTCAAGGCCTCGGCCGACACCCTGGTCGCCGACATGCAGGGGGCCAAGGAAAAGATCAAGTGCTGAAGAGTCGGTGCTGCTGATCGCACTTCGACTACGTTTCTCCCGACCGGCGGCGTCTCCGCGCCGCCGGTCGTTTCTTTTCCTCGCGCTGCTCGCAGCGCTCGGCCTCTCGGTCGCGGCTTCGGCCTGGCCGGCCGGCCCTTCCGCCGGCCCGGTGCTCGACCTCGCGGCGGTGCGCAAGGTCGCGGCCGACGCGGTACGAATCCTGCGTCCGGACGCGCCAGCGGCGGCGCGCCTGCTCGACCGCCTGATCGCCGACGCCGAGACGATCACCGCCCAGGAGACCACCGCTCCGTTCTGGCGCCGCGAGCCGGGCCGGGTCGAGGCCTCGTGGGGGCGGGTGCTGAATTCCGCGCGCGTCTCGCTCGCCGCGCGCGACCGCAGACGCCAGACCTTCGCCAGCCGGTGGGAGGCGCTGCGGCCCGAGGTCGCCGCCGAGGTCGAGCGCGCGCGCGCCGAATCCGAGGAGGCGGGTGTGGGGCGGCGCGAGTTCGCCGCCGCGCAGAGGGCGACCCTGAAGTGGGAGCTCGCCGAGCGCTACGCGAGCGAGGGGCAGCTCGAGCGCGCACTGGTCGAAGCCGAGCAGGCGCGCACCTTCTCGGCGGTGGTGCACACCAGCTTCACCGACCTCCACTCGCGCTTCCGCGACGCGAAGAACCTCAAGCTCTGGCGGCGCATGGTCGAGGAGACGGTGCGGCTCTCGCGCGACGAGCGCGTCACCGCCTTCGTGGTCGACAAGCTCGATCGCAAGCTCTACGTCTACTCCAACGGCAAGCGCGCCGGCGTGTACGCGGCCGAGCTCGGCGCCAAGGGCCTGCGCCGCAAGATGCACTCCGGCGATCAGGCCACGCCCGAGGGCCGCTACCGCGTCGTCCAGGTGCGTGGCCCCGGGCGCACCAAGTTCTACAAGGCGCTGCTGCTCGACTACCCGAACGCGGAGGATCGCGCGCGCTATGCCTGGGGCCGGCGCACCGGCCAGGTGCCGCAGCGCGCGGGCATCGGCAGCCTGATCGAGATCCACGGCGACGGCGGGCAGGGACGCGACTGGACCGACGGTTGCGTCGCGCTCTCCAACCGCGACATGGACCGCGTCTTCGCCCAGGCGCGCGTCGGCACGCCGGTCACCATCGTCGGTACCTTCTGATCCTCCGACGTAGAATCGCGACGTGATCGTCCCGCCCGAATCCCAGTCGATCGCTCCCCGCCCGGCGTCGCCGGCCCGGCCCGCGCCGCCGCGCGCGCGGCGCCTGCCCGACGGCCTGCGCGCGCTCGGCGCCGGCCTGGCGGGGGCGGCGGTGGCCAGCGCCGCGGTGGCGATCGGGCTGGCACGCCTGGGCGGCGCCTACGCGCACGAGCCGTTCGCCACGGACGCCGTCGCGCTCGCGGCGGAGGACCTGGCCGCGACCGAGGCCGCCGAGCGCGCGGCGAAGATCGAGCGCCGGCTCGCGACGCTCGCGCCCGGCAACGAGGTCTACATCGTGGTCGACAGCTACGCCAACCGCCTGCGCGTCTACAAGGGGCGCGAGCTGCTGCGCGAGGCGGTCTGCTCGACCGGGTCGGGCGTGCGCCTGCTCGACCCGCGCAACGGCAAGGAGTGGCTGTTCGACACGCCGCAGGGCGAGCTCAAGATCCTGCGCAAGGTCAGGGATCCGGTCTGGGTCAAGCCCGACTGGGCCTTCATCGAGGAGGGCTACGAGCCGCCCAAGGGGATGCGCGACCGGGTCGACGACTTCTCGCTCGGCGACTACGGGCTCTACATGAAGGACGGCTACATCATCCACGGCACGATCTTCAAGACGCTGCTCGGCAAGCGCGTCACCCACGGCTGCATCCGGCTGGGGGACGAGGACCTCGAGTTTGCCTACAAGACGGTTCCGGTCGGCGCTCGCGTCTTTCTTTTCTAGCCTGCTCGTCGCGACGGGCGCGCTGGCGGCGGGCGCGGACGAGGTGCGGCTGCAGCTCGTCGAGCTCGAGGCCGGCCTCGCCAAGAAGCCCGACGTCTACCTGGTGCTCGACCCGGTGGCCGGCCGCCTGGCGGTCAAGGCGCGCGGCCTCGAGCTCTCCTCGGTGAGCGTGAGCGAGATCGCGCGTCTCGAGTTCCGTCCGATGTTCGGCGAGGCGGTGGCGCCGCCCCTGCGCGCCCCGGCGCTGTGGACGGTCTCCCAGGGTCCGGGCGACACCGATCGCGAGACGATCGCGCCGACGACCCTGCGCCCCTACTCGGAGGAGGAGGAGCGCAGCGAACCGTCTCCGGGCGGTGCGAGCGCGCCCGTCAAGAAGCCCGGCGAAGACGAGCGGCCGTCGTCGTACCGCGTCTCGCTCGACAACGGCTGGCAGCTGCTGTTCGTCAACGAATCGCCCCGGCTGGGCTGGTTCCGCCGTCTCGGCGCCGCGGTGCGCGACGGCTGGCAACGCCTGCGCGGCGAGCAGCCCGCGCATCCGCCGCTGGTCGCGCTGGTGGTGGCGCCCGACGACGCGCGCCGGCTCCACCATCTGTTCCGGAGCGGTCGCGCAATCCTGGTCGTGCCGCCCCCGGCGTGAGCCGCCCGGCGAGACGCCGGAGGTCCGCTCCCGCCTCGCCGGGCAGGGCGCCCGGGCGGCGCTTCTGACAGGCTCTCCCGAGCTGGCGCGGACGGGAGGTGGCGTTTGAGCGACCCGCTGTTCTGGCACCGCCTGCAGTTCGGCTTCACCATCACCTATCACTACCTGTTCCCGCAGCTGACGATGGGCCTGGCGCTGCTCATCGTCGTCCTGAAGGCGATCGCCCTGCGCACCGGCAGGGCGCCCTGGGACGACGCGGCGCGCTTCTGGATCCGCATCTTCGGACTCAACTTCGCGCTCGGCGTGGTGACCGGCATCCCGATGGAGTTCCAGTTCGGCACCAACTGGGCCGAGTTCTCGCGCCGGACCGGCGGCGTCATCGGCCAGACCCTGGCCATGGAGGGCATCTTCGCCTTCTTCCTGGAGTCGAGCTTCCTGGCGCTGCTGGTGTGGGGCGAGCGGCGGCTGGGGCCGCGCCGTCACTTCCTCGCGGCGCTGGCGCTGTTCGTGGGGAGCTGGCTGTCGGGATACTTCATCGTCGCCACGAACGCGTTCATGCAGAGTCCGGTGGGCCACGAGATCGCGGCGGACGGCACGTTCCAGATCGCGCGGCTGGGCGCCTTCGTGTTCAACCCGTGGGCGATCGTCCAGTTCCTGCACAATCAGATGGCCGCGGTGGTCACGGCCTCCTTCGTGATGGCCGCGGTGGCGGCCTACTGGACGCTGCGCGGCGAGCACGCCGCGGTGGCGCGCGTCTCGCTGCGCACCGGCGTGGTGGCCGGGCTCGCCGCCGCGATGCTGGTCGCGTTCCCGACCGGGCACCACCAGGGCCGGATGGTGGCGGCCAAGCAGCCGGTCACGCTCGCCGCCATGGAGGGACGCTTCGAGAGCGGACCCCGCGCGCCGCTGGCGATGATCGGTCAGCCCAACGTCGCCGAGCGCAAGCTCGACAATCCGATCCAGCTCCCCGCCGTGCTCTCCTGGATCGCCTACGGCGACTTCTCGGCCAACGTGCGCGGGCTCTCGGAGTTCCCCGAGGAGGACTGGCCGACCAACATCGAGCTGCTCTACTACTCGTTCCACGTCATGGTGGGCCTGGGCACGCTGTTCATCGCGGTGATGGCCGTCGCCGCCCTGCTCGCCCTGCGGCGGCGGCTCGAGTCGAGCCGCTGGATGCTCTGGATCCTGGTGCTGGCCTTCCCGTTTCCCTACATCGCCAACACGGCGGGCTGGATGACCGCCGAGCTCGGCCGCCAGCCCTGGCTCGTCTACGGCCTGATGCGCACGGCCGCGGGCGGATCGCCGACCGTGCACGGCGGCTCGACCCTGTTCACCGCGCTCGGATTCGCCGGGCTCTACCTCGTGCTCGGCGTGCTCTTCCTCGCCCTGGTCGCGCGCGAGGTGGCGCACGGACCCCGCCGGCCCGGCGCCGGCGCGCACGCCTGAGGAGGTCGCCATGGCAGCGCTCTGGTTCGCGATCTCGGCCGTGATGTTCGCGGTCTACGTCGTGATGGACGGCTTCGACTTCGGCGCCGGTGCCCTCCACCTCGCGGTGGCGAAGAGCGACCGCGAGCGCCGCCAGGTGCTCGCCGCGATCGGGCCGTTCTGGGACGGCAACGAGGTCTGGCTGCTGGCCGGCGGCGGCGTGCTCTTCCTGGCCTTCCCGAAGGTCCTCGCCGCAGGCCTCTCCGGCTTCTACCTCGCCATCTTCCTGCTGCTCTGGGTGCTGATCCTGCGCGGCATCGCGATCGAGTTCCGCTCGCACGTCGAGGACCGCATGTGGCGCGCGTTCTGGGACGCCACCTTCACCGTCGCCTCGGCGCTCGCCCCGGTGTTGCTCGGCGCCGCGCTCGGCAACGTCGTGCGCGGCGTGCCGCTCTCGGCCGACGGCTGGTTCGCGCTGTCGCTGTTCGAGTCGTTCTCGCCGACCGGCGCGCTCGGCATCCTCGACTGGTACACGGTGCTCGCCGGCGTGCTGGCCCTGGTCGCGATCCTCCATCACGGCGCCCTCTTCCTGGCCTGGAAGACGGACGGCCCGGTGCGGGAGCGCAGCCTCCGGCTGGCGGGCGCTCTCTTCCCGGCCACGGTCGCGCTCTGGCTCGCGGCGAGCGCAGCGACCGCGGCGCTGGCGCCCGAGGTCGTGCGCGGTCTCGCCGCGCGCCCGCTCGCGTGGCTGTCGGCGGCGCTCCTGCTGGCCGGCCTGGCGACGAGCTTCGTCGCGCGCCGCGCCGGACGCGACCTCGCCGCGTTCCTGGGCTCGGCGGCCTTCCTGCTCGGGGTGCTGGCGGCGACCGCCGCCTCGGTCTTCCCCGTGATGCTCAAGTCCGCGGGCGATCCGGCGCTCTCGCTCACCGCGCTCAACGCCGCCGCCGGCGAGCGCTCGCTCCGGCTCGGGCTCCTCTGGTGGCCGCTCGGGCTCGCGCTCGCGATCGTCTACTTCGTGATCCTGTTCCGGCTCCACCGCGGCAAGGTCGAGGCCGCCGCGGAGGGCGAGGGATACTGAATCGAGCTCAGCCGGGCTCGACGCCGAGGTAGGCGCCCGCCATGCGCAGGGTGTTGTAGAGATTCGAGGGATCGAGCTGGAGCGAGCGGCCGAACAGCTCCTCGGCGCGCGCGCGATCGCCCGCGAGCAGGAACCAGGCGCCGATCTCGGCCAGCCAGTCCTCGTCCTCGGGCGCCATCCGGAGCACGCTCTCGAACAGCGGCTTCGCGCGCTCCCACTCGCCGGCCTCCCGGTAGAGGCGCGCGACACGCATGAGGTCGCCGGGCTTGGTCTTGCCGGCCATCACGCGGTCGAGGATCTGCTGCCCCTCCACCTTGCGCCCGCTCAGGTAGTAGACGCGCGCCACCGCGATGTTCTCGTAGCTGCCCGCCTCGGCCAGCGCGCGCGCGGAGTCGAGCAGCGCGTCGGCGGCCGCGGCCGGCTCGCGTCCCGAGAAGGCGGCGGGGGAGACCAGGACCTTCTTGGCGGCGAAGGCGCCGGCGGCGGCGCCGGCGAGGAAGACGGCGAGCAGGGGGACGGCGCGGCGGGCTCTCGGCATGGCTTCCTCCACGGTCGGGGACGGGGTGGCGGAGGGGGTGGGATTCGAACCCACGAGACCTCTCGGTCCACCGGTTTTCAAGACCGGCGCATTCGACCGCTCTGCCACCCCTCCGTGCCCGGAGTCTAGCCCGCGCCCACCGCCGGGCGGCGGCGCGGCCGGCTCAGGCGCGCGGGACGATGCGCTCGAGGCCGCGCAGGTAGGGGCGCAGCGCCTCGGGCACGAGCACCGAGCCGTCGGCCTGCTGGTAGTTCTCGAGCACGGCGACCAGGGCGCGGCCCACCGCGACCCCGGAGCCGTTCAGGGTGTGCAGGTAGCGCGCCTTGCCGCCCCCGCGCCGGCAGCGCAGGTCGGCGCGCCGCGCCTGGAAGTCCTCGCAGTTCGAGCACGAGGAGATCTCGCGGTAGGCGTCCTGGCCCGGCAGCCAGACCTCCAGGTCGTAGGTCTTGGCGGCGGAGAAGCCGAGGTCGCCGGTCGACAGGCTGACCACCCGGTAGGCCAGACCCAGGCGCTCGAGCACGCGCCCGGCGTGGACGGTCATCGCCTCGAGCTCGTCGTAGCTCGTCTCGGGCGTGGCCAGGTGGACGAGCTCGACCTTGTGGAACTGGTGCTGCCGGATCAGGCCGCGCACGTCCTTGCCGTAGGAGCCGGCCTCGCTGCGGAAGCACGGCGTCCAGGCCACGTAGCGCCGCGGCAGCGTCTCCTCGTCGAGGGTCTCGCCGCGATGGAGGTTGGTGACCGGCACCTCGGCGGTCGGGATCAGGAAGTAGTCGTGCCCCTCGAGCTTGAACAGGTCGGCCGCGAACTTCGGCAGCTGGCCGGTGCCGATCAGGCTGTCGCGGTTCACGATGTAGGGCGGCAGCACCTCGAGGTAGCCGTGCTCGGTCACGTGCAGGTCGAGCATGAACTGGGCGAGCGCGCGCTCGAGCGCGGCGCCGGCGCCGAAGTAGGCGGTGAAGCGCGCCCCGGCCACGCGCGCGCCGCGCTCGAAGTCGAGGATGCCGAGCTCGGGTCCCAGGTCCCAGTGCGCCCTGGGCTCGAAGCCGAAGCGCGGCGGTTCGCCGACCCGGCGCTCGACCCGGTTGGCGGACTCGTCGGCGCCGCGCGGCACGCTGTCGTGGGGCAGGTTGGGCAACGCGAGCTCGATCGCCGCGAGCTCGCCGTCGAGCCCGTCGAGGCGGGCTTCGAGGGCGGCGATGCGCTCCTTGACGGCCGCCACCTCGGCGATCGCGGCGTCGGCGTCCGCGCCCGAGCCCTTGAGCCGACCGATCTGCTTGCTGGCCTCGTTGCGGCGTTGCTTGAGGCTCTCGACCTCCTGGAGCGCCGTGCGCCGGGCGCCGTCGAGCTCGAGCCAGGCGCCCAGGGCGTCGGGGCTCTGGCCGCGATCGGCGAGCGCGCTGCGCACGCGGTCGGGAGCGCTGCGGAGGAGGTCGCGGGCGAGCATCGCGGCCGGGCAGTGTATCGGCGCGTTCGGGGGGCGTCAAACCGTGCTCGGGCCCCGTAGACTCCGCTCCACGGATGTCGAGGTCGCGTCTCGCTTCGCTCGCCGCCCCGCTGGCGCTCGCCCTGGCCGGCGCCACGGTCGCCCGGTTCGCCGTCGACCGCGCGAGCTCGGCGCCGACGCTCTTCTGGTCGCTCGTCGGCGCCGGCGTCCTGGCGTCGCTGGCGGCGAGCGCGCCGCGCGCGAGCCGCCTGGCGCCGGCGGCCGCCCTGGCGCTGTTCGGCGCGCTCGCCTTCCTGCCGGCCAGCTCGCCCCTGCCTTCGGCGGCGGTCGCCGCCCTGCTCGCGGCGGCGCTCGGCATCGCGCTGGCCGAGCGCGTCGACGCGCGGACGCCGCCGGACGGAATCGCGATCCTCGGGCTGGCGCTCGGCGCCCAGCTCGTGGCGCTCGCCGAGCGGCTCCTGCTGGCGCCGCTCTCGGCCTCGACCTGGGCCGCGCTGACGCTGACGCCGCTCGCGGTGGCGCTGGTCCTCGCGTGGGTGGCCGGGCACTGGCCGGCGGCGGCGCTCGCCCTGGGTCTCTCGACCTTCGCCGCTGGGCCGGGCTGGCACGGGGCGGGCCTGGTCAGCGTCGGCGTCGGCGCGGCGGCGCTCGCCGTCGCCCGTGCGCGCGGCTGGCCCCGGCTGGGCGCCGCCGCGGTGGTCGTCGCCTGCGCGGCACCGCACCTGCCGGCGGCCGCGCCCTGGCTCGTGCTGGCGCTCGCCGCCAGCGCGGCGGCGGCGCTCGCGTCCGATCGCCTGCTCGCGCGCGCCGGCGCCGCCACGCTGGGCGCCGCGGCGCTCGCCGCGCTGATCGCCGGCGCCCTTCCCTGGCGCGCGGCGCCGGCGCTGGAGTCGGCGCTCGCGTCCGCGCTCGGCCGGCCCTTCTCGGAGGCGGCGCAGGCGCTGCCCGGCCGCGCGCTCGTGCTCTCCACCGCCTCGCCGCGCGCCGAGTTGCCCCTGGACCCCGCGCTCGGAGCGGCCCGCGGAGTCGCGGTGCGCACCTACCTGACCAACGCCGTCGAGCTCCCCTGCGGCACGGTCGTGGCGCGCGTCGCGCTGGTCAGCGGCGGCGCGGTGACCGGCGAGCTGGCGCTCGAGATCGGGCGCGACACCGCAGACTGGGCGGTCCAGCGTCCCGATGTCGCCGGGGTCCTCGCCTGCCCGGCGCCGCGCGCGGACTGGTCCTGGATCCCGGCCTCCGGCCGCTTCCTGGGCTCGACCTTCCGCGCACGTGCCGCCTGGCCGGTCGAGGTGGCGGTCGAGCGCGTCCGGCTCGAGCGCGCGCCGGGGCTCCCCGGCGAGGTCGCGATCGCCTTCTTCGACGTCGAGGTGGAGCGGTGAGACGCGCGCTCGTGGCGCTCGCGACCGGGGCCGCGGGCTCGGCGCTGGCCGCCGCCGCGCTGCCGCCGGGGCCCGAAGGGCTGCGCGGCACGCTGGTCGTGCTGCCCCTCGCGCTCGGACTGCTCGGAGCGGTCGGGGCCGCGCTGGGTGCGCGACCGTGGCCGCTCGAAGAGAGGGTCGCCGCGCTGTTCGCGGTGCTCTTCGCGCTCGGACAGGACCGCCTCGGCCTGCCCGCGACCGCGCCGCTCGCCGCGCTGGCGCTCTTCGCGCTCGCCTTCGTACGCGCCGTGCGCCTCCTGCCGGCGCTGGCGCGCGGGCTGGCGCGCCGGAGCGGCCGCGCGCTCCCGTTCGGGGTGGTCGCCTTCGCGGTCTATCTCGCGCTGCTGCCGTGGGCGGACGCCGCGCGCGCGCCCAACGGCGACGAGCCCTACTACCTCCTGCTCACCGAGAGCCTGGTCTCGGACCTCGACATCGACCTCGCCGACGAGTACGCGAGCGAGGCCTGGCGCGCCTTCTCCGAGCGCCCCGTGGCGCCCCAGGCGGGCGACCCGACCGGTCCCGCGGGAGAGGTGTTCTCGCGCCACGAGCTCTTCCTGCCGCTCCTGCTCGCGCCGTTCTGGGCGGCCGGCGGGCTGCTCGGCGCGCGACTCGCCATGCTCGGCGTCGCCGCCGCGCTGACGGCCGCCACGCTCGAGGCCGCGCTCGCGCTGGGCGCGTCGCGCCGGGGGTCCCTGCGCGCCTGGATGCTGGTGGCCCTGGCGCCGCCCGTCGTCACCTTCTCCTACCAGGTCTGGGTCGAGGTGCCGGCGGCGCTCCTGGTCGCGCTCGCGCTCGTGGCCTGGGGACGCATGCGCGCCGAGGGCGGGCGCTGGACGGCGCTGCGCGCGGCCGCGTTCGGCGTGCCGCTCGTCCTGCTGCCGCTGCTCAAGCTCCGCCTGCTGGCGGTCGCGGTTCCGCTCGCGGTGGTGGGCCTCGCGGGTGCGCGCGTGCGCCGCGGGCTGGGCCTGGCGGCGGCCGCCGCCGTGGCGCTCGCCGGCATCTCGCTGCTGGTAGTCAACGGTCTGGTCTGGGGCAATCCCCTGCGCATGCACGGACTCGCCGACCTGGCGCTGTTCGACGTGCCGCTGTCGCGCTTCGCGCACGGCGGCATCGGCCTGTTCTTCGACGGCGCCTTCGGGCTGTTCGCGGCGGCACCGCTCTGGCTGCTGGTGCTGCCGGGCGCCGCGCGCGCGGTGGCGCGGCGCTCGCCGGTCGCCCTCGCGCTCGCGGCCTTCGCGCCCTACCTGGTCCTGGTCGCCTCGCGACGCGAGTGGTACGGAGGCTGGTCGCCTCCCTTCCGCTACGGGCTGGTCGCGTTGCCCGCGCTCGCGGCGGCGGTCGCGGTGGCGATGGCGCGGCGGCCGTCCGGGGGCGCGCGCGTGGTCGTGGCGGGGCTCGCGGGAGCGACCGCGCTGCGCCTGGCGGCGCTCGCCGCCGAGCCGGGCTGGGCGTTCAGCTTCGCCGACGGACGCTCCGCCCTGCTCGACCTCGCCACCTCGCGCTACGCCGCCGACTTCGCGCGCCTGCTGCCGAGCGCGGTGCGCGCGCAGCCGGCGCTGTGGATCGTGCCGGCGGTGACCTGCTGCCTCCTGCTCGTGGCGTGGCGCTGGCCGCGCCGGCGCCCGCGCGACGCGGCCTCCGCCGGCGTGGCCGCGCTGCTCGCCGCCTGGGTGCTGCTGCTGCTCGCCGCCCACCGCCTGCCGACCGGCGTGGCCGAGCTCGAGGATCCCTGGATCTCGAAGTCCCGGGGCGCGTCCTGGCCGGGGCGATGGGTGCCCGACCGCACCCGCTTCCCGGGCGGCTGGTACCTGCCCGCGGGTGCGGAGGCCCGCTTCGTGCCGCGCGCCGGTGGGGAGCGGGTCGTGATCGACGTGCGCTGGCGCGCGGCGGAGGGTGGCGGCGAGCCGGTGCGGCTCGAGCTGCGCTCGCGCGGAGAGCTGCTCGGCAGCTTCGTGGCGCGCTCGGACGGCACCTGGCGCGGCGACCGGCTCGCGGCGCGCGACTGGCCGGCCGGTGCGCCGCTCGAGATCCGCTGCGCGCAGGACGCGGCGCGCCCGGCGGGAGCGGCGATCGTCGACCGAGTGGAGCTCGCGTGGCGATGAGCGTCCGCCTGGCGGCCGTGGTGCCCTCGCTCGGCGCGCCGGCCTCGGCCGGACGCACGCTCGCCCGCCTGCGCGCCGAGCTCGAGCCGTTCGCGGGCGAGCTGTTCTGGGTGCACCAGGGCGAGCGCGCGCCGCCGGCGCTGGGCGGCGCTGGCGAGCGCCTGCTGCGCTTCGCGCGTCCGCTCGGCTTCGCGTGCGCGGTCAACGCCGGCCTCGCCGCCGCGCGCGCCGCCGAGCTCGTCGCGGTGGTCAACGACGACCTCGAGCCGATGCCGGGCTGGCTGGCGCCCCTGGTCGAGGCCCTGCGCGCGGACTCCGGCGTGGGCGCGGTGCAGGGCGTCCACCTGCGCACGGACGACCCGGGGCGCGCCGACGGCTGCGGGCTGGCCTGGAACCGGTGGCTGCAGGCCGTGCAGGTCGGCCACGGCCAGCCGCCGCCGGCCGCCGCGGCGCCGGCCTTCGAGGTGTTCGGCGTCTCGGCGACCGCGGCGCTCTACCGGCGCTCGGCGCTCGACGGCGTCGCGCGCCCCGACGGCACCGTCTTCGACGAGCGGCTGGACAGCTGGTACGAGGACGTCGATCTGGCCGTGCGCCTGCGCGCGGCGGGGTGGGCGGCGCTCTGCGTGCCCGCCGCGCGTGCGCTCCACGCCGGGGGATCGACCGGCGACGAGCGCCCGTTCCGGCGCGCGCGCCGGGTCGCGGGCAACCGCTGGCTGGTGGTGGCGCGCCTGCTCGGCCGGCGTTTTCCGGCCGCGGTGCCGCGCCTGCTCGCGCGCGACCTGGCCGACCTCGCGCACGCGCTCGGCGCGGGCCGGATCGGGGGCGCGGCGGCGATCCCCGCCGGCTGGCTCGCCGCCGCGGCCCGGCTGCCGGCCTTCGCGCGCGCCGGCGCACCGCTCGTCGCCGGCCCGGAGCTCACCCGGTTCCGGGTAGGCTCCGGAGCGTGAGCGCACCCGAGCTCTCGGTTGTCGTGGTGGCGTGGCGGGCGCGCGAGGACGCGCTCGCGCTGGCCGGGGCGTTCCCGTCGGACCCGCGCTACGAGCTCGTCGTCGTCGACAACTCGGGCGAGTTGACCGAGGCGGGCGCGGCGCTCGGGCGAGCGCGCCTGCTCGCGCCCGGACGCAACCTCGGCTTCGCCGCCGGCTCGAACCTGGGCGCGCGCGCCGGGCGCGCGCCCCGCCTGCTCTTCCTGAACCCCGACGCGCGGCCGACCCCGGGCGCTCTCGACCGCCTGCTCGAGGCCTTCGCGCGCCATTCCGAGGCGGCCGGGCTGGTGCCGCGCCTGGTCGGCGAGGACGGCGCGCCGCAGTGGGCGTGGCAGCTCAAGCCGCTGCC
This sequence comes from Acidobacteriota bacterium, assembly GCA_017860005.1. Taxonomy (GTDB): domain Bacteria; phylum Acidobacteriota; class Thermoanaerobaculia; order Multivoradales; family JAGPDF01; genus JACTMI01. Next base: position 7,554 of record JAFNAE010000032.1, on the reverse strand, counting down.
CTCGCCCCTGGCGCTGCTCGCCCACGCCTTCTTCTGGAGCCCGACGCGCGGACCGCGGCGCGAGCCGGCGCCGGGCACGGCCGTGGCGCAGCCGGCCGCCGCCGCGCTGGCGTTGACGCGCGAGGCCTTCGAGGCGGTGGGCGGCTTCGACGAGGGCTACTTCCCGGCCTGGTTCGAGGACGTCGACTTGGCGCGCCGCCTGGCCGCGCGCTCGCTCGCCCTCGTCTACGCCCCGCAGGCCGTGTTCGTGCACCGCGGCGGTGGCAGCGTGCCGGCGCTCGGCTACGGCGGCTTCCTCGCCGCCTACGATCGCAATCTGGCGCGCTACCTGCGCCGGCACCACGGCCGCGGCTGGGAGCTCGCCTTTCGCACCCTCGTGCCGCTGGGCGCGCTGGCGCGCCTCGCGCTGCTGCCGGTCCGGCGGCCGCGCCGCGCCGCCAGCCGCGGCGAGGCCGCCGCGGCGCTCGTGGCCGCCGCGCGCGCGGCGCTGGCGGGGTGGCCGGCGGGCGGGGCGCTGCGATGAGCGCGGCGCGGGTCACGGTGGCGATCGTCAGCCACGATTCCGCGGCGGATCTGCCCGGGTGCCTGGCCGCGCTCGGCCGCCAGACCCTGCCGTCGCTCGAGGTGGTCGTCGCCGACTGCGCGAGCGCCGACGAGTCGGTGGCGGTGGCGCGCGCGAGCGCGCCGGCGGGCCTGCCGTTCCAGGTCCTCGAGCTGGGCGAGAACCGGGGCTTCGCCGGCGGCATGAACGCCGTCTTCGCCGCCAGCCGCGCGCCCTACCTGCTGACCCTGAACCCGGACGCAACGCTCGCCCCTGACTACCTCGAGCGCCTGGTCGCGCGCGTCGAGCGGTCGCGCGCGGCGCGCCCGGGCGCGGCCACCGGCCGCCTGCTGCGGGTCGGGGAGCCGCCGGTCCTGGACGCCTGCGGCATGTACCTGTTCTGGACCTGGCGCCATCTCGACCGCGGCGCCGGGCGACCCGACCGCGGCCAGTACGCGCGGCCCGCGCGCGTGTTCGGCGCCACCGGCGCCGCGTCGCTCTGGCTGCGCGCGGCCGCGGAGGACGCGGCGGTGACGCCGGGCGAGCTGTTCGACTCCCGCTTCCATACCTTCCGGGAGGACGCCGAGCTGTCGATGCGCCTCCAGGAACGCGGCTGGTCGGTCCTCTACGAGCCCGGGGCGGTGGCGCGCCACCGGCGCGCCGCGGTGCCGGGCCGGCGGCGGCGCCTGTCGGCGGCCGCCAACGCGAGCTCGCTGCGCAACCGGTACCTGCTGCGCGCCGATCACCAGACCCTCGCCAACCTGCTCTGGACGCTGCCGGCGACGCTCTGGCGCGACGCCGCGGCGCTCGCCTGGGTGCTCGTCGCCGAGCGCTCGTCGCTCGCCGCCTACGCCTGGCTCTGGCGCCACCGGCGCGAGATCCTCGCCCACCGGCGCCAGGTGCGCGCCCGCGCGAGCCACGCGCTCGACCGCTGGTTCCTGCGCCGCGAGGAGCCGCTGCCGGAGGACCCTCCTTGAGCCGGCCGCGCGTCGCCCTGATCGGCAGCCGGGGCATCCCCGCGCGCTACGGCGGCTACGAGACGCTGTTCGACGAGCTCGCGCCGCGCCTGGTCGCGCGCGGCTTCGAGGTCACCGTCTACTGCCGGTCGCACTACACGCGCGGCCGGGGCCGCGAGCGCCGCGGCGCGCGGCTGGTGGTGTTGCCCACGCTGCGCACCAAGCACCTCGACACCCCGGTGCACACCCTGCTCGCCTGCCTGCACGCGAGCGGCGAGCGCTACGACGCCGCGCTCGTGGTCAACTCCGCCAACGCGCTGTTCGTGCCGCTGCTCGCGGTGGCCGGGATCCCGGCGGCGCTCAACGTCGACGGCATCGAGAAGCGGCGCGCCAAGTGGGGACGCTTCGGGCGCGCCGTCTACGCGCTCTCGGAGCGGCTTGCGACCGCGGTGCCGGCGGAGCTGGTGACCGACGCCGAGGTCATCCGTCGGCACTACCTCGAGCGCTACGGCGCCGGCTCGACGGCGATCGCCTACGGGGTCGAGCCCCGCGCCGCGCACGGGACGCGCGCGCTCACCCGCGTCGGGGTCGAGCCCGGCCGCTACCTGCTCTACGTGTCGCGCTTCGAGCCCGAGAACAACCCGCACCGGGTGGCGGAGGAGTACCGCGCCGTGCCGGGCGCGATGCCGCTGGCGATGGTCGGCGGCGCCCCCTACGCGTCACGCTTCATCGCTTCTTTCCGGGATGGCGCCGACGCACGCATCCGCTTCCCGGGCCCGGTCTACGGCCGCGGCTACCGGCAGCTGCTCGCCCACGCCTTCGCGTACGTGCACGCCACCGACGTGGGCGGCACCCATCCGGCCCTGGTCGAGGCGATGGGCTACGGCAACTGCTGCGTCGTCCACGACACGCCGGAGAACCGCGAGACCGCGGGTGACGCCGCCGCCTGGTTCCGGGCCGACGTCCGGGGCTCGCTCGCGGCGGTCCTCGCGCGTCTCCTCGAACGGCCCGAGGAGGCCGCCGCGCTGGGGCGCGCGGCCGCGGCACGGGCCCGGGTGCGCTTCGACTGGGAGTCGATCGCCGACGCCTACGCCGCGGTCCTGCGCCGGGCCGCCGGCCTCGGCTAGGCGGTTTTCCGCTCTTCAACGGCGGCGGAGGTCGCGCTCGGCGCGTGCGGAGTCCGTGCGCTGCCGGGCGCGCGGGGACGATACAATCCGGGTACCCCGGGGGAGAATGCTCAAGCAGCGGGCTCGACTCGTCGCCGCATCGGTCTTCACGCTCGATCTCGTGCTGGTCGCGGCGGCCTTCTTCCTCGCGCACGCCGCGCGCAGCCGGGGGCTCCGCGCGCTCGGCATCGACCTCGACGTCCCCGCCCTCTACCCGATCGAGCGCTACCTGCCGCTGCTGCCCCTGGCGCTCGCGATCTGGGGCGTGCTGCTGTGGAGCTCGGGACGCTACCGCTCGCACCGGCGCGTGACCCTGATCGAGGAGGCCTCCGGGGTGGTGAGCGTCACCGCCACGGCGACGGCGCTGTTCGCGCTCGCCGTGTGGGGCCTCCGCCTCGACGAGCGCCTGCTCGGCAGCGACCGCATCAGCCGCGGCTGGATCGCGATCTTCGCCCTGCTCGCGGGCGCCCTCGTGCTCACCGAGAAGCTCGCGCTGCGCCTGACCGCGCGCCGGGTGCGCGCGCGCGGGCTGAACTTCCGGACCGTGGTCGTGGTGGGTACCGGCTCGACGGCCGCCGCCATCGGCGAGGCGCTGCGCGAGCATCGCTGGTGGGGATACCGGGTGCTCGGCTTCGTCGAGGTCGAGGATTGCGAGCCGGCGGCCGCGGCGGCGCGCCCGCGGCTGGGCGGGCTCGCCGACCTGTCCCGCGTGCTCGCCGGCCAGGTGGTGGACGAGGTCGTCTTCGCGGTGCCGCCGCGCGACCTCGGACGCTTCGAGGACCAGGTGCTGGCGCTCCAGGACCAGGGCGTGATGGTCCGCCTCGCGCTCGACGTCCTGCCCCACGCGCGCACGCAGGTCCACCTCGAGGAGATCGAGGGCGTGCCGCTGGTCACTCTCGCCACCGCGCCGACCTCGCCGCTCAAGCTCGCGATCAAGCGGCTGCTCGACATCGCGATCGCCAGCGCCATGCTCCTCGCCGGAGCGCCGCTGCTCGCCCTGGTGGCGATCGCGATCAAGCTCGCCGACGGCGGGCCGGTGCTGTTCCGGCAGCCGCGCTGCGGCCTGAACGGGCGCGTCTTCACCCTCTACAAGCTGCGCACGATGGTCGAGGGCGCGGAGGACCGGTTGGGCGAGGTCGCCCACCTCAACGAGATGAACGGCCCGGTGTTCAAGGCCAAGGCCGACCCCCGGGTGACCCGGCTCGGGCGGCTGCTGCGCCGCTTCAGCCTCGACGAGCTGCCGCAGCTCTGGAACGTCCTGCGCGGCGACATGAGCCTGGTCGGGCCGCGGCCGCCGATCCCGGAGGAGGTCGCGCGCTACGAACGCTGGCAGCGGCGCCGGCTGGCGATGAAGCCGGGGCTGACCTGTCTCTGGCAGGTGCGCGGCCGCAACGCGATCGACTTCGAGCGACTGCGGCTCAGCCGGCGGGGGTCTGGGGGCGGGCGCCGATGGCGACGACCAGATCGCGGACCAGCGCGCGCAGCTCCGACGTGTAGTCGACGAGATCGCGCAGGCGATCCTCGACCTGCTCGGCCGAGGCCCGCGAGGGACCGCCGCGCCCGCGCAGGCGGTGGCCGAGGCGGTCGTCGAGGAGCTCGAGCCGTTCGTAGACTTCCTTCATGCGCTGGGGATCCATGTCACGACTCCCGGTGGAGGCGGAGGACGAAGTCGACCAGCAGCTCGAGGTCCCCCCGCTCGAGCTTGTGGGCGAAGCCGGGCATGGTGCCGTAGCCCCAGGCGATGCGCTGGTAGATCAGGCCCGAGGCGCGCGCGGCCACCATCTTCGACTGGCCCAGGTCGACGCGCGGATCGAGCGAGAGCTGCGCCGGGTTGCCGCGCCCGTCGGCGCCGTGGCAGCGCACGCAGTTCTCGGCCCACAGCTGCTCGACCGGCCGGCCCGAAGTGGGCGCGCCGCAGGCGAGAGCGGCGGCGGCCGCGGCCGCCAGGGCCGCGTCCCGCAACCGGCTCATCCGCGCTCGCCCCGCAGCCGGTAGAGGTAATCGAGCAGCGCCCGCATCTGCGCAGCGGAGAGCTCGTCGTGCGCCGGCATCTTGCCGAAGATCCCCTCGCGCACCACCGTCTCGAGCGAGCCCCGGTCGCCGTCGCCACGCCAGGCGCCGTCGCGCAGGTCCGCGAACGGATCGCCCATGTAGCGCGGCGTGTTGCCGGAGCCGTCCACGCCGTGGCATTCCGCGCACAGCTTCCGCCAAAGCTTCTCGCCCTCGGAGCGCGGCTGGAACAGCTCGCACGCAGTCAGCACCGCCAGGGCGGCGGGCAGCAGCACGAACAGGGCGGTGGCTCGGCGCACGAAATCCCCCTCGTCTCCGTCAGTCCGGTCTCCGGCGGTGGACCAGCATCGCGGTCGCCTGGTCGCGCGGGCGGATCACGAGCTCGTCGATGTCGACGTGCGGCGGCCGGCCGGCGACCCAGGCGATCGCCTCGGCGACGTCCTCGGCGGCGAGCGGCGTCATGCCCTCGTAGACCTTGCGCGCGCGCTCGGCATCGCCGTCGAGGCGCACCAGGGAGAACTCGGTTTCGGCCATGCCGGGCGCGATCTCGGTCACGCGCACCGGCTTGCCGAGCAGCTCGAGGCGGAGCGTGCGGGTGAGCGCGCGCAGGGCGTGCTTGGAGGCGGTGTAGCCGGCCCCGCCGGGATAGACCTCGAAGCCGGCGATGGAGCCGACGTTGACGATCAGGCCGTCGCCCGAGGCGAGCAGCCGGTCGAGCAGCGCGCGCGTCACGCGCAGCACGCCCATCACGTTGAGCTCGAACATGGCGCGCCACTTCGCCTCGTCGGCGTCGGCGATCGACTCGGCGCCGAAGGCGTTGCCGGCGTTGTTGACCAGCACGTCGCAACGCGCGACCGAGGCCGCGAAGGCGGCCACGCTGGCCGGGTCGGTGACGTCGAGCGGCAGGGCACGCGCGCCGATCGGCGCCGCCACCGCGCGCAGGCGCTCGAGGCGGCGGGCGCCGACCACGACTTCGAAGCCGTCGCGCGCGAGCGCCCGGGCGGCGGCGGCGCCGAAGCCCGAGGAAGCGCCGGTGACCACCGCGACCCGTTTCGCGTCCGGCATGGCGCGAGTCTAACCGAAGCCCGGCGCGGCGACCGTTAGAATCCTCGCGTTGTCCGCCCCCGTTCTCGATCGCCTGCTCGCGCGTCCGCTCGGCGCGCTCGCGTTGCTCGCCTGCGCGGTGGCCGCGGTCCGGATCGGCTACCTGACCGCGCCCGAGCCGCTCTGGGACGAGCGCGTCTGGCTCGAGGCGGGCGAGCTCCTCGCGGGAGGCGAGTCGCCCTACGCTCACCGCCTCTACAACTACCCGCCGCCGCTCGTCCAGCTCGCGGCGGCGGCGGAGTCCGGGGGCTGGACCGCCGCTCTAGTTGCCGCGCAGCGCGCCGTGAACCTGGCCGGCGTGGTGGCGGTGGCGGCGCTCGCCGCCTCCTTCGCGCCCTGGCGGCCGCGCGGGCGCCTCCTGCTGGCGCTGGCCGCGGCCTGCTCGCCGATCGTCGGCCACGCGCTCTCCTTCGGCAACCTCTCGCCGCTGATCGCCGCCGCGGCGCTGGGCGCGCTCGCGCTCGAGCGCCGCCGGCCGGCGGCCTCGGCGGTCCTGCTCGGGGCGAGCGTGGCGGTCAAGCCGCTCGCGCTGGGCGCCGGGCTGTTCCTGGCTGGCCACCGGCTGGTGGCCGGACCGCGGCGGCCGCGGCCGTGGGCGGCGCTCGGCTGGCCGCTGGCGACCGCGCTCCTGCTCGTGCCCGGGCTCGCGCTGCTGCCCGGGATGCTGGCGCGGGTCGCGCCCGCCTACTACGACCCGCACCACCTCTCGCTCAAGCGCGCGCTCTCCGGCCTCGGCCTCGAGGTGCCGCCGCCGGTGATCGCCGCGGTGGTCGTGGTGGCGGCGGTGGTGCTGCTGCGCCGGCGCCCGCTCGCGGAGCGCGAGACGATGCTGGTGGCGCCGGTGGTCTCGCTGCTCGCGTTGCCGATCGTCTGGGCGCACACGCTGGTCTTCACCCTGCCGCTCCAGGTCGCGGCGCTGGCGCGGCTGGTCGAGCGCGCGCGAGCGCACGGCGCGGCGGGCGTGATCAACGACTGGCCCGCCGGCGTCCAGGTCGTCGTCTCGCTGCTCCCCACCCTCGCCCCGGCCGCCCTGCTCGCCTACGTGCTGGGCGCGCGGGCGCCTGCGGCGCCCTGAGCGCCGGGCGCTCAGGGCTCGGCGGAGGGGCAGAGGTCGGCGAGCGCGCACTCGGCGCAGCGCGGGCGGGGGGCCTTGCAGACCGCGCGGCCGTGGAAGATCAGGAGGTGGGCGAGGAGAGCCCACTTCTCGCGCGGGAAGAGCGGCATCAGGTCGCGCTCGACTTTCACCGGGTCGTCCTCGCGGGTCAGCCCCAGACGCTTGGCGAGCCGCCCGACGTGGGTGTCGACGACCACGCCCTCGTTGATGCCGAAGGCGTTGCCGAGCACCACGTTGGCGGTCTTGCGGCCGACCCCGGGCAGCGCGGTCAGCTCGTCCATCGTCGCCGGCACCCGGCCGCCGTGGCGCTCGACCAGGGCTTGCCCCAGGCCCTGGAGCGAGCGCGCCTTGTTGCGGAAGAAGCCGGTCGACTGGATCAGCGCCTCGAGCTCCGGGGTCGGGATCGCGGCGTAGTCGGCTGCGGTCGGGCAGCGGCGGAAGAGCGCGGGCGTGACCTGGTTGACGCGCGCGTCGGTGCACTGGGCCGACAGGATGGTGGCGACCACGAGCTCGAGCGGGTCGGCGTGCTCGAGCGCGCACTTCGCCTCCGGGTACTCGCGCTCGAGCCGCCCGAGCAACTCGCCGGCGCGCGCGCGGCGGGCCTCGGCGCTCTCCCGCGCCGCGCGCGGCCGCGCGCGCGTCTCGCGGCCGGCGCGCGCCTTC
>JAFNAE010000121.1 GCA_017860005.1 Acidobacteriota bacterium | reverse complement strand
GCGTCCACCCGGCGCCCGCGCGCGCCGAACGGGTTCCAGTCCTCGACGCGCAGAATCAGCCACGCGAGCAGCACCAGCGCTGCGGTCATGAAGATCCCGACCTTCACGGCTTGCGGCATCTCGTCGTCTCCCGTGCGGCCCGCCTATTCGGTGAGCGGCCCGCTGGCCAGCCCCCGGATGAACTGCTGCACACGCGCGTCGGGCAGGGCGCGGAACTCCTCCGGCGGAGCGTATGCCACGATCCTGCCCCGGAAGAGCAGCGCGATGCGATCGGCGATGCGGAACGCGCTGGTCAGGTCGTGGGTGATGGTGACCGCGGTCGATTGGAGCTTGTCCTGGAGCTCGAGGATGAGCTCGTCGATGACCGCCTTGATCACCGGATCGAGCCCGGTGTTGGGCTCGTCGAAGAGCAGGATGCGCGGCTCGAGCGCGATCGCGCGTGCGAAGCCCACCCGGCGGCGCATGCCGCCCGAGAGCTCCGCCGGCATCTTGCGCCCGGCGCCCTCGAGGTGGACCATCTCCAGGCACTCGGCCACGCGCTCGGCCCGCTTCGCCTTCGGCCACCCGGCGCGCAGGAGCGGGAAGGCGACGTTGTCCCACACCGACATCGAGTCGAACAGCGCGCCCTCCTGGAACGCCATGCCGAAACGGCGGCGGAAGGCGGTGAGCTCCGGCCCGGCGAGCGTGGCCAGGTCCCGGCCGTCCACCTCGACCGTGCCGCCGTCCGGCCGGAGCAGGCCGATCATGTGCTTGAGCAGGACGCTCTTGCCGGTCCCCGAGCCACCCAGCACGACCACCGACTCGCCCTCGCGCACCTCGAAGTCGAGCCCATCGAGAACGATCCGGCCGGCGAAGCCCTTGGTCACCTCGCGCAGGCGGATCTTGACCGGGGGTTCGGGCGCGGCGGGCATCAGAACAGGATCTTGGTGAGGAAGAAGTCCGCGATCAGGATGGCGATCGACGCCAGCACCACCGCGCGCGTGGTGGCGCGGCCCACGCCCTCGGCGCCGCCCCTCGTGTGGTAGCCCTTCTGGCAGCCGACCACGGCGACGATCAGGCCGAACACCGCGGCCTTGATCAGGCCGGAGGTGAGATCGTCGAGGTCCATGTAGCGGAAGGTGTTCTCGACGTAGGTCACCGGGTTGGCGCCGAAGTAGACGACCGAGATCAGGTAGCCGCCGGCGATGCCGATGACGTCCCCCACTACGATCAGCAGGGGGAGCGTGAGCACCGTCGCCCACACGCGCGGCACCACCAGGAAGTGCACCGGATCGGTGGCGAGCGCCTCGAGCGCGTCGATCTGCTCGGTCACGCGCATGGTCCCGATCTCCGCCCCCATCGCCGAGCCGCAGCGGCCGGCGATGAGCAGCGAGGAGATCACCGGGGAGAGCTCGCGCACCATCGAGAGCGCCACCAGCGAGCCGACGAAGCCCTCGGCGCCGAAGCGGCGCAGGGTCGAGAAGGTCTGGAGCGCGAACACCATGCCGGTGAACAGCGCGGTGAGCAGCACGACCGGCAGCGAGTCCACCCCCACGCGCACCATCTGGCGCACGAGCTCGCGCGCGTCCCACGGCCGCCTCGGCGTCCACGCCAGGGTCCTGGCGAGCATCACGAAGAAGCGCCCGACCTCGGTCAGGAAGGCTTCGAGGGGGGCCGGCAGGGCGGTCAAGCGCGCGCCGCTCCCGAGCGCTCGCGCCCGGCTCCCGCGGCGGCGCTCCGGGGGTGGCGCGGCAGGCGCAGCCCGAAGTGGCAGAGGATCTCGTAGACGAGCGTGCCGGAGCGCAGCGCGAGCTCGTCGGCGGTCACCTCCTCGACGCCGTCGGCGCCGAGCAGGGTCACGACCTCACCGTCCTCGCCGCCGCACTCGGTGAGGTCGAGCAGGATCAGGTCCATGCTGACCGCGCCCGCGAGCGGCACCCGGCGCCCGCGCAGCAGTGCCTCGGCGCGCGCCTCGGCCCGCCACGGATAGCCGTCGGCGTAGCCCAGGGGCACCACGCCCAGACGGCTCGGCCGCTCCGCCCGCCAGCGGCCCCCGTAGCCGGCACGCGTGCCCGGCGCGACCTCGCGCGTGGTCACCAGCTCGGCGCGCACGGCCATCACGGGCGAGAGCCCCAGCGCCTGCCGCCAGGGTCCGCCGCCGTAGAGGGCGAGACCGCTGCGCACCAGGTCGAACCGGGTCGCGGGCGAGAGCAGGCCGCCGGCGCTGTTGGCGAGGTGGAGGGCGACGCGTTCCCGCTCCTCGGCGCCCAGCCGCGCGGCGAGCGCCCGGAAGCGTGCGAGCTGCTCCGCGTTCGCGGGGCTCTGCGCGTTCTCGGCCTCGGCCAGGTGCGACATCAGGCCGGCCAGGCGCAGCGCGCGCGAGCCACGGACGCGCGCCAGGACTTCCTCCGCCGTGGCCTCGGGCAGGCCGAGCCGGGACATGCCGGTGTCGAACTTGAGGTGGACGTCGAGCCGGTGCCCGGAGGCGAGCGCGCGTGCCTCGATGCGCTCGAGCTGGTCGAGGCCCGAGACGGCGGGTACGAGGCCGAACTCGAGCAGCGCGTCTTCGGCTCCCTCCGGGGTGGGCGAGAGGACCAGCACCTGCGAGCGCACGCCCGCCTGCCGGAGCTCGATGCCCTCTTCGACCAGGGCGACCGCGAAGCCCGCCGCGCCGGCGGGCTCGAGCGCGCGCGCCACCGCGACCGCACCGTGCCCGTAGGCGTCGGCCTTGACCACCGGCAGCACCCGCGCCGGCGCCACCGCGGCTTCCAGGCGCTCGAAGTTGCGCACCAGCGCGCCGAGATCGATCTCGACCCAGGCGTGACGCAACGCCGTCGCGCCGCCCGACTCAGGCAACCGGCCCCCCCTGCCCGGGCGCGGCGCGGCTCCGGAAGCGCGTCGTGTCACCCAGAAAGACGAGGGGCACGACGCCGAGCTCGCCGTTGCGGTTCTTGGCGATGATCAGCTCGGCCTCGTGCGGATCGGCCTCCTCGTTGTAGACCACGTCGCGGTAGACGAAGAGCACGAGGTCGGCGTCCTGCTCGATGGCGCCCGACTCGCGCAGGTCGGAGAGCTGCGGCCGATGATCGGCGCCCCGGCGCTCCGGCTGGCGCGAGAGCTGGGACAGCAGGACGACCGGGATGTCGAGCTCCTTGGCGAGCTGCTTGAAGGAGCGCGTGATGGCCGAGATCTCCAGGTTGCGGTTCTCGAACCGTCCGCCCGCCTGCATGAGCTGGAGATAGTCGATGACGAGCAGCGCGAGGTTCTTCTCGGCTTTCAGGCGCCGCGCCTTGGAGGCGACCTCGAGAATGGTGGGCGCCGCGCTGTCGTCGATGAACAGGGGCGAGCGGCGGATCGTCTTCTGGGTGTCGAGGACCTTGAGCGCCTCGCTCTGGGAGTAGAGGCCGGAGCGCAGCTTGGAGAACTTGACCTCGGACTCCGAGGAGAGGATGCGCAGCGCCAGCTCCTGCCCGCCCATCTCGAGCGAGAACAGGCCGACCGTGTGGCCGCCCCGGATCGCGACGTGCTGGGCGACGTTCAGAGCGAAGGTCGTCTTGCCCATGCCGGGACGCCCGGCGACGATCAGCAGCCCGCCGCGTCCGAGGCCGTGAGTCTTGCGGTCGAGGTCGATGAAGCCCGACGAGATGCCGGTCAGGCCCTTGCCCTGGCTCTCCTCGAGCAGCTCCACGACCTCGTCGAGGATCGGCGCCAGGGGCACGAAGCCGCGCCGGATCGCCTCGCCGCCGAGGGCGAGCACCGCCTGCTCGGCGCGCGCCAGCGCCGCCGCAGCGTCGAGCCCGCCGTCCAGACACTCGCGCATGACCTCGCGGCAGACGTCGATCAGCCGGCGCCGGACCGAGCGCTCCTTGACGATCTCGACGTAGGAGTCGAAGCGGCCCAGGTCCGGCAGGTCGACGTCGAGACCCGCCAGGTAGGCGATGCCGCCGACGCCCTCGAGCTCGCCCTTCTGCTCGAGGCGCGCCTGGAGCGTGCGCAGGTCGATCGGGGTCGCCTCGTCCTGGAGCTCGATCATCGCGGCGTAGATCGCGCGGTGGCGCTCGCCGTAGAAGTCCTCGGCGCGCAGGCGCCCGGAGACCGCGGCGAGCAGGCGCGAGTCGAGCAGCACCGCCGCGAGCACGGCGCGTTCGGACTCCTCGCTCTGCGGCAGACCGCGCTGCGGGGTCAGCAGGTCGAGCATCCGTTCGTTCCGGAGGAGACCGATTCGGACATGGAAGCCGGATCTTACGTCCTCGGGCCCCCGGACTGGCGCCCCCTCTCGCCGCGCCTGCCGCGGGCCGGGGACTCGCCCGCCACCGCCTCCCCCCGCCCGATCGGGGTGGACCGCCCGGGTGCGCGGGCGGCGCTCTCCCTCCGCCGCGAGATGTTTCACCCCGCTGCGGACCGCCCTAGCCTTGCGCCGGACCGGACGGTATGACGCTCCCCACCTACCGCAATCTGCATCCCGCCGAACGGGTCGTGCGCGTGCTCCTGGGTCTCGTGCTGCTGGGTCTCGGCGCCGCTGATGCGCTGCCCGGCCTGGGTTCGATCGCCGCCCTGCTGCTGGGCTGGGCGCCGCTGGTCACCGGGCTCGTCGGCTGGTGCCCGTTCTACGCGGTGCTGCGCGCGGGGGGCGCCCACCACCGGTCCTGAAGCCCGGCTCCGGGCGGCCCGACGGCCCCCGGCCGCGTCCTTGGTATCCTGCGCGTGAGCGCGTATGTCCTTGACGCGGCTGAAATGGACCGCCCTGGGTGGGCTTTTCCTGTTCGTCGTCCTGCTGGACGTCGTTCGCTACCGCCTTTTGCCCGACCAGAACGACACCGACGCCCGCCTGCTGCTCAATGCGCTGGTGGTGCTCGGGGCGATCTTCCTGGTCGGCATCCTGTTCCATTTCATCGAGCGGCTCCACCTGCGTCTCGAGGCGCGCAACGCCGAATTGCTGGCGCTGCACCGCGCGGCGCTCGACATCGCCGGCGAGCTGGATCTCGAGACCGTGCTCCAGAAGGTGGTGGACGGCGCGCGCCAGCTGCTCGACGCCCGCTTCGGCGCGCTCGCGGTCTACGACTCGGCGGGGCGCATCGAGTCCTTCGTCACCAGCGGCATCTCCGAGGAGCAGCGCCGCAGGATCGGCGCGCCACCCGAGGGGCGCGGTCTGCTCGCCGTGCCGCTGCGCGAGGGCGAGTCGCTCCGCCTCAGGGACCTCTCGGGTCACCCGCGCTCGGCCGGCTTTCCGGCCCACCATCCGCCCATGAGCTCCCTGCTGGCGGTGCCCATCCTGTGCACCGCGCCCTTCCGCGGCAACCTCTATCTCACCGAGAAGGAAGGCGAGCCCGAGTTCAGCGCCGAGGACGAGCAGACTCTCTCGCGCTTCGCGACCCAGGCCGCGCTCGCGGTGGACGGTGCCTACCTGCACGTCAGCCAGCGTAGCCTGGCCGTGGCCGAGGAGCGCCTGCGCATCGCCCACGAGATGCACGACGGGCTCGCCCAGGTGCTGGCCTCGGTCAACGCCACCGCCCAGGCCGTGCGCGAGTTCCTGCGCGCGGGCAGGATCGACGAGGCGACCGCCCAGCTCGACCGCCTCGCCGGCGCCGCCCGCGAGGTGCTGACCGAGGTGCGCGAGGGCATCCTGGCGCTGCGCGCCGCCGGCCGCACCGATCGCGGCATGGCCGAGATCCTGCGCGACTTCGTGCAGCAGTGGCAGGACCAGACCGGCATCGAGGCGAAGATCGAGGTCGCGGACGGATTCCTGATGCCGGCCGACGCCGAGCTCCAGGTGGTGCGCATCGCCCAGGAGGCGCTCGCCAACGTGCGCAAGCACGCGCGCGCCAAGTCGGTCTCGGTGGGCCTGGCGGGCAGCGACGGCGAGCTGCGCCTGGAGGTCCGGGACGACGGACGCGGCTTCGAGCCCGCGGCGGTCGGCTCCTCGATCCCGCCCCGGTTCGGGCTCGCCACGATGCGCGAGCGCGCCCAGGCCATCGGCGGCCGGCTGGCGATCGAAAGCTCTCCCGGAGGCGGCACGCGCGTCTCGCTGCGCGTGCCCCTGCGCCGAACGGAACCGACGAACTGAACGAGGAGGCCGAAACGATGAAGCTCCTGATCGCCGACGACCACGCCCTTTTCCGCGAGAGCCTCCGCAGCCTGCTCACCGCGCGCGGCCACGAAGTGGTCGCCGAGGCGCGCAACGGACGCGAGGCGGTGACGCTCGCCCATCGCCACCGCCCCGACGTCGTGCTCATGGACCTGTCGATGCCGGAGCTCGACGGACTGGCGGCGACGCGGCTGATCGCCGCCGACCTGCCCGCGGTGCGGGTGGTGGTGCTGACCGCCTCCGACGACGACCAGAACCTGTTCGAGGCGGTCAAGTCGGGCGCCCAGGGCTATCTGCTCAAGAACCTCGACGCCGAGGACTTCTTCACCCAGCTCGAGGGCGTGTCGCGCGGCGAGCCTGCGCTCACCCCGGCGCTCGCGCGCAAGTTGATGAAGGAGTTCGCCAAGCCGGTCCCCGACCGGCACGAGGACCCGGACGCGCTCACCGACCGCGAGCTGGACGTGCTGCGCTGCCTGATCGAGGGCGTGACCTCCAACCGCAAGCTCGCCGACCGGCTCGGGGTGAGCGAGAACACGGTCAAGTTCCACGTCCGCAACATCCTCGACAAGCTGCACCTGCACAACCGCGCGCAGGTGGTCGCCTACGCGCTCAAGAACCGGATCGTGGGGCCCGAGCTGGAGGGCTGAGCCAACCCCGTCGCCGGGACCCGTGCCGCGCGCCCGGCGCGGCCCGCCCCCGGGGGTGTGGCCGCGCGCCGGGGCGCGCGCCTAGCCTCGGGCGGGCGCGCGTGGACCGGCCCATCGGAGCCGGCGGCGCGAACGCCCGAGGAGGACGACGATGAGGATTCCGGTGCACTTCCCGGGCGGCGTGGCGGTGGCGGCGCGCGTCGGAGCGCACGTGGTGGCCACGGACCAGCCCGCCGCCGCGGGCGGCGGCGCCACTGCGCCGGCCCCCTTCGACCTCTTCCTGGCCTCGCTCGCCACCTGCGCCGGCTTCTACGCGGTGCGTTTCTGCCAGACGCGCCAGGTCGACTCCGCCGGTCTCGGCCTCGAGATGGAGACCGAGTCGGAGGGCCACGGCATCACCCGCATCCGCTTCCACTTGCGCCTGCCCGACGGCTTCCCGGAGCGCTACCGGGAGGCGATCGTGCGCGCGGTCGACCAGTGCGCCGTCAAGCGCCACCTCGACAATCCGCCGCGCTTCGAGACCCTGGTGACCACCGCCGAGGAGGCGAGGGCCCAGGCCCGCCGCGCCGACATCCCCTCCGAGCGCTCGCTCGAGCCGGTCCCCGGCAAGCCCTGAACCGCCCGCGCGCGCGGCGCGCTCCCCCGCCTCCGGCGGGCGCTTCGCTGTGCTATGCTGCGCGCCGTTCAATACCCTGCAAGCCGAGCCGTTTCAACGCCTTGCATGCTCGCGACGCGGTTCGGGACAGGGGCGGAGGCGGGCCATGTGGCAGCGCATCAGAACGCTCTTCCGGGGCTTCCTCTCCCTCTTCGTCACCGGGCTCGAGAAGGCCAACCCGAAGGCCCTGATCGAAGCGGAGAAGGAGAACCTGCGGGCGCAGATCGCCCGCTACAACACCAGTCTCGCCCAGCATGCCGGCTTCTGCGAGCGGCTGCTGCGCCAGATCAAGAGCCTGGAGGCCCAGGAGAAGGAGCTCGCGGCCAAGGCCGCGGCGCACCTGCGCGCCGGCAATCGCGACTCGGCGGGCCAGTACGCCCTCCAGCTGCAGACCGTCAAGGCGCAGCTCGAAGAGAACCGGGGCCAGCTCGGCGAGGCCGAGAAGACCTACCAGAACCTGATCCAGGCGCGCGACGTCACCGTGCGCGAGGCCAAGGCGAAGATCCAGAAGCTCGAGCGCCTGCTCACCGAGACCGAGATGTTCGAGGCGCAGGCGGAGCTCCAGGAGATGGCTGCCGGGATGATCTCCTCGATCGGCGGCGCCGGCGACACGCTCGACCGCGTCGAGGGCTACCTCAACGAGCGCAGGGACCAGGCCGCCGGGCGCGCGCGCGTCGCCGGCTCGACGCTCGACATGACCGACGTGAAGCTGAAGGAAGGAGAGCAGAAGGCGCTCGCGGACCAGGCCCTGGCCGAGTTCGCCTCCGCCTACGGACTCGAGATGCCCGCTGCAGCCGAACCGGCCGCGGCGGCGCCCGCCGCACCCGCGCCGCAACCGATCAAGGAGATGGGCCCTTCGGGGTCCTGAACCCGACCCTAGGAGCGACCGCCGATGACCACTGCGCCGACCCCGCCCCAGGTGGGCCCGACCCGCTTCGCCAAGTTCCTGATCTTCCTGATCATCGTCGGCGCCGTCGTCGGCGCCGCCTGGTTCTTCCGCGGCACCCTCTTCCCCTCGGGCAAGGGCCCGGGCGGCATCGACCTCGGCAAGTTCAAGCAGGCCACCGGCCAGACCGAGGGCACCGGCCCCGAGGCCTTCGATCCGTCCGGCATCACCACCGTCGCCGAGTACAAGTACGTGCCGCAGGAGCG
>JAFNAE010000266.1 GCA_017860005.1 Acidobacteriota bacterium | reverse complement strand
GGCGTCGCGGCTGGGGTCGAACTCGAGCGGGTTGACGATCTCGGAGAAGACGTCGCGCAGGGCGCGCGCGCCGGTGCGGTTCTCCTGCGCCGCGCGCTCGGCGACCAGGCCCGCGGCCAGGTCCTCGAGCTCGAGCTCGATGCCGAGCGCGTCGAAGTAGCGCTGGGTGCGGGCGAGCGGCGAGTCCACCGAGTGGAGGAGGATCTCCTTGAGCACCGCGGTGTCGAGGTCGTTCAGGACCACCACCTTGTCGAAGCGGGCCATGAACTGCGGCACCATGCCGAAGTCGAAGAGGTCCTTCATCTTGAGGTAGTCGGCGAGCGAGAAGCGCGTCTCGATGCGCACGGTGCCGTCGGCGGTGCGGATCGCCTCCGTCTTCAGCCGCTCGCCCGATCCCGACTTCGCGACCCGGTTGTAGACCTGGTCGTAGAGGCCCTCGAAGGCGCCGCCGCAGATGAACATCATCTTGCGGGTGTCGATCGGCACCACCTCCTCGGTCTCGCGCCCGTCGATCCAGCCGCGCAGCCGGTAGGCGATCGTCTCGCCCTCCATGAGCGTGAGCAGCCCCTGCTGGAGCACCACGCCGATCGGGTTGGGGCGCCCGGCGAGCAGGGTCGACATCTTGTCGATCTCGTCGATGCACACGGTGGCGCGCCCGATCGCCTCGGCCAGGCGGGCGTGACTCGGGTGCTCTCCCGCCACCAGCCGCGCGCGCTGCTCGACCGCGGCGAGCATGCGGTCGGCGCGGAACTCGGTGCGCTCGGCGTCGACCAGCAGGTTGGCGTTGAGAATGGTCACCGCCCGGAACGGCTCGAGCTCGTCGACCGAGTCGTAGAGCCGCTGCAGGTTGTTCATGATCGTGGTCTTGCCCGTCCCCGAGGAGCCGATCAGCAGGATGTTGCCGGAGACCTTGCCGAGGACGTGCTTGTGGACGGCGACCGCCACGAAGCGCAGGGCGCGGTCCTGGCCGAGCACGCCGCGCCGCAGCTCGGCGTAGAGGGCCTTCGGCGTCAGCCCGGTGGAGGTCGCCTCGAGCACCCGCGGTCTCGTCATGACAGACGATCCTACCGCGCGGAAGCCGCCGGCGCCGGACCCGCGGCCACGGCGCGTCCGGCCAGCGCGAGGAAGCCGGCGCCGCGCGCCCGCGCCGCGGCCGCGGCCACCGCCGCGCGGTCTCCGGCGAGCGCCGCGCCGGTCAGACGCGCCTCGAGCTCGACGCCCAGCAACCCGCGCTCCGCGGCGCGGCGCGCGATCTGGGCGAGCGCGGCGACCGCCGCCTCCGCCCTGCCGCTCGCCGCTTCGACACGCGCCGCCGCCAGCTCGAGCTCGAGCGCGGTCGCGACGCCCACCGCGCGCGACAGGTCGCGCGCCGGCGCCAGTGCTTCGGCGGCGGCCGCGGCACGGCCGCGCGCGAGCTCGGCGCGCGCGACGACCAGCCGCGCCTGCGCCTCGAGCTCCGGCTGGCGGGCGCTCGCCGGGTCGCCCAGCACCTGTGCCGCCTCGGCCACCGCGGTCTCCGGCTCCCGCTCGGCGGCGAGCCGCGCCAGCGCCAGCCGCGTGCGCGCGGCGGCGGCCCGCTCGCCGGTGCGCTGCCGGGCGGCGAGCGCCTCCCCGTAGCGCGCGCGCGCGGTCGCCGGGTCGCCCGCGAGGGCGGCCAGATCGCCCTGACCCTGGAGCGCGCCGGCCAGCCCGCTCGGCGTCTCGAGCTCGCGCGCCAGCGCCGCCGCCTCGTCGAAGCGGCGCGCCGCGCCGGCCAGATCGCCGCGATCCAGGGCCACCGCGCCGAGCCCGTTCAGCGAGAGCACCTCGCCGACGCGCTGGCCGATCTTGCGGCGCTCCGCGAGCGATTCGGCGAGCGCGGTCTCCGCGGCGGCGAGCTCTCCGCGCCGGCGGCGCACGTTGCCGAGGCTCGCCAGCGCGCTCGCCTCCCCCGCCTGGTCGCCCAGCTCGCGCCAGCTCGCGAGCGCCGCCTCGAGCCGCGCCAGCGCGCCGTCGAGGTCGCCGAGGTCGGCGAGCACGGCGGCGCCGTTGCTGGCGCCGTGCGCCGCGCCCACGCGGTCGCCGGTCTCGCGCGCGATCTCCTCGAGCTGCTCGTAGCGCTCGCGCGCGCCGTCGAGATCGCCGCGGTTGCGCAGCACCACCGCCAGGTTGTTGAGCGAGCGCGCGACGCCGCTGTGGTCGCCCACCTGGCGATAGGTGTCGAGCGCCGACTCGTACGCCGCGCGCGCGCCGTCGAGGTCGCCCGCGTCGAGCAGCACGCTGGCCGTAGCGGTGATCGCCGCCGCCTCGCCCGCGCGGTCGCCGATCTCGGCGTAGAGCGCCGCGGCGCGCTCGCCCGCGGCGCGCGCCGGCTCGGCGCGGCCGAGGTTGCGCAGCGCCCAGGACTCCGCCACCCGCGCCTCGGCCTCGAGGCGGCGCGCGCCGGTCGCGGCCGCGCGCTCGGCCGCGCGCTGCGCGGCGTCGGCCTGCCGCCGGTAGTCGCCGGTGGCGCCGGCAGCGGCGGCTTCGGCGAGGTCGATGCGCGGGTCCTCGCCTTCCGGCGCCGCGAGCGCGCGCATCCGGGTGGTCGCCTCGAGCGCCTCCCGGGCCTCGCCGGCCTGGGTCCGGCACGCCGCCACGCGCAGGCCGTAGTCGAGCGTGTCGGGCCACGCCGCCCACAGGCTCTGCCAGAGCTCGGCCGCGCGCCGCCACTGGCGCGCGGTCTCGAGGTAGCGCGCTTCGACGATCCGCCGCTCGTTCTCGGGCAGCCCGGCGGAGAGCTCGAACGCCTGGCGCGCCGCCTCTTCGGCGCGCTCGCGGTGGCCGAGCGCCGACCAGGCCGAGGCCAGGGCCGAGCGCGCGAGCGCATTGCCGGGGTCGAGACCGACCGCGCGGTCGAGCGCTTCGCGCGCCCGCTCGGGCTCGAACCGGCGCAGCGCGTCGAGCCCCTCGGCGTAGGCACGAGCCGCCTCCGGCGAGGCGGGCAGGCGCGCCGCCTCCGCGCTCGCCGCCCCGGCCACCCCCAGGCTCGCGCGCAGGCGCTCGCCGATCCTCGCCACGACTTCGACCGCCTCGCCGGAGGCGGCGTCCTCGAGCCGGAGGTCGATGCGGATCGGCCCGCCGCCGGCGAGCGAGGTGTAGCCGCCCAGCACCAGGAAGTCCGCGCCCAGCGCTTCGCGCAGGCGGCCGCGCGGCCCTCGCTCCAGGCTCTCCGAGGGTGCGACGCCGAGCTCGAGCGCGACTCGCGCGACCTCCTCGCCGGGCACGACGCGCAGGTCGCGGGCGGCGGCGAGCTCGGTGGCGAGCATCTCGCCGAGCGCGGTGGAGAGCCAGGCCGACTCGCTCCGGCCCGAGAGGTTGCGCGGCGCGAGGACCGCCACCGCG
>JAFNAE010000120.1 GCA_017860005.1 Acidobacteriota bacterium | reverse complement strand
ACCGCCCAGCCGGGCAGCCCCGGCCTGACGAAGTAGGGCGGCAGGTCCACCTTGCCGGTCATCTGTCCGAGGTAGCCGTCGGCGAGCAGGATGACCGGATTGCGGTACTTGAAGGCGAGCTCGAAGGAGAGCATCGTCAGGTCGAGCATCTCCTGCGGCGAGGCGGCGGCGAGCACGATGGCCTGGGTGTTGCCGTGGCCGAGCCCGCGGCAGGCGAGCTTGATGTCGGTCTGCTCGGGTCCGATGTTGCCGAGCCCCGGGCCGCCGCGCATGACGTTGACGACGACGGTGGGGATCTCGGCGCCGATCATGTAGGAGAGCCCCTCGAGCATGAGGCTGAAGCCGGGCGAGGAGGTGAAGGTCATGCCGCGCAGGCCGGCCCCGCCGCAGCCGTAGAGGTGGTTGATCGCCGCCACCTCGGAGACCGCCTGGACGAAGCTGCCGCCCATCCCGGGCAGCAGGCGCGCCATCAGCTCGGAGCCCTCGGTCGAGGGCGTGATCGGGTAGCCGTAGAAATGCCGGCAGCCGGCGAGCAGGGCGCCGATTGCGGAGGCGTGCGCGCCCTTGATCGCCATCGGCTGGCGCGCCGCGAGCGGCAGGCATTCGTCGGGGAGGTCGGCGGTGGCGGCCGGCAGGGCGAGGCCCGTCGGCTCGGGGATCGCGACCTCGGCCACCGCCTCGCCCAGCGCCAGCGCCTCGAGCCCGTACGGCTCCGGGCAGGCGGTGATGCACAGGCCGCAGCCGTTGCAGGTCTCGAGATCGACGTGGACCGGGATCAGCCCGGTGCGCGGATCGACCTCGTCTTCGAACGCGATGCAATGCTTCGGGCAGGCTCCGATGCAGCGCCCGCAGCCCTTGCACAACTCCGGGAAGAGAAACGGCTTGGCGCGCGGAGCACGAGCCGCCGTAGGCGTCGTGGCCTGAGGCATGGACAGCACCCTCCTCGCTGGAAGGGTGCTCTTTTCGGCCGTTCCGGGCACCACCCGGGAGGGGTGGCGGGCGCCCGCCCCCCCGGACATCGGGGCGCGGCGGTGCGCCGGAGCCGGGGGCGAGGCGGAGGCGCTAGAACCGCGCCGAGATCCCGACGCGGGCGGAGATGGCTCCCAGGACCGAGCCGGAGAGGCCGACCTGGCAGACGGCGCCGCCGTTGAAGCCGCAGCCGAGCCCGCCGCCGTCGGCGACCAGGATGCCGGTGGTGCGTGCCTCGAGGCGCAGCAGCGCGTGCTCGGAGAGCTCGTAGCGGATGCCCCCCCCGATCGAGCCGGAGAAGTACCAGCCCTCGCCGAACTCCTGGTCCGGGCCGGCCAGGCGGGTGACGCCCACCGCCAGCCCCAGGAACGGGCGCATGCGGCCCGGCCGGGTCTCCCACAGGCCCCCCACCTCGAGGGTGTCGATGGTGACGTCGAAGCGCACCGCCCCCGTGTCGAAGAGCTCGCCCGTGGCCTCCGAGTCCTGGCGCGTCCAGGCGACCTCGACGATCCCGTCCGGGCGCACGCGCCAGCCCACCGCGACGCCGTAGAGAGGCCCGCCCTGGAGATCGATCGAGCCCTCGAACGAGCTCACGCCGCCGGTCTGCTGGGCGCCGGCGAGCAGGCCGAGCTCGACCTCAGCGGCCGGCGCCGCGGCGGCGACGAGGGCGAGCGCCACGGCGAGGGCGGCGACGCCGCGCGCCGCACTCACGGGCGAATCTCCTCTTCGCCGACCGGAAAGAGCTCCGCCTGGCGGCGGTCCTCGCCGGCGATCGAGACCGGGTAGGCGCCGGACCAGCACGCGGTGCAGTAGCTGGCGCGCTCGCCCGAGACGCAGCCGAGCAGCCCCTCGAGCGACAGGTAGGCGACGCTGTCGGCCTCGACGAAGGCGCGGATCTCGGCCAGGGTGTGGGTGGCGGCGATGAGCTCGCTGCGGCGCGGCGTATCGATGCCGTAGAAGCAGGGCCAGGCGGTGGGCGGCGAGGAGATGCGCAGGTGGACCTCGGCGGCGCCCGCCTCGCGCACCATGCGCACGATCTTGCGCGAGGTCGTGCCGCGCACGATCGAGTCGTCGATCAGCACCACGCGCCGGCCGCGGATGATCGACGGCACCGGGTTGAGCTTGACCTTGACCCCGAAGTTGCGGATCGACTGCTTGGGCTCGATGAAGGTGCGTCCGACGTAGTGGTTGCGCGTCATGCCGAGCTCGAACGGCAGCCCCGACTCGCGGCTGTAGCCGAGCGCGGCGTAGAGGCCCGAGTCGGGCACCGGCACGACGACGTCCGCCGCCGCCGGCGCCTCGCGCGCGAGCTGGGCGCCGAGGCGGCCCCGGACCTGCGCGACCGAGTCGCCGAACACCACCGAATCGGGCCGCGCGAAGTAGACGTGCTCGAAGACGCAACGCCGGGGCGCCGCGGCGCGCGCCACGCGGTGACTCCGGAGCTCGCCCTCCCGCGCCACCACGACCTCGCCGGGCTCGAGCTCGCGCTCGAAGCTCGCCGCCAGCAGGTCGAACGCGCACGACTCCGAGCCGAAGCAGACGGCGCCGCCCAGTCGTGCCATGGCGAGCGGACGGAAGCCGTTGGGGTCACGCCCCGCGATCAGGCCCTGCTCGGTGATCATGAGCAGCGAGTAGGCGCCCTCGATACCTCGGTGTCGCTGGTGGTCTGGAAGATCGAGCCCTCGGCCTCCAGGCGCCTGCGGATCGCCACCGCGTTGGTCAGGTTGCCGTTGTGCACGACCCCGATCGGGCCCATCGAGGTGCGCACCACGATCGGCTGCGCGTTGGCCACCACCGAGGAGCCCGAGGTCGAGTAGCGCGTGTGGCCGATCGCGCGCCGGCCGGGCAGGCGCGCCAGCACGCCCGCGGGGAAGACCTCCGCGACGTGCCCCATGCCGCGCTCCAGCCCGATGCGCGCGCCGTCCCAGGTGACGATGCCGGTCGACTCCTGGCCCCGGTGCTGGAGCGCATAGAGGCCGAGGTAGACGTGGTTCGCCGCGTCGTCCTGCGCCTCGATGCCGAAGATGCCGCACATGGCCGCCCGCCCTAGAGCCCCAGCGCCGCCGGCAGGGCGTTGGTCCAGATCTCGCGCAGGCGGGCGACTTCGACGTCGATGCGCGCGCCGTCGGCCTCGATCACCAGACGGTCGCCGCCGCTCTCGCCGACCTCGAGCGCGGGCACGCCGTGCCGCTCCGCCGCTTCGAGGAAGCGCTCGAGCTGGCCGGGCAGGATCGCCACGATCGCCCGTGCCTGGCTCTCCGAGAACAGGTCGCGCGGTGCGAGCGGAACGTTCAGAGTCGCGCCCATGCCGGCCCCGATCGTCGCCTCGGCGAGCGCCACCGCGAGGCCGCCCTCGGCGAAGTCGTGCGCAGTGCGCACGATGCCCCAGGGGACCGTCTCGCGCAGCAGGCGCGCCAGGCGCGCCTCGGCGTCGAGATCGACCGCGGGAGGCCGGCCCTGCTCGACGCCGTGGAGGAGGCGCAGGTAGGCCGAGCCGCCGAACTCGCCGCGGTCGGTGCCGAGCAGCACCAGGCGGCGGCCGGGGCGGCGGAAGTGCGAGGCCGGCATGTCGCCCAGGTCGGGCACCACGCCGACCATCGCCACCGTCGGCGTGGGGTGGATCGAGCGCCCTTCGGTCTCGTTGTAGAGCGAGACGTTGCCCGAGACCACGGGCACGCCCAGCGCCCGGCAGGCCTCCGCCATGCCGCGCACGCACTCCCGGAACTGCCACATGATCTCCGGCCGCTCGGGGTTGCCGAAGTTCAGGCAGTCGGTCAGGCCGACCGGCTCGGCGCCCGCGCAGGCCAGGTTGCGCACCGCCTCGGCCACCGCCTGGCGGCCGCCCGTGCGCGGATCCAGGAAGCAGTAGACCGGGTTCACGTCGGAAGTCAGGGCGAGGCCGGTGGGCGTGCCCTTGAGCAGGATCACCGCCGCGTCGCCGCCGGGCCCGGCCACCGTGTTGGTGCGCACGGTGTGGTCGTACTGCCGGAAGATCCACTCCTTGCTCGCCAGCTCCGGGGTCGCGAGCAGGGCTTCGAGCGCGCCGAGCGGATCGCCCGGCTCGGGCACCGAAGGCGCCTCCTGGCGCCGTGCGAGGTCGGCGGGCGGCGCCACCGGGCGCTGGTAGACCGGCGCCCCGTCGGTGAGCGGCGCGATCGGCATGCTCGCCTCGACCTTGCCGCGGTGGACGATCTCGGCGCGCGACCCGGAGGTGACCTCGCCGATCGTGGCGACCTCGAGACCCCAGCGCCGGAAGACCCTGGCGACCTCCTCCTGCTTGCCGCGCTTGGCCACGATGACCATGCGCTCCTGCGACTCGGAGAGCATCATCTCGTAGGCGGTGAGCCCCGGCTCGCGCAGCGGCACCCGGTCGAGGTCGAGCCGGAAGCCGACCCCGCCGCGCGCCGCCATCTCGAACACCGAGCTGGTCAGGCCCGCTGCGCCCATGTCCTGGATGGCGACGATCGCGCTCGTGCGCATCGCTTCGAGGCAGGCCTCGAGCAGCACCTTCTCGGTGAACGGGTCCCCGACCTGGACGGTCGGCTTCTTCTTCTCGCTCTCGGCGTCGAAGGCGTCCGACGCCATGGTGGCGCCGTGGATGCCGTCGCGTCCGGTGCGCGAGCCGACGTAGAGGATCGGATTGCCGGTGCCCGCGGCGCGCGCCTTGAAGATCCGCTCGCGCCGCGCGATGCCGAGCGCGAAGGCATTGACCAGGATGTTGCCGTCGTAGGAGGGATGGAAGCCGGTCTCGCCGCCCACGGTCGGGATGCCCATGCAGTTGCCGTAATCGCCGATACCGCGCACCACCCCGTCCACCAGCGAGCGCATGCGCGGCGCGTCGAGGCGCCCGAAGCGCAGCGCGTCGAGCATCGCCACCGGGCGTGCGCCCATGGTGAAGACGTCGCGCAGGATGCCACCGACCCCGGTCGCCGCGCCCTGGTAGGGCTCGATGTAGCTCGGGTGGTTGTGGCTCTCCATCTTGAACACCGCCACCCAGCCGTGCCCGACCTCCACCACGCCGGCGTTCTCGCCCGGGCCCTGCAGCACGCGCGGACCCGAGGTCGGGAACTCCTTGAGGTAGACCTTCGAGGACTTGTACGAGCAGTGCTCGCTCCACAGCGCCGAGGTGATGCCGAGCTCGGTCAGGGTCGGCGTGCGGCCGAGCAGCCCCTGCAGACGCGCGTATTCGTCCTCGGAGAGGCCCAGCTCGCGCGCGAGCGGAAGGTCGACGCGGGGCTGCGTGGCGGTGGTCATCGCGCCGCCCCGGCCAGGCGTCCGAACGCTCCCTGCGCGAGGCTCTCGAACAACGCCAGCCCGTCCTTGTTGCCGAGCACCTCCTCGGCACAGCGCTCGGGGTGCGGCATCAGGCCGAGCACGTTGCCGGCCTCGTTGCAGACGCCGGCGATCGCGCGCGCCGAGCCGTTGAAGTTCCAGGCCGGGTCGATCTCGCCGGTCGGCGAGACGTAGCGGAAGACGACCTGGCGAGCGGCCTCGAGCCGGTCGAGCTCGCCCGCGAAGTGCTCGAAGTTGCCCTCGCCGTGCGCGATCGGCATGCGGATCACCTGGCCCTCGGAGTAGCGGCGGGTGAACGGCAGGTCGGCGCGCTCCACCCGCACCCAGACGTCGCGGCACTCGAAGCGCAGGCCGGCGTTGCGGCGCAGCGCCCCGGGCAGCAGGTGCGACTCGGTCAGCACCTGGAAGCCGTTGCAGATGCCGAGCACGAAGCCGCCCTTGTCGGCGTGGGCGCGCACCGCCGCCAGGACGGGCGCGAGCGCCGCCATGGCGCCGCCGCGCAGGTAGTCGCCGTAGGACCAGCCGCCGGGCAGGACGACGAGGTCACAGCCCTTGAGCGAAGTGTCCTCGTGCCAGAGGAAGACGACCTCCTGGTCGAGCACGTGCTTCAAGACGTGGTAGACGTCGTGGTCGCAGTTGGAGCCCGGGAACACGACGACGCCGCATTTCATGCGCCGGCCCCGTTGACGAGCTCGATCCGGTACTCCTCGACGACGGTGTTGGCGAGCAGCTTCTCGCACATCTGGGCCAGCCGCTCGCCGGCGCTCTGCGCGTCGTCGGTGCCCAGGTCGATCTCGAAGGACTTGCCGGCGCGGACCTCCCGGACCTCGGAGAAGCCGATGCGGGAGAGGGCTCCCTGGATCGCCTTGCCCTGGGGATCGAGGATCTCGCGGCGCGGGTAGACGGTCACGCGTGCCTTCAACTCGTCACCTCCAGCCACGGTGTGGGTTCGAACTGATCGGAGACCATGACGCCCAGGCGGGCGCCGGCGCGATCGAGGGTGTCGCCGACGGTCGCCGCGGCGAGCGCCGCGGTGTTGTTGGTGCGCGAGAGATGGTAGAGCACGACCCAGCGCAGCCGGTCGCAGAGGAGCTCGAGCAGCCCTTCGCTGGCGTCTCCGTTGGACAGGTGGCCGTGCCGCCCGGCGACGCGCTGCTTGAGCGGCCACGGGTAGGGACCGCTGCGCAGCATCTCGAGGTCGTGGTTCGACTCGAGCAGGAGCAGGTCGATCTCGGTCAGCCGGCCCCAGGCGAGCTTGCTGCGGCAGCCGAGGTCGGCGACCAGGCCGAGCCGCCGCCCGGCCCCGTCCTCGACCACGAAGCCGACCGGCTCGCGCGCGTCGTGGGGAACCAGGAACGGCTCGACCGCGAAGCCCGCGATCTCGACCGGCCTCCCCGATTCGATCCTCTCGACGCGCGCCACGACGTCGGGCGGCAGCTCGCAGCCGGCGAGCGTGCCGGCCGTCGCCCAGACCGCGCACCTGTGGCGCAGCGCGAAGCGCCCGGCGCCGCGGATGTGGTCCTCGTGCTCGTGGGTGAGGAGGAGATCGGTGATCGAGCGCGGGTCCACCCCGACCCGCTTCATCCGCCGCTCGAGCTCCCGGCACGAGAACCCGGCGTCGATCAGGATCCGCCGCGCGCCCGACTCGACCACGACGGCGTTGCCGCCCGAGCCCGAACCCAACACGACCGCCCGCAAGGGCGGTGAGAGAGCCTCCGAATCTTCAAACGGGAGGGGGGCCTGCACGGCGAGGACAGTCTATCGCAGCATCGCGCAGGTCCCCACGCGACTCCGCTTCGGTTTCGTCGTCCGAGTCCGCGGGCGGCGAACTAGCCGCCGCTGGTGGCGGTGCCGGCGCGGATGGTGAGGACCTGGCCGGGCTGGAGCAGGTTGCTGCGCAGCCCGTTGTCGCTGCGGATGCGCTCGATCGTGGTGCCGTAGCGCGAGGCGAGCATCCAGAGGTTGTCGCCGGAGCGCACGCGGTGCCGGACCTCGGTGCCGGGCGCCACGTCGGCCCTCGCCACCGACGCGCTCCGGGACGCGCCCGACGAGCTCGCGCTCCCCCGCCCCGCCGGGACCTGCAGGCGCTGGCCGACCGAGAGCCGGTTGGCACTGCGCAGGCGATTGAGCGACATCAGCGCCGAGACGCTGGTGTGGTAGCGCGAGGCGATCTGGGAGAGCGTCTCGCCCTGGCGCACGCGGTGGGTCGTGACCTCGACCTTGGGCGGCTTCCACTCCGGGATCGAGGCCAGGCTGGTGGCGAGCGCGGGCCCGCGGCCGAGCGGCACCTCGAGCGCGTAGGGCGCGTTCGGCGTGGCGTTCCTGCGCAGCTCCGGGTTGAGCTTCGCGATCGTGCCCGCCGGCAGCGCGAGCGCCTGGTCGAGCGCCTCGAGCTTGACCGCGCGCGCGACCTGGATCGTCTCGGTGGCCACCGCGGGCAGCGGCTCGGGCAGCACGAAACCGTACTTCGCGGGGTCCTCGAGGATGGCGAGCGTGGCGAGGAAACGCGGCACGTAGCGGCGCGTCTCCTGGGGCAGGCGCGCGTAGAGGTCCCAGAACTGGTCGAAGTAGCCCTCGCGCTGCTTCTGGATCTGGCGCAGCACGTTGCCCTCGCCGCAGTTGTAGGCGGCGAGCGCGGTCATCCAGTCGCCGAGCAGCTCGTGGAGGTCGGTGAGGTAGGCGATCGCCGCCTGGGTCGACTTCTCCGGGTCCATGCGCTCGTCGATCCAGTCAGAGCGGTCGAGGCCGTAGCGGTAGCCGGTCGAGGCGATGAACTGCCAGAGACCGACCGCGCGGGCGCGCGACTGGGCGCGGTCCTTGAAGCCGCTCTCGACCAGCGGGAGCCAGGACAGCGCCTCGGGCAGGCCGGCCTTCTGCAGCTCGGCCACGATCATCGGCCGGTAGAGCCCGGAGCGCCGGTACGACTCGAGGAAGAACTCGCGCTCGCCGCGCTGGAAGCTCGCGATCTCGCGCCGCACGTCGTCGTTGATCTCGCGCGGAATCGAGCGGTCGGGGTCGCCCACCGCGCTCTTGCGCGAGGCGTAGATCTCGACCACGCGGCGCGAGATGAGCTGGCGCAGGTTCTCCTTCTCCTGGGCGACCAGCGCGTCGCCGTTGAGCGGCACGCTGGCCATCAGCTGGTAGGCGTGGTCGAGCGCGGCGAAGGCCTCGTCGAGCTCGCCCCGCTCCCACGACTCCGCCGCCGACTCGTAGGCGTCGAGCGAGTCGTGGAGCAGGCCCGCGGCGTCCGACTCCGGGTCGCTGCCCGCCTCGGCGAGCTCGGGGACCTCCTCGATCCCCTCCGCCTCCGCGCCGGGCTCGATCCCGGCCGGCACCGGCTCGTCCACGGCCGCTTCGGGGGCCGGGAGCTCGACCGCTGCCGCGCCCGCGGACTGCGCGGCCTCGGCGACCGGCGGGGCCGGCTCCTGCGCTGCCGCCGGCGTCGCGGTCTTCGGCTCGCGGTGGCCGCTGCAGGCGAGGGCGGAGCAGAGCACCCCGCACGCCACGGCCAGCAACCTGGTCCTCGATTCCGCCATCGCCGACCCCTTTCGACGCCGCGCGCCCGGATCGCTCTGCCTTCGCTCCCCGGGCCGGCACGACCGGGCCCGTTCGCGCGGGCATTGTAGCGGCGAAGCGGCGGCGCGCCAGCCACCCGCTCCGCACCCGGCCGGCCCGGCTCCCGGAGCGGCCGGCGCGGGGCGCCCGCGGCGGGGCCACGCCCGCCCTGCGATTGCGGGCGCGCGTGGACCGCCGAGGGGGGGTCGGAGTCAGCGCTTCGCCGCGAGCGCCGCGAGCGCCGCGCGCAGCGCCTCGGAGGCGCCGGGCTCCCGGGCCAGCGCGGCCAGGAAGCGGCGGCGGAGCTCGGGCGGCGGCGCCTGGTCGAGCTCGCGCTCGCCGAGCAGCTGCTGCAGCTCGACCGAGCTCGCGACCAGCTGCGCGGCCTCGGTGCGCAGCATGCCGGCGCGCAGGCTGCGCGACGCGTCGCCCTCGCCCGCGAACGGTCCGACGCTGGTCACCAGCTCCAGCCAGTCGAGACCGAGGGCGGACGGCGGGCGCGCCTCGAGCGTCGCGAGGCCGGGCGCGCGCGCGAGCGCGTCCCGCGCCCGGAGCAGGCCGGCGCCGAAGTAGGTGCGGTAGTAGCGGCGCGCGCGCGCGTCGCCCGCGGGGCCGGCGTCGGCCGCGGCGAGCAGCGCGCGATAGACCGCTTCGGTCTTCTTCCAGCTCCGCCAGTCGGCGTCGCCGAACCCGGCGCGGTGGCGCTCGAGCCAGAGCGCGGCGGCGGCCGCGACCTGGGGCGTCGAAGCCGAGGTCCCGGCCCCGTCGAGGTCGACCAGGTTCGACGGCGGCACGCGCGAGAGCACCGCCCAGGGCACGTTCGGCGTGTAGCCCGCGAGCGCATGGTCCATCGCCGAGAGCGGACCGTAGCTGCCGCGCAGCGCCCAGCTCCCGACCTTGCCGCGCAGCCAGGAGAACGCGCTCGGCGCCCTGGCGTAGGTCTTCCGGTCGGCGGTGGCGCCGGTGACCGCGATCACGCGGCGGAAGCGCGCCGGGTAGACGATGCTCTTCGGGCTCCGGACCGGCAGCAGCGGGGGCTG
The DNA here is from genome assembly GCA_017860005.1 of Acidobacteriota bacterium. Taxonomy (GTDB): domain Bacteria; phylum Acidobacteriota; class Thermoanaerobaculia; order Multivoradales; family JAGPDF01; genus JACTMI01. The sequence goes on along the minus strand of JAFNAE010000120.1, from coordinate 1,289 downwards.
CAGGAAGTCCCCCGCCGCGGTGAACATCGCGACGCCGGCGTCGTAGGCCGCGTCCACGGCGTCCGCCAACGCCTCCGAGGGCAGTCCGCCCATGCTCATCGACAGCACGTCCGCCTGCTCGCGCCGGGCCAGATCGAAGGCGCGCACCATGCGCCCGGTGGTCAGGTGGATGACCGAGGGGCTGACGCGGAACTCGCGCACCTCGGCGAACGGCGCCCCGCCGAGCGGCGCGGGCGCGAGGGCCCGGCCGTCGACGCCGGTGAGCGTCATCTCGCCGCCGGCCAGGATCGAGAGCGTGCCGGTGCCGTGGCCGGGATTGCAGCCGAAGCAGTCGGCGGCCGGGTCCTCGCCCGGCGGGCGCGGCGGGTCGCCGGCGGTGAAGTCGAGCGAGGCCGCGCGCTCGAGGTGCGGTGGCAGCGAAACGTGGTCGCCGTCGTAGCCGGTGTCGAGGTGGACGACGCGCACGCGCGGCGCGCCCGGGGCGAGCGCGGCCTCGACCTCGCGCCGCGCGCTGGCGAGCTGCGAGTAGGCGTCCGAGAGATGCCAGGCCGGATCGTCCGGCGCCGGCCAGTGCGGCGACGGCTCCGAGCAGATCGTCGCCTCGCGGCCCACGCTCGTCGAGCGACAGGTCTTGCGATCCTGCTTGCGCCGCTCCGCGGCGCGCTCGAGGTCGGGATCGGGCCGCGCCACGTCCGGCTCGAGCGCCAGCAGGCGGGGACCGGCATCGCCGGCGGCGAGCGCGGCGAGCGGACCCGGACCTGCGGCGCCACCGAGCAGCCGGTGGGCGAGGTCCCAGGGGTTCGTGATCCCGTCGCCCGCCGCCGCGGCGGCGAACGCCGCGGGCGGCCGCACCAGGAGCCAGGTCCGCCCGCCCGCCGCCGCCGCCGGCCCGATCCTTCCGGCGCCCTCGCCGGGCACCTCGAGCAGCGGCTCGACCGCGAATCCCGAGCCCGCCACCGCGGCGCCGAGGGTGCCGGTGTCCGCGCCCGGCGCGCCGGCCGCGCCGGCCAGCTCGACCAGGTAGCCGCCGCTCGAGCGCCAGCCGTGCTCCTCCGCCCGGGCGCGGCACGCCGGCGCCAGCGCGAGCACCGCAGCGAGCGCGACCCTCAGTAGGGCGACAGGGCCTGGTTGGGCTGGGCGTACTCGACGTCGGAGCGGGCGCGGAGCCGCTCCAGCAGGGTGAGCGTGAGCTGGCGCAGGTCGAGCACCACGCGGGACACGCCCGCGTCGGTCGCCACCGCGAGGGGCCAGCCGGTCTCCTGCGCGACCGCCGCCGTCGCCCGTTCGAG
>JAFNAE010000265.1 GCA_017860005.1 Acidobacteriota bacterium | reverse complement strand
TTGGCCGGGGTCTGAGCGCCGGCCGGGCTGGCGACCAGGCCGAGCGTGGCCGCCAGCAGGATCGCCGCGGCTGTCCAGGTTGCGACTCTCTTCATCTCTAGCCTCTCCTTCGGTTGCGGTCGGCGCTCTGGCGCGCGGCCCGACGGGCTGCGGTCGCCTGGCTCCGGAGGCCGTGGCTTCCGACCCGTGTGCGAAGTCCGGAAGGGCACGCTGCGTGCCGATTCCCGCCGGTCCGGACAACACGCTGACTGCATTGCACTTGGCCGATCTGCCGGCGGCCGGAAAGCGCTCCGATCCGGGCGAGCGACCCGGGATTTCGTCCGCCGACACGAAGTTTCGTGAGGGCGGGCCCCTCCGCGCGCGGTCAGGGCGCCGGGGCGGGAGCGGCCGCCGGGACCGGCGAGGGCGCAACGGCCACGAGCGCGTCGCCCGCGAGGCGCCAGCGCTCGGGGGCCGGGGCAGGTGCTGGCGTCGTCGGCTCCGCCGCGGGCGCGGCGGGAGGCTGCTCCCCGGCGACGGGCACCGTCATGGGATCGGGCGCGGGTGGGGCCTCGGACGGGAGCGAAGGTGCGGCGGGAGTCCCGGGCGCCGCGCCCTGAGGAGTCTCGAGCACGACGAGGCCCGCCTCGATGCGCAAGCGACCCGGCGCTGCGCGCGGTCCGAGCGACAGGGTGGCGAGGTTCTCCGGCCGGCCGTTCTGCTCGTCGAGCGCGGCGAGGAAGAGGGTTGCGGGCTCGGCGCCCGCCGGGCGCGCGAGCAGCACCGCCGCCTCCTCGCGACCGTCGCCGTCGAGGTCGCCGCGGACGAGGCTGCCGGGCACGAGCTCGAACGGCGCGGCGCCCGCCTCCTCCTCGTCCTCCCCGGCCTCGGCGTCGGAGAGCGCCAGCGGCTGCTCGGCGAGCCCGGAAAACGGGACCATGGCGAGCGCCTCCTCGGAGAAGGTCTCCTCGGGATCCACCTTCACGGGGGCGGTCGAGAGCTCGAGCCCCTGCTGCGCGTACCAGTCGCGCACCCCGACCAGCTTGAAGCGCCGCCGGTCGTCGTCGAAGCGCACGCCGAGATTGAGCTTGCGCCAGCTGACGAGCAGGATGCCGGTCTTGTGCTCCGGACCGAAGCGGGTGCGGGCGCGGATCGTCGCGCGCTTGAAGCCCATGCTGAACTCGTCGAGGGTGAATTCGTCGAGCCTGTACGCGAAGCCCGATTCGGCCTGGAGATCGTTCACCGTCAACATCCGCTCGACCCAGCGCGGCAAGTTGCGGCGGGTCTCGAACAGGCCGATGAAGGGCACCGAGTCGCGCAGGTGGACCCGCAGCTGCCCGTTCGCGGCGGGTTCCGGGGGCATGTCGATCTCGGCCCGGGGAAGATCGATCCGCGCCCACCAGCCGGCGTCTTCGGCAGGGTTTTCGGCGGGCGGCCCGTCGCCCGCGAGCTGCGGGCTCCTGAACTCGGTGAGCGAGATGCTGCTGCCCGCGAGGTCGAAGCGCCCGCTGGGCAGCGCCGCGGTGGCGAGGGCGAGATCGAGCCGCATGCGGCCGTGCAGGTCGAGCCCGGTGTAGCGGACCGCGACGTCGTCGAGGTCGATCCCGATCGCGCCGCGGCCGGCGAGCGCGGGCAGTTCGAGGTCGAACCCGCCCGTCGCCTCCCCGCTTCCGCCCACCAGGGCGATCCCCGCCGAGGGCGGCATCAGGTCGGAGAGCGTGGAGAGGTCCGGCACCCGCGCCTGCCCCAGGTCGACCCGGGCCGCGGCTCTCAGGTTGGCCAGATCGGCGAGCTGGAGATCGCGCGTGGTCGCGACGACCGTCAGGCCGGTGCCGACGAGGTCGGGCTTCTCGGCGGCGCTGCGCCGGATCGCGTAGTCGTGGAAGCCCGCCCGCCCTTCGGCCTTCGCCCCCCCGGCGTCGCTCGTCACCTCGAAGCTGCCCCGGACGTCGCCCGTCAGGTGGAAGTCGAAGACGCGCGCTTCGTAGTCGTCCTGCCGGAGCTCGACGCGGGTGCCGGGCTGGAGCACGCCGTTCGCGAGCACGACCTCGCCGGAGACCTCCGCCGGCCGGTCGTCGAGCGCCAGCCACTCCTGCGGCGGCAGCGCGGCGACCCAGAAGCGGCCCCCCGACCCGCGGCCCGCGAACGTCACGCGGCCGGAGACATGCGCGAGCGCCGCCAGCCCCCGCTCCTCGCGGTAGGGGTAGCGGGAGACCGAGAGGTCGGCGCTGCCGGCGAGCGCCTGGGCCAGTGTCTGGTCGCCGACGCGCAGGGCGCCCGCGGTGAACTCGATCGCGCTCTCCGTGACCTCGATCTCGCGGGTCGGCAGATGCAGGGTCAACGTGCCGTTCGCCTTCGCCTCGGCGGTGAACCGGTAGCTCTCGGCCCAGAGCTCGCGGACGCCGGTGGCGGTGAAATCGACGACCTCGATCGTCCAGCGCGGGACCCGCGGCGGCCCGGGCGGCGGCGGGGCGAGCGGCGGGATCGCCGGCAGCAGGGTGAGATCGCGCTCGGGAGGCACCGCGCCCGATGTCGGCGCCGGAGCAGACGAAGCGCCCGCCTCCGTCTCGCGGAGCAGCCGGAGCTCGAGGCCCGAGGCCACGGCCCCGGCGAGGTGGATGCGGCGACCCGCCAGATACCAGGGCACCAGCCAGCCCGACGCCCGATCGACGTGCGCCTGCCAGCGCAGCCGAAGCGTCTGCCCGCGCGCCTCGATGCCCGACGCCGTCGCCCAGAACGGGAACCAGGAGTGCGCGCTCTCGAAGGCGACCGCGAGCTTGTGCGGGCGGCGATTGATCAGCCGCTCGGCGACGCCGGTGCGCACCGCCGTTTCGAACGCGGCGACGTAGAGAACCCAGGCGGCCAGCAACGCGAAGGCGAGGCGGCGAAGACGGCGCCGCTGGGGCGGCGACGCGACCGGCGTCGTCGGCGCGGGTGCGGTCATCGGCAGTCTCCGTCGCCGTGGGCGGAATCGCCTCCGGAGCTCCCGCGCGCGCCGCCGGCTGCGGCCGCGAGGCGCAGGGCGAGGTAGGGCGAGAGGCCTTCGAGCGTCACCCGGTCCGCCCGAAGGTCGGCGAGCAGGGCGAGGCCCACCTCATCGACCGGGCCGATCTCGGAGACCTCTGCGTACCGGAGGCGGCCGCATCCGGCGAGGACTCCGCGCGCCTCCTGCGCGCTCTCGGCATCGAGCCGGCCGGCGAGGTGGCAACGCACCCCGTCGGCAGTCGGCTCCAGCT
>JAFNAE010000119.1 GCA_017860005.1 Acidobacteriota bacterium | reverse complement strand
ACCTCTTCCGGCGCCTGAAGCGCACGCTCGCCAGGCGCGGCGTCGAGCTCGAGGACTGAGGTTCCGGGCGGCGGCCGCCGCCCGCGCTCCGGGTCAGGGCGCCCACGGGCGCGGCCAGGCCGAGCCGGCACCCAGGAAGCCGCGCGAGACGTAGTCCGACATGGTGATGCCGAACATCACGAGCAGGAAGAAGACCCCGCCGAAGACCACTACGGGAATCAGGCGCGTCGAGTAGCGGACGTGCATGAAGAACATCACGACCAGCGTCGCCTTGGCCACAGCGATGGCCAGCATGACCACGTTGTTGAGCGCGCCCAGGTCGACGAAGGCGGCCGCGACGGTGATGGCGGTGAACACCATGAGGGCGGCGAACACCGCCAGGTAGACGCGCACCGGAACGACGTGGTGGCCCGACATCGTCAAGCCCCTCCGTGGTAGTGACGGCCGATCAGGTAGAGCATCGGGAACAGGAAGATCCAGACGATGTCGACGAAGTGCCAGTAGAGGCCGAAGTTCTCGACCGGGTTGTAGTAGCTGGCGTCGAAGCGCCCGCGCACCGCCCCGCGCAGGATCCAGGCCAGCAGCGCGATGCCGATCACCATGTGCAGGGCGTGCATGCCGGTCATCGCGAAGTAGAGGGAGAAGAAGACCTCCGCGCGGCCGCCGATCGCCGGCTCCGAGAAATGGAAGAGGGGCCCGGGCACCAGGTGGTGCTCCCACTTCGCGCTGTATTCGAAGTACTTCACGACCAGGAAGGCGAGGCCGAGGACGCCGGTCGCGGTCAGGTAGCCGATCAGCGGCCTGCGGCGGCTGGTCTGGGCCGAATGAACCGCCATCGCCATGGTCAGCGAGCTGGCGATCAGCACCACCGTGTTGAGCAGGCCGAGCGTGATGTTGAGGTCGTGGCTGCCGGCGGCGAACGCCTCCGGATCGCGCCAGCGGTAGAGCATGTAGGTCATGAACAGGCCGCCGAAGAACATGACCTCCTGGACCAGGAAGAGCCACATCCCCAACGTCGACGCCTCTCTCTGCTGCTCGAGGCTGTCGAAGTGGTGCGCGAGGGCGGACGAATGACCGTGCGACACGCGGCTCTCCTCGATTCAGTGCGCCCGCGCCGGCGCCGGCGCGCCGCCGTCGCCGTGACCGGCGCCGGCGTAGTCGTAGGCCTCCTCGCTCACCACCGGGGCGTCGCGGAAGTTCTCCGTCGGAGGCGGCGAGTCCGTGGTCCATTCCAGACCCTTGGCGCCCCACGGGTTCTTGCCTGCGAGCTTGCCGTACTTGAGCGACCAGAGCAGGTAGCCGAGCGGCAGCAGGAAGCCGAGGCCGAGCACCGACGCGCCGGCGGTGGACAGGACGTTGAGCACCTGCCACTCCTCGGGATAGGCGTGATAGCGGCGCGGCATGCCCATGTAGCCGAGCAGGAACTGGGGGAAGAAGGTCAGGTTGAAGCCGACGAAGACGAGCATCGCCGACATCCGGCCCCAGAACTCGGGATAGATCCGGCCGGTGATCTTCGGCCACCAGTAGTGGAGGCCGCCCAGGTAGCCCATGATCGTCCCGCCCACCATCACGTAGTGGAAGTGCGCCACCACGAAGTAGGTGTCGTGGACGTGGATGTCGAAACCGAGCGTGCCCAGGAAGACGCCGGTCAGGCCGCCGATCATGAACAGGCCGATGAAGCCCAGGGCGTAGAGCATCGGCGTGTCGAACGAGACCGAGCCCTGGTAGAGCGTGAACGACCAGTTGAAGACCTTGATCGCGGACGGGATCGCCACCAGCATGGTGAGCAGCGAGAAGGCGGTGCCGGCGTAGACCGACTGGCCGGACACGAACATGTGGTGGCCCCAGACCAGGAATCCGAGCACCGCGATGCCGATCGAGGAGAAGGCGACGAAGTGATACCCGAACACCCGCTTGCGGGTGAACGCGGCGATCAGCTCCGAGATCACCGCCATCGAGGGCAGGATCATGATGTAGACCGCGGGGTGGGAGTAGAACCAGAACAGGTGCTGGAAGAGCACCGGATCGCCGCCCTTGGTGGCGTCGAAGATCCCCAGGTGGAAGGCCCGCTCGAGCACCAGGAGCAGGAGGGTGATCGCGATCACCGGGGTGCCCAGCACGTTGATGAAGCTGGTCGCGTAGTGCCCCCACACGAACAGCGGCAGCCGGAACCAGGTCATCCCGGGCGCCCTCATGCGGTGGATGGTGACCATGAAGTTGAGCCCGGTGAGGATCGACGAGAATCCGTTCACGAACACGCCGATGCCCACGGTCAGGACGTTGGTCGCGGAGTAGAGCGAGCTGTAGGGCGGATAGAACGTCCACCCGGTGTCGACGCCGCCCGCCAGGACGCCCAGCAGCGTGATCGAGCCGCCCGCCATGAAGATGTACCAGCTGGCCAGGTTCAGGCGCGGGAACGCCACGTCCCGGGTTCCGATCATGATCGGGATCAGGAAATTGCCGAGCACGCCCGGAATCGCCGGGATCAGGAAGAAGAAGACCATCATGATCCCGTGCATCGAGAACAGCCGGTTGTAGGTGTCCGGCTGCACGAGATCGCCCTGCGGCGTGAGCAGCTCGAGGCGGATCAGGAGCGCGAAGATCCCGCCGAGCAGGAAGAAAAAGCTCACTCCCATCAGGTAGAGCAGGCCGATCCGCTTGTGGTCGAGGGTCAGCAGCCAGGACTTCAGGCCGTGCTGCGCGTTGAGGTAGTTGGTCTCCGCGGTCCCGGTTCGGCTCATCACAGGGCTCCTTCGGAGGCGGCGGCCACCGACGCGCTGCCCCCCGCGGGCAGGCTCTTGACGTAGTTGATCAGCTCGAGGATCCCCTCTTCGCTCACCTGGCCCTGGAAGCTCGGCATCACCGCCTCGTAGCCCGCCACGACCTTGGCCGCGGGGTTGAGGATCGACTCGCGCAGGTAGCTCTCGTCGGCGAGCACGGTGCGGCCGTCGGCGAGCGCCACCGGCCGCCCATAGAGGCCGCCGAGCGCCGGTCCCTTGGCGCCCGCCGCGTCCTGGTGACAGGTGTGGCAGGCGAGCTGCGCGAAGAGCCGTTCGCCGGCCGCGGTCGGCGAGCCCTGCGTGGGCACGCTCGCCAGCCACGCCTGATACTCCTCGGGCTCCATCACCGTCACCCAGCCGATCATCCGCGAGTGCTCCGCGCCGCAGTACTCCGCGCAGAAGAGGTGGAAGCGGCCGGTCTTGGTGGGCGTGAACCAGAGCGAGGTGTAGCGGCCGGGGAGCACGTCGGCCTTGACCCGGAACGCCGGCACGAAGAAGCTGTGGATGACGTCCTCGGAGGTCATCAGCAGCTTGACCGGCTGGCCGAGCGGGACGTGCAGCTCGTTGATCTCGCGCTGTCCGGTCGGATGCTGCGTCTTCCACATCCATTGCTTGCCGGTGACGTAGTACTGGACCGCGTCGGCCGGCGGCCGGTAGAGACGGAAAGCGACCCGCGCTCCCCAGACGAAGGTGAAGAGCACGATCAGCACCGGGATCACGGTCCAGGTGATCTCGAGCAGCGCGGAGTTGTCGAAGCTGCCGCCGACCTCGTCCGGGGACCGGCGCCGGTAGCGGATCGCGAAGTAGATGACCATGGCCGCGACCAGCACCGTGAAGAAGCTCGCCATGGCGACCAGGTAGAGGGTCAGCGCGTCGACTTCGCCCGCCATCGACGAGGCCTGCTCCGGCATGAAGGGGATCTTGAACGGCATGGTCAGGCGAGTCCTCCGGCCGCGAGGCGCTTGCGGCCCCGCCCGCGCAGCAGGGCGAAGGCGAAGTAGACGACGAGGGCCGCCAGCGTCACCGCGGCGGCGATTCGCAGAGCGAGCATCGAGACCGCGGTGTAGCGGCCGAGCCCGGCGTCGTAGCGGAAGCAGAAGAGCAGCATCTGCTCCACCGGCCCGCCGATGCGCCCCGCGGAGGATTCGACCAACGCGAGCTTGAGGTCGCGAGGCGCGTACTCGGTGCCGTAGAGATAGCGCGAGACGCGGCCGTCCGGTGTCGCGACCACGAGCCCGGCGGCGTGCGCGAACTGGCCGCTCACCGGGTCGGCGGTCCAGCGGAAGCCGACCGCCTCGGTGAGGGCGCGGATCGCCGCCTCGTCTCCGGTCAGGAAGTGCCAGCCCGAGGCGTCCCCGCCGGCGCCGTAGGCGACCAGCGTCTCCTGCTTCTTCGCGGCCGCGCGCTCGGGGGTGTCGGCGGCGTCGAAGCTGACGAAGACGAAGTCGAAATCGGCGCCCGGGACGAGCCCGGTCGGGCGCGTGGCGGAGGCCGCCCCGCGCTCCACCAGCGTGCACAGCATGGGGCAACGGTAGTAGACGAGACCGATCACCACCGGCCGGGTGCCGAACAGCTCGCCCAGGCGCACCGGCGCCCCGGACTCGTCGCGGAACACCGCCTCGAGCGGCAGCTGGGCGCCCAGCCGCTGGTCGAAACCGACCCGCGCCACGATCTCCTGGGCCGAGAGCGCGGGCGCTCCGGTCGCCTGCGCCATGCCGCGCCCGGTCATGAACTGCGCCGGCGCCGCGGCCGCCGCCAGCGCGCCGCACAGCACCAGGGCCAGCGTCCCCGGAGCACCCGGACCGGAGCGGCTCACGGCGCTGGCGTCCCCGCCGGCGAGAGCGTGAAGTCGGGCAGCTGCCCGCTCGCCGCGACGGCCTCGATCGCGCGCTCGACCGGCACGTGGGCGATCTCCGCGCCGCGGTCGACCCAGCCCCAGCCCTGGAGGCGGGCCGCCTCGCGCCGGCGCAGGGCCGCGAGCTCGCGTTCCGGCGCCGGCTGGAGGAGCGGCGCCGGTGGCGCCGCCAGCGGCGCCGCGCCGATCAGCGGCGAAGGCCGCGGGTCGCGCGCCGCCTCGGTCGCGGCCAGCGATTCGTAGAACAGCCAGGCGACCACGAAGGACCCGAGCGTGATGGCGACGAGCCAGACGCCGGTCTTGACGATGCCGCGGCGGTCGATCTCGTGGTCGATCGCGCCCGTGCCCGGGGTCTCGTGGGGGCTCTCAGTCATGGCCGAGCACCTCCCGGAGCGCGGGATCCCCGACCGGCAGCAGCGGCCGGCTGGCGAGCGCGCGCACGAAGAAGTGGATCCACAGGGCTCCGACCGCGACCGTGGCCGCGGCGTCGATCCAGGTCACGGGCAGCCCCTCGTGGACGAAGGTGGGACGCGACTGCCAGATCAGGTCCACCCAGCGCATGAAGAGGACGAACAGGGCGATGCGCGCCAGGGTCCTCGCCTTCCTCTTCACCGAGCGATGGAGCAGGATCAGGAACGGGAAGAAGAAGTGGAAGACGAGCAGGCCCACCGCGACCCACGCCCAATAGCCGTGGAAGCGCTCCTTGAACCACGTCACTTCCTCGGGCAGGTTGCCCTGGTACGCGATGATGAACTGCGAGATACACAGGTAGGTGAAGAACATCACGAACGCGAACAGCAGGGTGCCGAAATCGTGGAAGCGCTTGGCCGTGTAGACGGCCGACATCGGCTCGCGCTCGGCCAGCCAGCTCGCGACCAGGATCAGGAAGGTGAGCGAGGCGATCGCCGCGCCGGCGAGGAAGATGCCGCCGTACAGGCTCGAGAACCAGTAGGGGTCGAGCGACATCAACCAGTCGAAGCCCAGGAAGCTCATCGCGATGACGAACAGGAGCAGCCCGATCGAGGCGAGCTTCTGCATCGACCACGCCTTGCCCCGGTCGCCCTCGACGTCCTGGGCGGCGGACCTGCGCGCGAGCAGGAAGGCGAACAGCGCGAACAGCGCGAGCGTGAACACCGTGCGCGCGGTGAACGCGACCGGATTGAGGTAGACGGCCTTGTGCTCGAGCAGGTGGTCGCCCTCGACGCGCGCGTGGTCCGCCCACAGGAAGAGGCGGTCGAGGCCGAAGAACAGCGGCACCGCGAGCAGGCCGATCACCGGCATGGTGCGCGCCGCGGCCTCCATCGGCCGGCGCAGGGCGAGGCCCCAGCGTCCACCGGAGAGGTGGTGGATGAGCAGCAGGCCGAGGCTGCCGGTCGCCACCGTCAGCCAGAGCAGCCACGCCACGAGGTAGGCGCGGAAGAATCCGTCGGCATCGAGGAAGGCACCGGCCGCGGTCGCCGCGGCAGCCACTGCGCCCACCACGAGGGCTCTGCCCGCGACGCCGCGCAGCTCGTCGGGCGCGCGGAACCGGTCCGCCGGCACGGGGTTGTCGATGGCGCTCATCTCGTCGTTCCGCCGCCTCTCAATGGCCCGCCGGCGGCGCGCCCGGTGCGTGGGCGGGAGCGTCCAGCTGCGCCCGCTCCTCCGCGCTCAGGCTGGCCGCGTCGAAGTACTGGGAGAGCTGCAGCGCGCGCAGGTACGCCGCGATCGCCCAGCGGTCCTCCGGCGGCACCTGGGCGGCGTAGCTGGGCATGACGCCGAAGCCGTTGGTCATGATGTCGAAGAAGTAGCCCACCGGCACCTGACGCAGGCGGTCGACGTGGTACGACGACGGCTGCTTGTAGCCGCGCTGCACGACCATGCCGCGCCCGTCGCCGGTGGCGCCGTGACACGGCGCGCAGAAGATCCCGTAGCGCTCTCGCCCGCGCTGGAGCAGCTCCCGGGTGACGGGCATCGGAATCGTGCCCACGATGTCGCCCGCCGGCGTGTAGCCGGTGTGGAAGAGCTTGTCCTCGCGCAGCTGGCCGCGCGCCACCGCGTGCGCGGGCAGCGGGCGCGCCGAGGCGCCGTCGGCGAAGAAGTCGCTCGCGGCGAGCGGTTTGTAGCGTGGCGCGTCGTGCATGTCCTGCCGGCAACCGGCGGCCGCCAGGGCGAGCAACAGCGCCGCCCCGGCGCGGACCGCGAAGCGGATCGGGCGCACCGTCTCAGGCCTCAACTTCGTGGACCTCCAGCGCGCCGGTCGCGGTCAGGAACTCGCGCGTGCGGGTCCGGTCGAAGCGCTCGTCGCCGGCCTCGATGCACAGGAAGTAGCCCTCCCGGCTGCCCCGCTCGCGGAAGCTGCCGACGTTGAACACCGGGTGGTACGGCTCCGGGAGACGATTGAGCGCGAGCATCCCGATGCCCGCCGAGAAGGCCGCGAACAGGATCGTGCACTCGAAGATGACCGGGATGAAGGCCGGCCAGCTGTTGTACGGCTTGCCGCCGATGTTGAGCGGGTAGGCGATGCTCGAGGTCCACCAGACGAGCGCCCAGCCCGAGAGCGCTCCCACCACCCCTCCGATCAGGCACACCAGCGGCACCCTGGACCGGTGGTGGTCGCACACCACCTCCGCGATCTCCTCGACCGGGTAGGGCGTGTAGGCGTCCATGGCGCGGAAGCCCTCGGCGTGGGCGCGCCGGGTGGCGTCGAGCAGCTCCTGCGCCGAACGGTACTCGGCGAGCAGGCCGTGGAGCTCGGGTGCGCGGGTTTCGGCGTGCATGTCAGTGCGCCGGCTCCTTCACCTTGGCCTCCGGCGTCAGGGTGCGCATCTCGAAGATCGCGATCGCCGGGAAGACGCGGATGAACAGGAACATCAGGGCCAGGAACAGGCCGATGGTGCCGAAGAAGGTCGAGAAATCCCAGGCCGTCGGGTAGTACATGTCCCACGACGAGGGCAGGAAGTCGCGGTGGAGGCTCATCGGGATGATCACGAAGCGCTCGAGCCACATGCCGACGTTGACGAACATGGAGATCGCCCAGATCGCGAGCGGCGAGTAGCGCACGCGCCGGAACCAGAGCGGCTGCACGGCGAGGACGTTGCAGACGAGCAGCGAGTAGTACAGCCAACGGTACGGCCCCTCGAGACGGTTCTTCATCACGTAGGTCTCGAAGATGTTGCCGCTGTACCAGGAAGTGAAGGCCTCCATCAGGTAGCCGTAGGCGACGATCAGTCCGGTCACCAGCATCACCTTCGACATGTTGTCGAGGTGCTTGTCGGTGATGAAGTCCTGGAGCCCGAACAGGCGCCGCAGCGGCAGCGCGAGCGTGATCACCATCGCGAAGCCGGCGAATACGGCGCCGGCGACGAAGTAGGGCGGGAAGATCGTGGTGTGCCAGCCCGGGATCTGGCCGGACGCGAAGTCGAACGACACCACGGAGTGCACCGAGAGCACGAGCGGGGTCGAGAGGCCGGCGAGCAGCAGGTAGGCCTGCTCGTAGTTGTGCCAGTGCCGCGCCGAGCCGCGCCAGCCCATCGACAGGGTGCCGTAGATGCGCTTCTGCCAGAGGTTCTTGGCCTTGTCGCGCAGCGTGCCCAGGTCCGGGATCAGGCCGATGTACCAGAACAGCAGCGACACCGAGCCGTAGGTCGAGACCGCGAACACGTCCCAGATCAGCGGCGAGCGGAAGTTCGGCCACATGCCCATGGTGTTCGGATAGGGCAGCAGCCAGTACACCGCCAGCCACGGGCGGCCGGTGTGGAAGAGCGGATAGATGACCGCGCACGCCACCGCGAAGAGCGTCATCGCCTCCGCGAAGCGGTTGATCGACGTCCGCCACTCCTGCCGGAGCAGCAGCAGATCCCGATACCGGTGAACACCAGCTTGGTGAGCGAGAGCAGCAGCATCATCACGCCGCCGAAGGCGACCGCCATGCCGGCGTAGAACCAGACCGGCATCTTGCCGAACACCACCGAGCTGATCTTGTCGGTGACCGAGGCGGCGGTGTGGCCCGGCGCCAGAACCGGCGGGTCGCGGGGCACCACGGGGTGGCGCGGGGGATCGGCGACGCTCATCCGGCGAGCTCCGGGTTCGGGTTGCGGACGATCGCGAGGTAGGTCGTGCGCGGGCGGGTGCCGAGCTCGGCGAGCAGCGCGTAGTTGCGCGGGTCGCGCTTCGACTTCGTCACCCGCGCCTCGGGGTCGTTGAGGTTGCCGAAGACGATGGCGTCGGCCGGGCAGGCCTGCTGGCAGGCGGTGCGCGCCTCGCCGTCCCGGATCGTCCGGCGCTCGCGCTCGGCCTCGATGCGGGCGTGGTTGATGCGCTGCACGCAGTAGGTGCACTTCTCCATCACGCCGCGGCTGCGCACGGTGACGTCGGGGTTGCGCGCCAGCTTGAGCTGCGGCGTCTCCCAGTCCTGGTAGAGCAGGAAGTTGAAGCGCCGCACCTTGTAGGGGCAGTTGTTGGCGCAGTAGCGCGTCCCCACGCAGCGGTTGTAGACCATGTCGTTCAGGCCTTCGCTCGAGTGCGTGGTGGCCGCCACCGGGCACACCGTCTCGCACGGGGCCTGCTCGCACTGCATGCAGAGCACGGGCTGGTGGACGATCGCCTCCGGCTCGTCGAGGCCGCCGCGGAAGTAGCGGTCGACGCGGATCCACTGCATCTCGCGGCCCCGCCGCACCTGGTCTCGCCCCACCACCGGGATGTTGTTCTCCGCGACGCACGCCACCACGCAAGCGTTGCAGCCGGTGCAGGCGTTGAGGTCGATGGTCATGCCCCAGGCGTAGCCCTGGCCGTAGTCGAAGCCGGGCGCGAAGGAGGTGGTGGCGTCGATGTGCTTCTCGTCGGCCGCGCGCACGAAGGCCGGGTCGGCGCGGTACTGCTCGAGGCTGGCCTCGCGCACCAGATGCCGCCGCTCCGCCTCGTGGGACTCCTCCTCGAGCCAGCCTTCGATCGCGTAGTGACCCTGGGTGCAGGCGAGCGGCCGCTTCTCGTCGGCGGGCGCGAGCGAAGCGCCCTGCAGGTTCCACTCCGCCGTGCTGCCCTGGAGCGCGAAGGCGTTCACCCCGCAACCCTCGGCGACGCGGCCGCCGCGCGCGCGGCCGTAGCCCAGGTGCAGGGTCGCGACGCCGTCCGGCTGGCCGGGCAGGATCCAGGCCGGCGCCCGGAGGCGGCGGCCGGCGACTTCGATGTCGACCACCTGCTCGTTGCTCGTGCCGATCTCCTGGGCGCTGCGCGGCGAGAGCAGCAGCACGTTGTCCCAGGTCAGCTTGGTGATCGGCTTCGGACACTCCTGCAGCCAGCCGTTGTTGGCGAAGCGGCCGTCGAGCACCGACGGGTCGGGGCGCAGCGCGAGCTCGAAGCCTTCGGCCGGCGCCGCCGAGGCGAGCTCGGCGAGCGCGGCGGCGACCCCGGCGCCGGGCTCGGGCGCGAGCGCCGGCGGCTCCGTGCCGGCCACGAAACCGTCGTGGAGGGCGCGGCGGAAGTCGTCGTCCGAGAGCGCTTGCCACTGCTCGCGCAGGAGGTCGAAGCCGCTGGCGCCGGCCCGGCCGCCCGCCGCGGCGACCACCTCGGCGAGGCTCCGTCCGCCGTAGAGCGGCTCGATCAGGGGCTGGATCAGGCAGACGCTGCCGTCGAAGGCCCGCGCGTCGCCCCAGCTCTCGAGGTAGTGGGCCGCGGGGAGGTGCCAGCGACAGAGCTCGGCGGTCTCGTCGGCGTGGAGGCCGAGGTGGGCGGTGAAGGTGCGCCCGTTGTTGATCGCGCTCGCGAAGTCGAGACCGGCCGGAGCGTCGTAGACCGGATTGACGCCCGCCACGAGCAGCACGTCGACCTGGCCCGCGCGCAGATCCGCGGTCAGGGCGGCCAGCGAGGCGCCGGTGTCGACCGGGTCCACCTCCGCCGCCTCGCTGTAGATCGCGGTCTCGCCGGCGGCGCCCAGCGCGGCGTTGATCGCGTGCACCACCGCGTGCGCCGCCGCGCTCAGCGCCTCGCCGGCGATCACCAGGGACCGGCCGCGGTGCGCCGCGAGATCGCGCGCCGCCGCCTCGCTCCAGCGCCGGGTCGCGGCGTCGAGCCCGACGGGCGCCGAGCTGCCCGGCACGCCCAGGGCCGCCGCGAGCGCCAGCACCAGTTGCGGGAACTGGCTCGGGCGCAGCGCCAGCCGATGGTCGGCCATGGTGCCGGTCGCGCTCGGGGAGGCCTCCGCGACGTAGAGCCGGTTCATCCCGGACGCCTCGGGCGTGACCTTCCGCCGCGCGGCGAAGTCCCGCGCGTAGCGGACCGCGCCCGCTCCGCCGACCAGGAAGTCGGAGTCCAGGGCGAGCACGACGTCGGCCTTGGCGAGGTCGTAGCGCACGTCCAAGGCGCGGCCGAAGGCGGCCAGCGAGCCGGCCAGCGCCCGGTCCTCGTGGAGCGGATCCCAGCGGTGCCACTTCGCCTGCGGATAGGACGCCAGCAGGCCCTGGATCGCCGCCGCCTCGGTGGGCGAGGTGACCGGCCCGGTGAGCAGGCGCAGGCCGGCGCCGCCCGAGCCCGCCTGCGCTCCCATCACGACCCCCAGCTGGCGGTCGAACTCCTGCCAGGTCGCGGCGCGGCCCAGGTAGACCGGCGCCTGCGAGCGGTCGGGATCGTAGAGGCCGAGCACCGAGGCCTGCGCGATCGCCGAGGTGGCGCCGCCGCTCGCCGCGTGCTCGGGATTGCCCTCGACCTTGGTGGGGCGCCCCTCGTGGCTCTCCGCGAGCAGCGGCACGGCGCGGCCGACGAGCGGCATCGCGGTGGCGAACAGGAGCGGCCGGCCCGGGACGAGCTCCTCGGGCTGGCGCACGTAGGGGACGATCTTCTCGATCGGCTGGCGCGTGCAGGCGGTCAGCCCGGCGAGGCCGAGCCCGGCCGCTGCGAGCTGCAGGAAGTTGCGGCGCGAGACGTCGGACGGCCACTCGGCGGCGAAGCGCGGGAACTCGCGCTCGAGCATCTGGGCGAATTCGGGCGTGGCGGCGACTTCCTCGAGGCTGCGCCAGTAGCGCGGCCCGCGCCCGGCGGCGAGCCGCTCGCGCACGGCGGCGAGCTCGAGCGGCGCGGCGGCGGCCTCCGGGCGGCGCCACTCGGCGTGGCAGTCGCCCGGGTCCTGGAGGATGGGGAGCTTGGAGACGGCCTCGGTCATGTCGGGCTCTAGCGGTGGCAGGTCGAGCAGCTGGTCTTCGACTTCACGGCGTAGAGCTGCGCCCACTCGTGCTGGCGCTTCTCGAGGTCGACGGGCGGCTGCCACGCGACGTTGGTGACCTCTTCGCGCGGGCGCAGGTTCTTGACCGGGTCGCGGTGACAGGCGAGGCACCATTCCATCTGCAGGCTCGGGAACTGGTACATGAGCGGCATGCGGTCGACCTGGCCGTGGCAGGTGACGCAGGCGACGCCCTTGGCGACGTGGATGCTGTGATCGAAGTAGACGAAGTCGGGCAGGTCGTGGACCTTGCTCCAGGCGAGCGGAAGGTTGTCGCGGAAGCTGGCGCGCACCGGCTCGAGCAGCGCCGCGTTGGTCCACAGCTGCTTGTGGCAGTTCATGCAGGTCGCGGTGGGCGGGATGCCCGCCGTCGCCGAGGTCTCCACCGCGGTGTGGCAGTAGCGGCAGTCGATGCCGATCTGGCCCACGTGGTGGTCGTGGGAGAAGGGGACGGGCTGCTCGAGCACGAGCCCCTGGCGGGTCACGTAGCCCGAGCGCGCCAGCACCCAGAGCCCGGCGCCCGCGCCCGCCACCAGCAGGAGGCCGGCGACGAGGCTGCTGCGTGCGAAGGCGTTGGCGCTCTTGGTGAAGACCTGGGCCATTTCCCTCTCTGGAGACTGTCCTTCCGGCGTTGGCGACCGAAGACGATATCCCACGCCTTCCGGCCGGGCAAAAAAGTTTGTGAAAGGTCTCACAAGCGGGCCCCTCCGTCAAGACCCGCGCGGGGAGCGGCGCCCTCGCCGGCGCGCGGGCCCCTCCTCGCGCCGCCGCGCGGGCGCGGGGCGACGCGCGGCGCGCGAAGCCCTCGGCTAGGATTCCCGGCCCGGAGCCGCGCCAGGAGAACCGCGATGAAGAAGCGCCTCGAACGCGTCCACAGCCCGCAGCTCGGCCGCAGTCTGAGCCTCTGGTCCTACGGCCACTGGGGCGCGCCCCTGCTCGTCTTCCCCACCGCCGCCGGGTTCGCCCACGAGTGGGAGGCGCAGGGCATGCTCGAGGCCCTGGCGCCGCTCGTCGACGGCGGCCGCCTGAAGCTCTACTGCCCGGAGTCGAACGTGGCCGAGGCCTGGACCCGGCGCGACCACGAGCCGGCCTGGCGCATCCGGCGCCACGCCGCCTACGAGCGCTTCCTGGTCGAGACGCTGGTGCCCAGGATCCGCGAGGACTGCCAGAGCCCCGCCATCCCGATCGCGGCGGCGGGCGCTTCGCTGGGCGCCTTCTACGCCGCCAACGTCGCGCTCAAGTACCCCGAGACCTTCCGCTGGGCGCTCTGCCTGAGCGGCCGCTACTCGATGACCCACTTCACCGACGGCTTCAGCGACCTCGAGGTCTACTTCAACAACCCGCTCGCCTACGTTCCCAACCTGGAGGGCGAGCCGCTCGAGCGCGTGCGCCGCAACACGCACCTGGTGCTGGTCTGCGGCCAGGGCATGTGGGAGGAGGGCTGCATCGAGGAGACGCGCGCGCTCGCCGCGGCGCTGGCGGCCAAGTCGATCCCGCACGAGCTCGACCTCTGGGGCCACGACGTCGCGCACGACTGGGGCTGGTGGAAGCGCCAGGCCCAGCACCACCTCGGCCGCCGCTACCGGACGGCCTGAGCGCAGCCGGGCCCGCCCCGGCGCTCACTCCCAGCGCAGCGCTTCGATCGGCGCCAGCTTGGACGCCTTGACCGCGGGCCAGAGCCCGAAGGTCAGGCCCACCACGGTGCAGAAGACGAGGCCGTGGACCGCCCAGTCGAGCGGCACGTGGACCGGGAACTTCGCGAACAGCGCGACCAGGTTGCCGAGCGCGAAGCCGAGCGCGACGCCCGCCACGCCGCCCGTGTTGCAGAGCAGGATCGCCTCGAGCAGGAACTGCGCGAGCACGTCGCGGCGCTTGGCGCCCAGCGCCTTGCGGATGCCGATCTCGCGCGTGCGCTCGGTCACCGACACCAGCATGATGTTCATGATGCCGATGCCGGCCACCACCAGCGCGATGATGCCGATCACGAACGCGCCCAGCTTCACGCCGGCCGTGGCCTGGTTCATCGCCTTGATCTGGCTGTCGTTGGTGAAGATGTCGAAATCGTCGTCCTCGCCCGGCCGCACGCCGCGCGCCACGCGCAGGACCGCGCGCGTCTCCTCGATCGCTTCGGCCAGCAGCTCGGGCGTGCGCGCGCGCACCGTGACGTTGACCGAGCGCTCCCGGTTGCCGTCGTTGTCCTTGAGGCCGTACGCGGCGACCCAGGTCGTGATCGGCAGCATGATGTAGTTGTCGAAGTTGCCGCCCATCGCCGACTTCTTCTCCTCGAACACGCCGACCACGGTGTACTTGCGCCCGTCGACCTTGATCACCTTGTCGAGCGGATCGGTGAAAGGGAAGAGCCGGTCGGCGAGCGCGTAGCCGATCACCGCCACCTTGCGGCGCACGCGCACGTCCTCGTCGGTCAGGTTGCGGCCCAGGCCGATCAGGTGGGTGTTGTTGGGCGCATACTGCGCGTC
>JAFNAE010000264.1 GCA_017860005.1 Acidobacteriota bacterium | reverse complement strand
CGAGACCACGATCGGCCGCCAGATCGCGGAGACCTACGGCCTCGCCAACGGCCTGGAAGTCACCAACGACGTCTTCGAGTCGGAGGCCAACGTCGCCTTCGACCAGGCCGAGAACCGCATGCACACGATCAAGGCGATCCTGGTCGCCACCCTCGGGGACTGATCCGTGCTGGTCGTCGTCGCGCTCGGCGGCAACGCCCTGCTCAAGCGGGGCGAGGCGATGAGCGCCGAGAACCAGCGTCGCAACGTGCGCCTGGCGGCCGAGATGCTGGCCCCGGTCGCGGTCCAGCACCAGCTCGTGATCGGCCACGGCAACGGCCCGCAGGTCGGCCTGCTGGCGCTCCAGGGCGCGGCCTACCAGCAGGTCGAGACCTATCCGCTCGACGTGCTCGGCGCCCAGACCGAGGGCATGATCGGCTACATGATCGAGCAGGAGCTGGGCAACCTGGTGCCCTTCCACCGGCCGCTCGCGACGCTCCTCACCATGGTCGAGGTCGATCCGAACGACCCTGCGTTCGCCAACCCGACCAAGTTCATCGGGCCCGTCTACCCGAAGCCGGAGGCCGATCGCCTGGCCGCCGAGCGCGGCTGGATCTTCAAGCTCGACGGCGAGCACTGGCGGCGCGTGGTCGCCTCGCCGGAGCCCAAGCGCATCTTCGAGATCCGGCCGATCCGCTGGCTGCTGCGCCACGGCACGATCGTGATCGCCGCGGGCGGCGGCGGCATCCCGACCATGTACGAGGGCGGCGACCAGCGCCGGCTGGTCGGTACCGAGTGCGTGATCGACAAAGACCTCGCCTCGGAGCTGCTGGCGCGCGAGATGCGCGCCGACGTCTTCGTCATGCTCACCGACGCTCCCGCCGTCTGCCTGGACTGGGGCACCCCGGCACAGCGCGCGATCCGCCGCGCCTCGCCCGCCGCGCTCGCCGGTTACGAGTTCGCCGCCGGTTCGATGGGCCCCAAGGTCGCGGCCGCCTGCCGCTTCGTCACCAAGACCGGCAAGCGCGCCGCGATCGGCGCCCTCGAGGACCTCGGCCGCATCCTCGCCGGCGAGGCGGGCACGACCGTGGACGCGAAGCAGGAGGGGATCGAGCTCGCGCCGTGAATCGAGGCCGGGCGCCGGCGGCCGGCTCCAAGGAGCTAGTCCGCCAGCACGGCCTGGAGCTGGTCCACCGCCCAATCCAGCTGGTCCTTCTTGATCACCAGCGGCGGCGCCAGGCGGATGGTGTGGGTGTGGGTGTCCTTGCACAGCATGCCGCGGTCCTTCAGGGCCAGGCAGTACTTGCGCGCGCCGCCGGCGGTCTCGTGCAGGTCGATGCCCGCCCACAGGCCCAGGCAGCGCACGGCCTTGACCTTGGGCGAGCGCAGCTGGCCGAGCCGCTCGGCGAGGTGCCGGCCGAGCGTGGCCGCGTTCTCGACCAGGCGCTCCTCGACGAGCACGTCGAGGGCGGCGCTGGCCACCGCACAGGCGAGCGGGTTGCCGCCGAAGGTCGAGCCGTGGATGCCGGGGGTGAAGACGTCCATGACCTCTCTCTTCGCCAGGAACGCCGAGACCGGGTAGAAGCCGCCCGAGAGCGCCTTGCCGATGGTCACGCCGTCGGGCCGGATCCCCTCGTGCTCGAAGGCGAAGAGCCTGCCGGTGCGGCCCAGTCCGGACTGGATCTCGTCGAGGATCAGGAGCACGCCGGCCTCGTCGCAGAGCTTCCGAAGTCCCTTGAGGAACCCGGGCGGCGGGATCAGCACGCCGGCCTCGCCCTGGATCGGCTCGACCAGCACCGCACAGGTCTTCGGCCCGATCGCCGCGCGCGCGGCCTCGAGGTCGCCGTAGGGCACGGTCACGAAGCCCGGAGTGAACGGTCCGAACCGGTTGGTGCTGTCGGGGTCGGTGGAGAAGCCGACGATGGTCGTGGTGCGGCCGTGGAAGTTGCCCTCGAAGGTGACGATCTCGGCCTCGGGGTAGGCGATGCCCTTGCGGTCGTAGCCCCACTTGCGGACGGCCTTGATCGCGGTCTCCACCGCCTCCGCTCCGCTGTTCATGAGCAGCGCCATGTCGAAGCCGGTCAGGGTACAGAGCTTCTCGAGCAGGGGCGGGAAGCGGTCGTTGCGAAAGGCGCGCGAGGTCAGTGCCAGGCGCCGCGCCTGCGCGATGAGCGCTTCCGCGATGCGCGGGTGGTTGTGGCCCTGGTTGACCGCGGAGTAGGCCGAGAGGAAGTCCATGTAGCGCTGGCCGTCGACGTCCCAGAGGTAGACGCCTTCGCCGCGCTCGACCACGACGTCGAGGGGATGGTAGTTGTGGGCGCCGTAGCGGTTCTCGAGGGCGATCAGGGACTCGGCAACGGAAGTCGTGGCGGGCATTCGACACCTCGTAGGGAGGTCTCCGAGCGGTCGGCTCGGGAGACTCGGGCGGAGCGAGAGGCGCTCCGCCGCCGGAGCATATCGCGCGCGGGAACCGGCGCCCGACGCCCCGCGAGGCGGGCTGCTACTTCTTCGGGGCCGGCGGCAGCGCGGCCAGGCGGGCGTCGAGCTCCTGGATGCGCTTCTCGGACGCGGCGATGGACGCCTCGGCTCGCTGCCGCTCGTCGGGCGTGGGCGCCTGGAGCGCGACCTTTCCGCCCTGCTCCGCCATCACGAAGCGGCAGCGCAGCTCCGCCGGCGGCTCGACCGGCAGCGAGCGCGCCTCGTCGCCCAGCACCTGCATGCGCACCGTGCGCTGCTCGCCCCGGCGCAGGGGGGGCTGGAAGGAGAGGAACTCCTCGCCGGCGGCGGCCTGCCCGCCGGGCACGCCCACCTCGATCGAGAGCCAGGCGGTCTCGACCGCGAACTCGAGGTCGTTGCGGACGGTGAGGTCGGCCTCCATCCTCGAGTCGCCGATCGGCTGCGCCACGAACTCGACCACGCGCAACCGGGCGAGCTCCTCCTCGGCGGCGAGGATCTCGAGGTGGGCGCGGGCGGACTCCTCCTCCATGGCGCGGTCGCGGCGCAGCTCGATGCGCTCGGCCTCCGCCAGGACTTCGGCGGCGGTCAGGCCGTTGAGCGAGAAGGCCTTCGTTCCCGGGACCTCGCCGGCCGCGGCCTGCCGCACGACATCGACCGCGGCGTCGAACTTGCCGCGCTCGCCGGCGTCGAGCGAGTCGCGCAGGTCGGCGATCGAGTCGTCGAGGTCCTCGGCGTCGAGCACCGGCTCGGCGCAGCCGACGGCGCACAGGCCGACGGCGACCAGGAGGGGAATCCAGCGTCTCGTCGTCCGGATCACTGCCGG
>JAFNAE010000118.1 GCA_017860005.1 Acidobacteriota bacterium | reverse complement strand
GCGACCAGGCTCCCGTCGGGGCGCCGGAAGCGGCGCACGCCCAGGACCCCCGGCGTGGTGGTCTTCGCCGTCTGCTCGGAGAGCTTGAGGCGGGCGCGCCAGGGCTCGCCGGGACGCCGGATCGCGCCCAGCTTGTAGACGCCGCCCAGCGCGGGGTCGTCCTGGGCGGTCACCAGCGCGGTGCCCACGCACCAGGTGTCGATGCGCGCCCCCTGCAGACGGAGGCTCTCGATCAGGTGCTCGTCGAGGTTGTTGCTGGCCAGGATCGCGACCTCGGAGAGGCCGGCCTCGTCCAGGATCCGCCGCGCCTCGATCGAGAGGTAGGCGAGGTCGCCGGAGTCGAGCCGGATGCCGGCCAGCCGCTCGCCGCGCGCGCGCATCTCGAGGCCGACGCGCGCCGCCCGCCGCACGCCCTCGAGCGTGTCGTAGGTGTCGACCAGCAGGACGCAGTTGCCCGGCTGCACCGCGGCGTAGGCGCGGAAGGCCTCCTCCTCCGAGTCGAACGAGGACACCCAGGAGTGCGCGTGGGTGCCGCGCACCGGGATGCCGAACAGCTCGCCCGCGAGCAGGTTGCTGCTCCCCTCGCACCCACCCACGTAGGCAGCGCGCGTGGCGGTCACTCCGCCGTCGATGCCCTGCGCGCGACGCAGGCCGAACTCGATCACCGGCTGCCCTTCCGCCGCGATCGCCAGGCGCGCCGCCTTGGTCGCCACCAGGGTCGGGAAGTTGATCAGGTTGAGCAGCGCCGTCTCGACCAGCTGCGCGTCGAGGATCGGCCCGGTGACGCGCAGCAGGGGCTCGTGCGCGAACACCACCGTGCCTTCGGCCACGGCGTCCACGTCGCCGCGGAAGCGCCACCCGGCGAGGAAGGAGAGGAAGTCCCCGGGGAAGAGCGGACGCCCGTCGCCGCCGGCGAGCGACGCCAGGTAGTCGAGATCGTCGCGCTCGAAGCGCAGCCGCTCCAGGTAGGTCACCGCGCTCTCCAGGCCGCACGCCACCGCGAAGCCGCCGCCGAACGGGTTGTCGCGGAAGAAGAGGTGGTAGGCCGCCTCGAGGTCCGCGTCGGGCCGCCGGAAATGGCCGAGCGCCATGGTCACCTGGTAGAGGTCGGTGAGCAGCGCCAGCGGCCGGCGATAGAGACGATCGAACGGAGAGGTCACCGTCGCCCTCCGCTCAGCCGTGCGTGCCGAGCCCGGGCAGGCCGACGCCCGGGGCGGGCCGCTCGCGCAGCACCTCGCGCCGGAAGCGGAACAGCTCCGCCGGCCGGCCGCCGGTGTCGGAGGTCCGCTTGCCGGTGCCCTCGACCAGGCCCCCGGCCTCCACCAGCCGGCGGAAGTTCTGCTTGTGCAGCCTGCGCCCGGCGAGCGCCTCGACCGTGCGCTGGAGGGTGAGCAGCGTGAAGGTGCGCGGCAGCAGCTCGAACACCACCGGCCGGTAGCGCAGCTTGCCGCGCAGGCGGCCGAGCGCCGAAGCCAGGATGCGGCGATGGTCGAGCGCCAGCGGACGGCCCAGTCGCACGCCGGCGTCGGCGGCCGCCGACACCGACTCCTCGGCCGAGGTCTCGCCCCGCCCTCCCCCGGCGCGCCAGGCCTCCGCCACGAGCCCCGCCTCGTAGAGCAGCTCGAGCCGGTCGAGCACGCGCTCGCCGTCCCAGGGCGCGCCGCCGAGGCCGAAGCAGATGTCGGCGCGCTCGCGGCGCTGGCGCACGCTCACCCGCCCGCGGCCCTTGCGCGTCCAGCGCGCGAGCTCGGGCGCGATGGTGCGGTCGAGCGTCGCCGGCCGCCCGGCGCGCCAGTCCTCCCAGGGCAGGAAGTCGTACCAGGCCCGCCACGCCGCCGCGCAGGCCCCGGGCAGCGGCCCCTCGCGCACCAGAGCCAGGTAGGCGACCGACACCACCCGCGGCCCCCCGGCGCGCTCGCGCGGATCGCGGTAGCGATTGCCGAACGTGTAGAGCTGCTCGAGGTAGCCGAGCTCGAGCGCGCTCTGCTCCTCGACCAGGGTGCGCAGCGCGAGCTCCAGCGTGCGATCGCGCGAGGCGTCGAGGACGCCGGTGGGGAGCGCGTGGTCGCCGCCGTCCTCGTCGCGCACGAGCAGCACCCGGGGCTGCTCCTCGGTGACCGCGACCACCACGGCGGTCAGCCCGAGCTCCACCCGGCGGCTCACCGCGCCGTCTCCACCGGCGCCGGGCGCAGCTCCGGGTCGTGCGCCAGGCGGCGCCCGAAGACCTCGGCGAAGTGGCTCACCACGCGCGCACCGACCTCTTCGAGCGCGGGCGACCGCCCGCTCTCGCGCGCGATCGAGGTCATCTCCACGCCGGGCAGGCCGCACGCCACGATGCCGCCGAACAGGCCGAGGTCGGGGTCCACGTTGAGCGCGAACCCGTGGGTCGTGCGCCAGTGCGCGAGGTGGACGCCGATCGACGCGATCTTGCGCCGGCCCACCCAGACGCCGATCTCGCGCTCCCCTCCCGCCGCCTCGACGCCGTACCCGGCGAGGGTGCGCACGAGCACCTCCTGGAGGTCGCGCACGTAGCGGCGCAGGTCGCGCCGGTCCGGATTCAGGTCGAGGATCGGATAGCCGACCAGCTGGCCGGGCCCGTGGTAGGTGACCTGGCCGCCGCGGTCGGTGGCTGCGACGTCGATGCCGCGCGCCGCGAGCTCGCCCGGCGCCAGCAGCACGTCGCGCTCCGAGGCGTTGCGACCCAGGGTGTAGACGTGCGGGTGCTCGAGCAGGAGCAGGCGCTCGGGTCCGCGCCCCGCCGCGAGCTCGTCGCGGATCTCGACCTGGAGGTCGAACGCCTGCGCGTAGGGCAGCCGGCCGAGCCAGCTCCAGCGCGTCTCCCGCGTCGGGTCGTCCACGTGGCGCATTCTAGATCCCGTAGAATCCCAGCCGGTTCTCCGAGGATCCCGCGCGTGCCGTGGCCCCCGCCGCCGCGGCCCCCTGCGGCATCCCGCCTAGAGGAGGCAGCCTTGGCCCACGCCCCGGTCCGCGAGTTCATCCGCCACCACTTCCGCCATTTCAACGCGGCCGCGCTGGTGCGCGCGGCCGAGGACTACGAGCGCCACCTGGAGCGCGGCGGCAAGATGATGGTCACGCTCGCCGGCGCCATGTCCACCGCCGAGCTCGGCCTCTCGCTCGCCGAGATGATCCGCCGCGACAAGGTCCACGTCATCAGCTGCACCGGCGCCAACCTCGAGGAGGACGTGTTCAACCTCGTCGCGCACGACCACTACGTGATGGTCCCCGACTACCGCGACCTCACCCCGGCGCAGGAACGCGACCTGCTCGAGCGTCACCTCAACCGCGTCACCGACACCTGCATTCCGGAGGAGGAGGCGATGCGGCGCATCGAGCGCGCCGTGCTCGAGGAGTGGCAGTCCGCCGAGTCGCGCGGCGAGCGGCTCTTCCCCCACGAGTTCCTGTATCGGGTGCTGCTCTCGGGCAAGCTCGCCGCCAGCTACCAGATCGACCCGCGCGACTCCTGGCTGATGGCCGCGGCGGAGAAGAACCTGCCCATGGTGGTGCCCGGCTGGGAGGACGCGACGCTCGGCAACATGTACGCCGGACACGTCCTCAAGGGATCGATCACGAACGTCCACACGGTGCGCACCGGGATCGAGTACATGACCCGGCTCGCGCAGTGGTACAAGGCCGAGAGCGCGCGCGCCTCGATCGGCTTCTTCCAGATCGGCGGCGGCATCGCGGGCGACTTCCCGATCTGCGTGGTGCCCATGCTCTACCAGGACATGGGGATCCACGACATCCCGTTCTGGGGCTACTTCTGCCAGATCAGCGACTCGACGACCAGCTACGGCTCCTACTCGGGAGCCGTCCCCAACGAGAAGATCACCTGGGGCAAGCTCGACGTCGGGACGCCCAAGCACGTGATCGAGAGCGACGCCACGATCGTGGCGCCGCTGCTGTTCGCCTACCTGCTCGGCTGGTAGCCGGCCCGGCTCAGCCCGCGGACCGCGCGGGCCGCGAGCCCGCGGTCGGCAGGCGCACGGTGACGGTCGTGCCCTGCCCCTCGACGCTCTCGATCGTGAGGCTGCCGCCCGCCTCCTCGACCAGCCCGCGCACGATCCAGAGCCCGAGACCGCTGCCCTTGCCCGCCGGCTTGGTCGTGTAGCCGGCCTCGACCACGCGCGCCAGGCGATCGGCGGGGATCCCGCTGCCGGTGTCCTCGACCTCGAGCCGCCAGACCCCCGCGCCCTCGGCGTGCGTGCGCAGCACGAGCCGGCCGCCCGGCGCGAGGGCGTCGCGCGCGTTCGCGGCCAGGTTCAGCAACACCTGCTCGAGCGCGCCGTCGCGCAGCCGCACCTGCACGCCGGGAGCCCCGGGCAGGACCTCGATCTCCCGCTCCGGGCCCAGCGCCCAGCGCAGGATCTCCTGGCTGCCGAGCAGGCGCTGGTCGGCCTCCACCGGCGCGGCAGGGGCTCCGCCGTCGCGTACCGCGGTCAGGATCCTGTGGACCAGGTCCGCGGCGAGCCGCGCCGAGTGCTCGATCTGCTGGGCGTAGTGGGCCGCCCGCGAGTCGGGCTCGATCGTCCCCAGGAGCAGCTCGGAGTACCCGAGCACCGGCTGCAGCAGGTTGTTGAGGTCGTGCCCGGTGGCCGTCAGCGTGCGCCCGAGCCCGACGAACCGGCGCGCCTCCGCGAGCAGTCCGGCCGGCGCGGTGGGCTCGAGCAGACGCAACCGCAGGCGCTCTTCGGCGCGTTCGCGCCGGGCGATCTCGAAGGAGCATCGGAGCGCGCGCACGAGGTCGTCGAGGCTCGACCTGCCGCGCACCAGGACGTCCGAGCAGCCCTCCGAGAGCGCGGCCTCGACCTGCTCGGCGACGGCCGCCGCGAGCAACACGACGACCGGGATCGGGCCCGCGCGGTTGCCGATCCCGCGCGCCAGCCGCACCAGCTCGCGCTCCCCGGCGCGGGCGCCGACCAGGACCGCGGTCAGGGCCCCCGCCTCCCGGCCGCGGCCGACCTCCTCGACCGCCTCCTCGACCCGGTCGCGTTCGACCAGTACCGCCCCGGTTGCGCCCAGCGCCACCGGGAGCAGGCCCTCCAGGGCGGCGCGGTCGATGCCGTCCAGGCCGGCCAGCACGAGCCGCCGCTGGTCACTCGCCGGAAGCGGTTCCCCCGGAACGGAGCTGGGACGTTCCATAGCGCGGTCTCCCCCCTCTTAAATACCGTTGCCGCAGCCCCCCGGAACGTGACACCACCCGCCCCGGACGCCCCGAAACCGCCCCATTGGGCTCCGGATGTCACAAACAGGGGGGTAGCGGTAACGGTATGAAGGCGAGAGGGTCGAGCGCGCGCCGGGGCGGCGCGTCGCCCGGGCCCTCGAAAGGAGCAGCCTATGGCTTCCCGACGTCGCTGGACCGGCTTCATCCTGGCCGTAGTGATCGCGGCCACCTTCCTCGCTCCGCCCGCCTCGGCGGCGCGCCGATCCACCCGGATCGGCGACGCGACCGCCGCCTGGGAGGCCGTCCAGCCCACCTGGTTCGAGCGGACCTGGGCCTGGATGGTCGCGGTCATCGGGGAGGAGAACGGTTCGATCGTGCCCTGTTCGCCCCGGCCCTGAGCCGAGGTCCCGCGGGCCCGTCTGAGCGGGCCTGACCGGAACCCTGTTCGTCCGTCCCTCCGAGGTGCTAGACTGCGCGCAGCTCGCGGAGGAAGGTGGACTTGCGTCAACCCAGAACGGGAACCGGTCCAGACGACCTGACGGCGATTCTCGAGCGGCTCGACGCCGAGATTCGCAGGGTACTGATCCGCTTCCGGATCCCGGCGCAGGACGCGGAGGATCTCCTCCAGGACGTCGTCCTGACCTACCTGACCAAGCAGTCGTCGATCGCCTCTCCGGCGCCGTGGCTGCTGGCGACCCTCCGCAATCTCTGCCTGCTCTACTGGCGGCGACGCCGCCGGACCCTGATCCAGGCGATCGACGCCGGCCTGCTCGACGAGGTGGCCGGCGAGGAGCCTGGCAGCCAGGAGCAGCGCGATCTCGCGCGCGACCTGTCGGGCGCGGTCGCCAAGCTGCCGACCCGGTGCCGCAGCATCCTGCGCCTGCGTTACGGACTGGAGTGCGGCGGCCCCGAGATCGCCGAGCGGCTCGGCTATCGCGCCGACACGGTCCGCCAGGCGACCCTGCGCTGCCTCTCCGCTCTCTCGCGGCAGCTGCTCTCGAGCGGCTACGCGCCGGAGGCCCCCCGATGAGCGACCCCTCGCCTCGCGAAGACTGCCTCATACCCGCCGGGGACCTGCTGCGCTTCGCCGCCGGGGAGGCGCGCGGCGCCGATCGGCGCCGGATCCTGGAGCACGTCCTGGCCGGCTGCCCGCGCTGCCGCGAGTCGCTCGACGCCCTGCGCGAGCTCCGCCACGACGGCACGCCGCCCGCGACCGACTCCGAGCTGCCCTCGATCTCGGGAATCCTCGCGGGCCTCGGAGCCCGGGCGGCGCGCATCGAGCGCGAGCGCGGCGAGGCGAGGAGCCTGCTGCGCGACTTCGCCCGGCACCCGGTCGCCCGCCAGTGGACGCTGGTCCGCAACAGCCGGCGCTTCGACACCTGGAGCTTCGCCGCCGGACTGATCGACGCCTCGTTCGAGGCGATCTACGACGACCCGCGCCGC
The DNA here is from genome assembly GCA_017860005.1 of Acidobacteriota bacterium. Lineage (GTDB taxonomy): Bacteria > Acidobacteriota > Thermoanaerobaculia > Multivoradales > JAGPDF01 > JACTMI01. The sequence continues at coordinate 2,115 of JAFNAE010000118.1, read as the reverse complement.
GCGCGGGAGCTGGCCGACATGGCGCTCGAGATCGCCGGCCGCCTCGACCCCGGCCCCTACGGCGATCGCGCCGTGCTCGACCTGCGCGGGCGCGCGCTGGGCCACGTCGGCAACGCCCGGCGCGCCCTGGGCGACCTCGCCGGCGCGGAGAGCTGCCTGCGCCAGGCGCGAACCCTGCTCGACGAGGGCACCGGCGACCCGCTCGACGACGCGGAGCTCCTCTACTACGAAGCCTCCCTGCTGCGCGCCCGGCGCGAGCTCGACCTGGCGCTGCGCAAGGCGCGGCGCTCCGCCCGCATCTATCGCGAGCTCGGCGACCGCCACCTCGAGGGCCGCTCGCGCGTCAACGAGGGCGCGATCCAGATCCTGCGCGGCAATCTCGACCAGGCCGGAAAGTGCTATCGCGAGGCGCTCGAGATGGTCGAGGAGGAGCGCGACCGCCATCTCTTCCTCGCCGTGCGGCACAACTTCGCCTGGTGGCTGATGGAGACCGGCGACGGCGCCGCCGCGCTCGAGCAGGTCGACCGCTTCCGCGCCGACTACCAGAGCCTCGGCGACCGCTCGGCCCAGCTCCGCCTGCGCTGGCTGGAAGGGCGCGTCCTGAACCGGCTCGCCCGCACCGACGAGGCGGCGGCCGCGCTCACCGAGGCGATCGACGGCTTCGCCGAGGCGGAGCTCCCCTACGAGGTCGCCAACACCTCGCTCGACCTGGCCCTGGTCTACGCCGAGGCGAACCGCTTCGCCGACGTCCGGCGCGTGGCCGCCGAGACGCTCGTGCTCTTCCGCTCGCTGGGCGTCGAGCGCGAGGCGATCGCGGCCTGGCTGGTCTTCCAGCAGGCCGCCGAAGCCGAGGCGGTCACCCTGGCCCTGATCGAGCGCCTGGCCCGCTACTACGCGGAAGCCAAGCTCCGCCCCGACCTGGCCTTCGAGGCCTGACGTCCCGGGCGGCGGCACCGCGCCAAGACACCGGGGCGCGATTAGAGCTCAACCAACTGAACGACGAAGGCCGCGGGATCGCCGCGGCCTCGGGGAGTGCGTGCGCGCGTAGGCGACGCGTCAGAAGTACGGCTCGAGCTCTGGCCAGGCGTCGCTCTCGAGGGTCTTCTTGACGTCGTTCATGAAGTGGTCGGCGTCGGCGCCGTCCACCAGGCGGTGGTCGTAGGTGATGCCGAAGTAGCTCATGACGCGGATCGCGATCGTGTCGCAGCCGTCGGCGTCGGTGGCGACCACCGGCCGCTTCTCGATCGTGCCGACGCCCAGGATCGCGACCTGCGGCTGGTTGATCACCGGCGTGCCGAACAGGCTGCCGAAGACGCCCGGGTTGGTGATCGTGAAGGTGCCGCCCTTGACCTCGTCCGGATTGAGCTTCTTGGATCGCGCCCGGTCGGCGAGGTCGTTGGCGGCCTTCGCCAGGCCGATCAGGTTGAGGTGGTCCGCGTTCCGGATCACCGGCACGATCAGGCCCCGGTCGAGCGCCACCGCCATGCCGAGGTTGATGTCCTTCTTGAACACCACGTTGGTGCCGTCGATCGCCGCGTTGAGCTTCGGGTTCGCCTTCAGGCCGTTGCACACCGCCTTGAAGATGAACGGCATGTAGGTCAGCTTGGTGCCGTTGGCCGCGAGGAAGCCGTTCTTGGCGCGCGCGCGGGCGCGGTCGATCTTGGTGAAGTCGAAGTGGAAGACCGTCGTCACGTGCGCCGAGGTGTCCTTCGAGTAGCGCATGTGCGCGGCGGTGATCTGCCGGATCTTCGACATCGGCTCGATCACCACGTTCTCGCCCGGCAGGTAGGCCGGCACGTGGAAGCCGGTGTCGACCTTGCCGGCCGCGGCGGCGGCCGGGCGGGCGGGCGGCGCCGCGGCGCGCCGCTCGAGGTGACCCAGGATGTCGGCCTTGGTGACCCGCCCGTGGACGCCGGTGCCGGCGACCGCGCCGAGGTCGACGCCGTGCTCGCGCGCGATGTTGCGCACCAGCGGCGAGGAGAGCTTGCGCACGCGCTCCTCGAGCGAGCCGGGCGCCGCCGCCGGGGCCGGCGCGGGCGCCGGGGCCGGGGCTGCAGCCGGTGCCGGGGCCGCGGCCGGCGCCGGAGCGGCGGCCGGCGCAGGGGCCGCGGCCGG
>JAFNAE010000117.1 GCA_017860005.1 Acidobacteriota bacterium | reverse complement strand
TGGAGGCGTCCGAGCCGGCGATGCGCCGCCTCGGAGCGCCGTCCGCCGTGCTTCTCCCGCGTCGGCAGGCGCTCGAGCGCCTCGTCCTCGGGGCTGCCCTCTGGACGCAGGCGCGGCGGCGGGCTCGGCTCCGCCTCGGCGCGCGCACGTCCACCCGTCACCGCATCGGGAGCGCCGCCGCCCCGCTGCCGCGCCACGCCGCGCTGCCTGCGGCGCAGCGCGCGATCGTCGGGGTCCCGGATCGGGCTCACGGCGTCGGTCAGGACCCGGTGAGCCCGGCCTTGCGCGCGTAGTAGCGGAAGGAGCGGAAGGTCATGCCCAGCAGCTCCGCGGCCTGGGTCTGGACGCCCCCGGTGCGCGCCAGCGCCTGATGCATGAGGTCGGTCCGGATGCGGTCGAGGAAGGCCTCGAGGTCGAGGCCCTCCTCGGGCAGGTCGGCCGAGGCTGCGGTGGCACGGGAGCCGGAGGCGAGGTAGTCCGGCAGGTCCACCGCGGTGATCACGTCCGAGGCGGAGAGCGCGACGGCACGTTCGATCAGGTTCTCGAGCTCGCGCACGTTGCCCGGCCAGGTGTAGCCCTCGAGCAGCGAGAGCGCCTCGGCGGAGAGCTTCTTCGGCTTCAGCCCGAGGGTCGCGCAGTTCTTGTGCAGGAAGTGACCGACCAGCAGGGGGATGTCCTCGCGCCGCTCGCGCAGCGGCGGCAGCCCCACCGGGATGACGTTGATGCGGTAGTAGAGATCCTCGCGGAACTCGCCGCGCGCGATCTTCTCGCGCAGCTCCTGGTTGGTGGCGGTGATGATGCGGACGTCCACCGCCTCCTCCACGGTGCCCCCCACTCTCCTCACCGTCTTGTCCTGCAGCGCGCGCAGCAGCTTGACCTGCATGGGCAGGCTCATCTCGCCGATCTCGTCGAGGAACAGGGTCCCCCGGTGGGCCTCCTGGAAGAGGCCGTGCTTGTCGCGCACCGCGCCCGTGAAAGCCCCGCGCTCGTGGCCGAACAGCTCGCTCTCGAGCAGGGCCTCCGGCATCGCGCCGCAGTTGATCGACAGGAAGCGCTCCCCCGCGCGCGGGCTCGAGAAGTGGATAGCGCGCGCGATCAGCTCCTTGCCGGTGCCGCTCTCGCCCTCGATCAGCACGGTCGAGGTGGTGCGCGCCACCCTCTCGATCAGCCCGAAGATGGTCTGCATGCGCGGGCTGCGGCCGATGATGTTCTTGAAGGCGTAGCGCTCGGCGAGCTCGCGGCGGAGGTAGACATTCTCCTCGGCGAGCCGTGTCTTCTCGAGCGCCCGGTGGATGACGACCTTGAGCTCGTCGACGTCGAACGGCTTGGGAACGTAGTCGTAGGCGCCCGCCTTCATCGCCTCGATCGCGCTGCGCGTCGAGGTGTAGGCGGTCATCATGATCACCGCCGGTCCGGACTCGACGGCGCGGATCTCGCGCAGCAGATCGAGGCCGTTGCCGTCCGGCATCAGCATGTCGCACAGCACCAGGTCGGGCGTGCGCTCGGCGAGCCGTTCGCGCGCCTCGCGGATGCACGTCGCAGTGGCCACCTCGTAGCCCTCGCCCGCACACAGCACGCTGAGGAAGTCGAGCAGGCTCTGCTCGTCGTCCACGATCAGGAGTCGAGCGGCCGACACGGTTCAGACCTCCGCGAGAGCGCCCAGCGAAGCGGGCTGTCGCAGGGGAAGCTCGAGGATGATCGACGTGCCCTGTTCGGCGCGGCTGTGGACCGAGATACGCCCTCCGTGCTCCTGGACGATACGGTACACGATCGCCATCCCGATGCCGGTGCCGGAATCGAAGAAGGACTGGAAAGGCTGGAAGAGCCGGGTCCGCTGCTCGTCGGACATGCCGTGGCCGGTGTCGTGGAACTCCATGCGGTAGACGTCGCCGTCCGGCCGCGCCACGACCCGCAGGGTCCCGCCCCCCGGCATGGCGCGCAGGGCGTTGCGCGCCAGGTTCCAGAAGATCTGGCTGATCTGGTCCGGGTCGCCGACCAGGAAGGCGGTGGGCGGGTCGAGGTCGAGCTCGAACCGGTGTCTGCCGGTCGCCTCCTCGGAATTGCGCAGGAGCTCGAGGTTCTCGGTGAGCAGGCGGGCGATGTCGAAGCGGGTGATCGCCCGTTCCTTGGGCCGCGCGAAGCGCAGGAATCCCTTGATCGTGCGGTCCAGCCGGTGGCTCTCCTTGAGGATGATGTCGAGCAGCTTGCGCTGCGAGTCGTTGGCGGGCAGCGCCGCCGAGAGCAGCTGCACCGAGCCCGAGATCGCGGCCAGGGGGTTGCCGACCTCGTGCGCGAGGCCGGCGGCGAGCTCACCGGTGGCTGCCATGCGGTCCTTGAGGCGCAGCTCCTCCTGGAGGCGCCGCCACTGCGAGAGGTCCTGGAAGATGAGGATGGTGCCGACCCCCACGCCGCTGGCGTCGGTGAGGTGCGAGAGCGAGAAGCCGACCGGGACGCTCCCGCCGGCGCGCTCGACCTCCACCTGGGCACGTTCGGTGCGGCGGTTGTCACCCAGACCGGCCACCAGGCTCCGCCATTCCTCGCGGCCGATCAGGCCCAGCCGCTCCACCGGACCGCCCAGCAGGTCGGCTTCGGTGCGACCCAGGATCTCGAGCGCGGCGCGGTTGATCGAGATCACGCGGCCTTCGAGGTCGGTGGTGGCGAGGCCGGTCGAGATCGACTGCACGACGTCGCGGTGGAAGACCTCGAGATTGGCGAGGCTGTCGCGCTGGGCCTCGAGCTCCGCTTCGGCCTTCGAAACGCTCTCGGCGAGCACCGAGGTGAGCAACGCCACCGCGTAGAAGCCGAACAGGTGCACCGCGAGGTTGTAGGGAAGGCGCCAGGCGAGCTCGGAATAGGAGAGCGCGGGTCCGGGCGTGGGCAGCAGGCCGCGCGCGAGCCCGAGGAGCAGGCCGGCGTAGAGCAGATAGGCGGCGGTGGCGACGATCAGCCCGGCGCGGCGACGCAGCAGCACGGAGGCCACCATGATCACGACCAGGTAGAAGAGCGAGAACGGGCTGCCGATGCCGCCGAAGAAGTCGACGAGGCCCGTGACCAGCAGCAGGTCGCCACCGAACTGGACGTAGGCCTGCAGCTCCGGCCGCGAGGCGAGCAGCCGCAGCAGCGCGATGTAGACCAGGCTCACCAGGTAGGTCAGCCCGGCGAGCAGATAGAGCAGGTCGAAGGTCGGGAGCGCCCCCGGCGTCGACAGCTGCGCCAGCAGGTAGGGCAGCACCACGCTGGTGATCACCACCAGGCGGATCGCGATCAGCCAGCGCAGCGATCTCTGGAGCCGCAGGTCGGCGTTCGAACGCCTCATCGTCGGTCCGCTCCCGGGGAGCGGGAGCGCTTTCACGTCCGGGCTCCCGGTGCCCTCGCGGGGGACCAGGAGCCGGTCGCGAACCCGGAGTCCTTCCTCAACCGATCTTGTTGAGGATCGCGTACATCGGCAGGTACATCGCGGTGACGATGGTGCCGATGATGCCGCCGAGCACGAGGATCATGAGCGGCTCGATCAGCTTCATCAGACCCGCCACCGCGGTGTCGACCTCCTCCTCGTAGAAGTCCGCGATCTTGGACAGCATCTGGTCGAGGGCGCCCGTCTGCTCGCCGACGTTGATCATCTGGACCACCATGGGCGGGAAGACCTTGGTCTCGGCGAGCGGCGCGGAGAGGGTCTTGCCTTCCTCGACCGCCTTGCGCACGGCGAGGACGGCGTCCTCGATGATGGCGTTGCCCGACGTGCGCGCCGTGATCTCGAGGCCGTCGAGGATCGGCACGCCCGACGCGGTCAGGGTGGCGAGGGTGCGGCAGAAGCGAGCCACTGCGATCTTGCGCAGCAGCATGCCGATGGCCGGGATCTTGAGCAGCAGGCCGTCGATGACCCGGCGGCCGCTCTCGGTCTTGTGGTACCGCTTGACCGCGACCGAGATCAGGACCAGGCCGCCGATCACCACCCACCAGAAGCGGCCGACGAAGTTCGAGGCGTTGACCACGACGCGGGTGAGGAACGGCAGCTCGCCGCCGAGGCCCGCGAACAACTGCGCGAAAACCGGGATGACCTTCCACAGGATGATGAACACCACGCCGGCGGCGATCAGCAGGACGGTGACCGGGTAGGCGAGCGCCGAGCGGACCTGGGACTGGAGGCGCACGATCTTCTCGATGTAGACGGCGAGCCGCTGCAGGATGACGTCCAGGATACCGCCCGCCTCGCCGGCCGCGATCATCGACACGTAGAGGTTGTTGAACGCCTTCGGGTGCTTGCGCATGGCATCGGCGAGCGAGGCGCCCGATTCGACGTCGCCGCGCACCGCCTGGATGATCTCGCGGAAGACCCGGTCCTCCTCCTGCTCGCCGAGGATCTCGAGGCACTGGACGAGCGGCAGTCCGGCGTCCAGCATGACCGAGAACTGGCGCGTGAAGATCGCGACGCGCTTGCTGCTGACGTTGTGCGGGATGCGGGGCAGCAGCCGGATCTCGCGCCCCTTCTCGCGGATGTTGGTGATCTGGATGTTCTGCCGGCGGAGCGATGCGACCGCCGCGTCGCGGGTGTCCGCGATCAGGATGCCTTCCTGGAACGCTCCGAAGCGGTTCTTACCCTTCCACACGAAGCTCGGCATCGGGTCAGCTCCTGTTGGCCACGGCCGCGCCCTGGCCCTCGGTCAGGTTCGGATTGAGCGACGAGGGGCCGCGAGCGATGATCTCTTGCAGCTCTTCCGGATAGGACGAGCGGGCCAGCGCCGTCTGCAGGGTGATCATGCGCTTGAAGTAGAGGGAGGCCAGGGACTGGTTGAAGGTCTGCATGCCGTACTTGGCCTGGCCGGTCTGCATCATGCCGTAGATCTGGTGCACCTTGTCCTCGCGGATCAGGTTCCGGATCGCGGAGTTCGGCACCAGGATCTCCATCGCCAGCGCCCGCCCCTTGCCCGAGGCCTTGGGCAGCAGGGACTGGCAGAGGATGCCCTCGAGCACCATCGAGAGCTGGACGCGGATCTGCGACTGCTGGTGCGCCGGGAAGATGTCGATGATGCGGTTGATCGACGAGGCCGCCGAGTTGGTGTGCAGGGTGGCGAAGGTGAGGTGGCCCGTCTCCGCGATGCGCAGCGCCGACTCGACGGTCTCGAAGTCGCGCATCTCGCCGATCAGCACCACGTCCGGGTCCTCGCGCAGAGCCGAGCGCAGCGCGTTGCCGAAGCTCAGGGTATCGGCGTGCAGCTCGCGCTGGTTGACCAGGCAGTTCTTGTGGCTGTGCAGGTACTCGACCGGGTCCTCGATGGTGATGATGTGCTCGTGGCGCTCCCGGTTGACCTTGTCGAGCATGGCCGCGAGCGTGGTCGACTTGCCGGAGCCGGTCGGCCCGGTGACCAGCACCAGGCCGCGCGGCTTCTCGCAGATCTTCTCGATGATGGGGGGCAGGCCGAGCTCCCGGAAGCCGCGGATCTCGTAGGGGATCTGCCGGAAGGCGCCGGCCACCGCGCCGCGCTGGTGGAAGATGTTGGCCCGGAATCGCGCCAGCCCCTTGATGCCGAACGAGAGGTCGAGCTCGAGCGTCTCCTCCAGCCGGTGCTTCTGGTTGTCGGTCAGGATGGAGTAGGAGAGCTGCTTGGTCTCGCTCGGCGTCATGGGCGGCATGTTGAGCGGGCGCAGGACGCCGTCCACCCGGATCTGGGGCGGCGAATTGGTGGTGATGTGGAGGTCCGATCCGCCCTGCTCGACCATGGCCTTGAGCAGCGCGTTCAAGGTCGGCGGCATGCTGCACCCCTCTCTGGCGACACGACTTGTCGGCTTCGAGTGTACACGAAGCCCCCCGGACGCGCCACCGAGAATGCCTCTGGCTCGGGGCCGCCCGGAGGCTTGCGCCGGGGTCGGGTACGATGGCCCGGGCCGGGCTCGCGGCCCCTACCATGAGCGACACGCCGGACCCCCGCGCCGAGGAGGCACTGGGCCGCGCCTACGACGGCCGGCTGATGCGGCGCCTCCTCGGCTACCTCGCGCCCTACCGGGGCCACGCGCTCGCCGCGCTCGCGCTGATGGTGGCCTCCTCCGCCGGCCAGCTCTTCGGGCCGGTGGCGACGGCGGTGGCCTTCGACCTCTATCTGGTCCCGGCCGTCGGCGCCGGCGACGCGGGCCGCCGCTCGGGCATCTCGGCGGCCGTGGCGAACTGGCTCGCCCGCGCGGGGCACGAGGTCGGGCCGATCGAGGGACTGGCCGCGGTCGCCGGCCTCTGGGCGGCGGTCCTGGCGCTCACCTTCGGCCTGCTCTGGGCGCAGGGCTACGTGTTGCAGCGCATGGGCCAGCGCGTGCTCGCCGACGTGCGCCGCGACGTGTTCGCCAAGCTCCAGGTGCTCGATCTCGCCTACTTCGACCGGACGCCGGTCGGGCGCCTGGTGGTGCGCGTCACCACCGACATCGATTCGCTCAACGAGCTGTTCACCGCCGGCATCGTCTCGATCGTCGGCGACCTGCTGCTGCTGGGCGGCATCGCCGCGGTTCTCTTCGCTCTCGACTGGCGGTTGGCGCTCGCCGCGTTCTCGATCCTGCCCCTGCTGTTCGCGCTCACCGTGTGGTTCAAGTCACGCGCGCGCGCCAGCTTCCGCGAGGTCAGGCTGGAAGTCGCGCGCCTCGCCGGCTTTCTCCAGGAGCACGTCACCGGCATGCCGGTGGTCCAGCTCTTCGGCCGCGAGGCGCGGGCGTTCGACGAGTTCCAGGAGATCAACCGCGCGCATCGCGACGCCAACATCCGCGGCATCCACTACTACGCCGTCTACTACCCGGGAGTCGAGATCCTGACCGCGCTCGGTCTCGGCCTGATCATCGCGGTGGGTGGATCGCGGGCGCTCGGCGGCGCGCTGTCGGTGGGCGCGCTGGTCGCCTTCCTCCAGTACGCGCAGCGCTTCTACCAGCCGCTCGCGGACCTGTCGGAGAAGTACAACGTCCTGCAGCAGGCGATGGCCTCCTCGGAGCGGATCTTCCAGCTCCTGGATACGCCCGTGGCGGTGAGCTCGCCGTCCGGCGGTCACGCTCCCGCGCGCGTCGAGGGCGCGATCGAGTTCGATCGCGTCGGGTTCGCCTACCTGGCCGGGGAGCCGGTCCTCCACGAGGTCAGCTTCCGCGTCGAGCCCGGCGAGATGGTAGCGGTGGTGGGCGCCACCGGGGCGGGCAAGTCGACGCTCGCCAATCTGCTGCTGCGCTTCTACGACGTCGACACCGGCGCGGTGCGGCTCGACGGCGTGGACGTGCGTGACTGGGATCACAGCGCGCTGCGGCGCGCGATCGGCCTGGTGCTCCAGGACGTCTTCCTGTTCGCCGGCACGGTGGCGGAGAACCTCCGGCTGGGCGAAGCGGCCTTCGAGGACGAGCGCCTGCGGGCGGCGGCGCGCGACGCCGAAGCGCTCGACTTCGTGGAGCGGCTGCCGGGCGGGCTCGGCGCGGTGGTGCGGGAGCGCGGCGCCGGTCTCTCGGTCGGCCAGAAGCAGCTGCTCGCGTTCGCCCGCGCGCTGGTCTTCGATCCTCCGGTGCTGGTGCTGGACGAGGCCACGGCGTCGGTCGACACCGAGACCGAGCGGCGCATCCAGAAGGCGCTCGAGCGCCTGCTCGCCGGACGCACGAGCCTGGTCATCGCGCACCGTCTGTCGACCATCCAGCGCGCCGATCGCATCCTGGTGCTGCACCGCGGCCGGCTCGTCGAGCAGGGGAGCCATCGCGAGCTGCTGGCGCGCGGCGGGCTCTACCGGCGCCTGCACGAGCTGCAGAGCCGGGATCCGGCGCGGGTCGCCGGAGGCTGACCGGCTCAGCTCGCCGGCACGGGGCCCGGCGCGGCGAGCGGCTCGAGGCTCGCGAGCAGGTCCATGAGCTGCTGGAGCCGGTCGCGCGCGGCCTCGGGCTGGCTCGGCGGGTAGCGCAGCGAGAGGGTCACCAGCCGGTCGCCTGCGCCCGGGTGGAGCAGGTAGATGCGCCGCTCCTCGGTGGCGCCGCCGTCCACCAGGGCGCGCACCGTGAAGGCGCTGCCGAAGGGCGTGACCAGCTCGTTGCCGCCGAAGAACTTCCCGCCCGGCGCCGCGCCCGCCTGCTCGCCCCAGGCCTTCGCCTCCGCGACCAGGTTGATGCCGGAGGACGCCGGAGGACCGACCGCGATGGCCGCGTTGCCCGGGATGCCGTCGGCGACGGCGTCGAAAGCGAGCCGCTCGCCCACGTTCTCGGCGACCGTGAAGCCGGGCGGCAGCGGGCGGACGGCGAGACCGAGAGCGGCGTTCTCGACCGCCGTGGGCGCGGCGGCCGGTGGCGCGGCCGGCCCCTTCGCGCAGGCGAAACCGACGAGGGCGAGGAGCACGAGCGGGATTCGACGCATCGAGGACCCCCTTCGAGATCCCGATCAGTCTACGCCGTCCGCGATCCGCGACCCGCGCGTCGAGCCGGGGCTCACGGGCGCGGCTCCGGCGTCGCCGGCCGGCTCTCGCCCGCCTCGGGTCCGCGCGGATCGCCGACCGCCTCGAGCGCGCCGTCGGCGCGGCGCACCACGAGGCTGATCTTGGGCACCTCGGACATGGGCGCCAGGCGGTGCCCCCGACGCTCGAGCTCGGCGCGCGCGCCGGCGTCGAGCGCGCCGTCCTCGACCTCGAGCCGGTCCGGGAGCCACTGGTGGTGCAGGCGCGGCCGCGCCACGGCGGCACCCGCCCGGTCGCCATCGAGCAGCGCGAGGAAGACCTGGAGGAGCCCGGTGGGAATCCGCGGGCCGCCGCGCCCGCCGAGCACGAGCGCCTCCTCGCCTCGCCAGGCGAGCGTCGGCGCCATCGAGGAGAGCGGCCGCCTGCCCGGCGCCACGGCGTTGGCCTCGCCCTGGACCAGGCCGTATTCGTTGGGCCGCCCCGCCGCGGTGTCGAAGTCGTCCATCTGGTCGTTGAGGAAGAAGCCGGCGCCGGGAATCCAGAGCCGGCAGCCGAACAGGTCGTTGAGCGTGGTGGTCAGGGCGACCAGGTTGCC
>JAFNAE010000263.1 GCA_017860005.1 Acidobacteriota bacterium | reverse complement strand
CGTCGACAGCAACGATCCGGACGAGAGCCTGATCGAAGTGCCCGTGACCCTCACGGTCACCGGCGACACGATGCCGTTCTTCGGCGACTTCGAGGAGGGTGACACCTCGGACTGGACGGCTACCTTCCCGTGAGCTGATCCGCCCCTTCCGGGCGGCTTTCCAGGCGGCCGGTCCCTCCCGGGGCCGGCCGCCCCTGTTTTCGGAGCGGCGGAGTGGCCGGCTTCGGGGGAGAATGGCCGCCGATGCCGCGCTCCGCCTCGCGCCGGACCCGCCTCGCGGGCGCCCTCCTGCTGCTCGCGGCGCTCGCCGCCGCCGCCGCGGTGCCGGTCTGGCGCACCGCGTTCGCGCGCGCGGCAGCGAGCGGCCGGCTCGAGGCGTGGGCGAACCCGCGCCCCGAGCGCGTGCGCGTGTCGTGGCGCCGGATCGCCTCGCCCTGGCCGGGCTGGTTCGAGGTCGAGGGCCTGCGCGTCGCGGGCGCCACCCAGCGCCTCGCCTGGGAGGTCACCGCCGACACCGCCTCCGGCGCGCTCGACCCGCGGCCGCTTCTCGTGCGCGTGCTGCGCTTCCGCAACCTCCGCGCGCGCGGCGTCGAGGTGCGCAGCGCGCGCTTCGAGGCCGCCGCCGAGAGCGGCGCGGGGCCCGGCCTGCTGCCCGCGATCGCCGGCTTCGCCGCGCCCGCGCCGCCGCCCGAGACCCGCCGGCCGCCCTGGTCGTTCGCCTTCCACCGCATCGCGGTCGAGGGCCTGCGCGAGGTGTGGATCGACGACCGGCGCTACACGGGCACCGCGCACGGCCACGGCGGCTTCGAGCTGCGGCGCCGGATGCTCGCCGAGATCCTGCCCTCGCGCCTCGGGTTCGACGGCGTGCGCCTCGCCGCGCGCGGCCGCGAGGTGGCGAGCGGCGCGAGCGGCGAGCTGGCGCTGCGCGTCCTGCCCTGGCACTATCGAGGCGCGCGGATCGCGGACGTCGCCGCCCGGCTCGAAGGCGAGGCTACCCTGCGCGGCACGCTCGCGCCCGATCAGGCGCTCGCCTACCTGTTCGGCTCCTGGCCCTGGCTCGAGATCGAGACCGCGCCGAGCCGCGTCGACGCCCGGCTGGTGCTCGCGCGCGGCGCGCTCGCGCCGGGCAGCCGGCTCACGCTGGACAGCACGGGCGAAGTGATCCGCTTCCTCGGCTTCGAGGCGCGCGGGGACGCGCACCTCGCCGCGAGCGTCTCGGGCGCCTGGGGAGCGCCGACCCGGGTCGAGAGCGCGCTCGAGCTCGAGCGCTGGTCGCTCGGCCGGCCGGGCGCCGCGCCGATCCTCGCCGGGCGCGGGCTGCGGCTCTCCGCGCGCGCCGAGGCACCGAGGGCGGACCGCCCCCCGCGCGCGGTCGATCTGACGCTGGACCTCGGCGCCGCGCGCGCGCCCGACCTGCGCTTCGTCAACGATCTGCTCCCCGAGTCGGCCACGATCTCGGTGCTGGGCGGCGAGGCCGAGGTCGGAGGCGTGCTCCGCTTCGAGCCGCTCGAGCGCTCCGGCCGCGGCTCGATCAAGATGCGCGCGCCGCGCCTCGAGCTGGCGGTGGGCGCAGAGCGGCTCGCCGGGGACGTGGAGATCCGGCTCGAGCTCGCCGAGCCCGAGTTCGCGCCTCCGTCCTTCGCGATCGGCGGGTCGCGCGTCGTGCTGCGCGACCTCTCCTCCTCGGCGCCCACGCCGCTCGCACCCCGCCGCTGGTGGGCCGAGCTCGCCCTGCCCGACGGCCGGCTCGTGCTCGCGCGCCCGTTCTCCGCCGCCGGACGCTTCGACGCCCGCCTCGCCGACTCGCGACCGCTGGTCGAGCTCTACGAGCTCCGGCGCGACCTGCCGGAGTGGGTCGAGCGCCTGCTCACCCTGGAGGGCCTGTCGGCGACCGGCGGCTTCGAGTGGCGGCCGGGCCGGCTCGAGATCCGCGACGCCCAGATTCCGATGCCGCACGGCGAGATGCGGGCCACGGTGACGCTCGAGCGGGCGAGCAGGCTGGGCAAGCTCCTGCTCGCCTGGCGACGTCTCACGGTCGGCATCGAGCTCGCCCCCGAGGGCCGCCACCTCCATCTGCGCGACGCGCGCGAGTGGTACGGCGAGGCGCCGGTCAGCGCCGCGCCCGCGGCCGCCGAGTGACGACGTAGATCGACGCCGGCGGCAGGTTGCGCAGGCTGAACGCGACCCGCCGCGAGGTGAGCCCGAGCTCGGCGAGCAGGTCGCGCGACACCGGAAAGACGGGCGCGTAGGTGAACTGCACGAAGCGCCCGCGGCGGGCGAGCACCGCGAAGACCGCCCCGAGCAGCCGGCGCTGCTCCTCGCGCGGGTAGGAGAGCAGTCCGAGCCCCGACACCACGGCATCCACCGCTCCGGGCCGGAGCCCGCGCGAGTCGGCTACGACCTGCTCGAGATCGAAGGCGTCGGCGTGCGCGATCTCGACGCCGGGAAATCCCTTCTCGAGCCAGTCGTGCAGGTCGCGGTTCCGCTCGACCACGAGGAGCTTCTCCGGCGCGACGCCGTTGGCGAGCAGCGCGCGTGTGATCGCGCCGGTGCCGGCGCCGAGCTCGACCACCGTGCGCGCGTCGCCCGCGGCGGCCGCCATGCGGCGCGCGAGCTCGCGCCCGGAGGGCGCGATGGCGGCGATCGAGCGCGGCTCGCGCAGCCACTGGCGCAGGAAGGTGACCGTCGCCTCGAGGTCGTCCTGCGCGGGCAGCCAGGGGACGCGCTCTTTCACGCCCCCAGTCTGACACGACGGCTCAGCGGCGGACGCGCACCGGCACGTCGGCGCGCAGGGTCAGCTCGAGCTCCGCGCCGGGCCCGAGCTCGATCTTCTCGCCCTCGGTGGAGGCCGCGATGGCGGTGCCGACCCCCGCGCCGAGCAGCCCGCCGATCACCTTGCCGCGGTCGTTGTGCCTGGACTGGTTGCCGAGCACGGTGCCCACCACGGCACCGGCGGCGATCGTGGCGGCGTCCTTGCCGGTCTCGCTCTTGCCCTCGCGCGCGAAGGCGGCCTCGATCGGCACCGTCCGGCCCGCGACTACGATGCTGTCGAAGGCGAGCGCCAGGCGGGCGCGGCCGCCGACCTTCTTCAGGGCGTGCGCCTCGGTCACCCGTCCGTGGACGCGCGCTCCGGCCGGGATCGCGGTGACGCCCTCGGCGGCGAGCGGCGCGCCGACCTCGGCGTCCACCGCCTGCCCGACCGCGGCGGTCTGGCTCGACACGCCCTCGAGCAGCCGCAGCCGGATCTTCGTGCCGGCCGGGACCACCACCGTGACCTCGGCCGGCTCCGGCGCCGGCTCCGG
>JAFNAE010000262.1 GCA_017860005.1 Acidobacteriota bacterium | reverse complement strand
GGCGTTTTCGATCGCGTGACCGGCCTCGTGGCGCAGGATCTTCATGCACCAGGCGGGCGTGCCGCCCTCCACCTCCAGCATCTGGTGCATCTCGAGCCGCGCCAGCCGCGGGTGGGCCAGGTAGAACGGTACGGCGATGCCGGGCACGCCGTCGGGCGTGAACCACTCGTCGGAGAGCCAGACGTGGGGGCGGAAGACGAGACCGCGAGCGGCGAGCTCCTCGCCGAGCTGTCCGACGCGCTGCTCGACCTCGGCGCCGAGCGGCAGGTCGAGCTCGCGCAGGCGCAGGCCGAGGAGCTGGTCGTCGTCCCAAGTCGCCCACTCGGCGGGCGGACGACGGCGTCGCCGACGGGGCGGCGGCGCGGGCTCCGGACCCGGAACAGCGGGGGTGGGCGGCTCGTTTACCGGCGGCACCGGCGCATTCTGCACCAGCGGCTCCCGGCTGCGGCCGCGAGGTGCCAGCCGTTTCACTCGCGGCGCTGCTCGACCGAGATCTCGAAGCAGTGGCGGCCCTGGGGGTGGGCCCAGAAGCCCGGCTCCTGGTCGGGGGGCGGCGGTGGGGAGGGGCGCGCGAAGGTGGCGCAGAGGCGGAAGCTGCGGTCGGTCAGGCGTTCGTAGGTGAACGGCTGGTTCGTCTCCGGGTCGCGGTGGACGGCGTCCGCCCAAGGCCTGGCGGAGAGCGCGGCGAGCTCTGCCGGGAGGGCGCCGTCGTGCTCGAGGGCGTACTCGAGACTCCTCCGCAGCGAGGTCAGGCGCTCGATGCGCGTCTCGTCGAGACGACGCAGCCGCCGCTCGGCGGGGGAGCCGAGATGGACGAGCGCTGCGACCAGGCCTGCGGCGACCGCGAGCGTGGCCGCGGCGGCCCAGAGTGTCCGGCGGCGTTCGGCGTTCACGAGCGGGCCTCACGCTCCTCGGAGCGCAGGTCGGTGAGGTAGTAGCCGAACACTCCGCCCGCCAGCACCGCCACGGTCAGCACCTTGAGCAGGAAGCGCGTCGTGAGCTCACCGCCCAGCGTCTTGTAGACCAGCGTTGCGACATCGCAGAGCACCACCGTCGCGGCCACGTAGAGCGTCAGGTAGGTGAGCCACTTGCGCACGCGCGAGGCGCGCTTGGTCGGCTCCGCGCGCACGCTCCGCTCGAGGCCGCGGGAGAGCGCGAGGAAGACCGGGAAGGCGACCACGATCCAGGCCACCGCCCAGCGGATCGTCTCGTCGGCGCGTCCGAGGTAGCTCTGCGCCGCCGGGTCGGGGAGCGCGCTGTCGATCAGCTCGAAGGCGAGCAGGCCGAGGTTGAAGCACCAGAGATAGAGCGAGGTGAAGAGCACGAGGTAGAGGAAGGCCTCGCGCGCGGACAGATAGGGCCGGCGCCGCGGCACCGGCAGGGGCAGCCCCGCGTCCGCGAACGAGCCGAGCGCCTCGCGGATCTCCTCCGCGCGCCAGCCGGCGCCCGACAGCGCGGCCTCGAGCTGCTCGCGGGGGATGCCGCGCCGGAGCCCCTCCTCCGCGAATCGAACCAGCCGGTCTTCGGCCGCCATCGTCGCCTCCGGAGTCCGCTGCAGACACTAGCAGCGCGAAACCCACTGCAACGCGCTGCGCCTCGACGGGCCAGGTGCCACGGGCCAGGTGCCAGCCACTTGTCAGCCTTCCAGGAGACCGGGCGCAAGCTTCGGCGTTCCAAGCAGATAACCAGGTGGCTGGCACCTTCCTCGCGCATCTCCCCGGCACCTCCCCGGCGCGCGCGTGGCGGCGGGGCGCGCCCGGGTCAGAACGTCCGCTCGTCCGCGCTCGGGCCGTAGACGGAGGGGACCGGGATGTCGAGCAGGCGCAGGTAGACGGTGAGCTGGCCGCGGTGGTGCGCGGCGTGGCAGAGGGTGTCGGCGATCACCACGTGGCGCGGGTTTTCGGCCACCGTGCGGCCCGCGACGAGCAGGCGCCAGGCGGTCGCCAGGTGGCGGTCGGTCGTGCCGGCCAGCGCCTCGCGGGCGCTCGCCGCCGCCGCCTCGAGATGGCCGAGCAGCTCGGCGTTCGTCCGCCACTCCGGGGCCTTGTAGCCGGGGCCGCTGGTCGGCGCCAGGTCGAGCGTGTCCTGCGCGATCGCCATCGTCAGCCAGGACGGCATCGTCGCCACCAGCGTCGCGAGATAGCCGAGCTGCATCGACTTCTCGTGCGGCTTCCAGTCCGGGCGCCCCTCGGGCACTCTCGCCAGGACGCGGCGCGAGATCGGCACCTCCCGATCGAGCTGCTGGGCGAAGAACTCGGTCAGCTTCATAGTGGGTTCCTCGGGCGGGACCCCGGGCCCCGCGGTCGTGAGGGCCGAGGATACGGGAGGCGCCGGAGCGCCGGCCCTACGCGCCAGGTGCCAGCCGCTTGTCATCGACCCGACAGGCCGTCCGCAAGGATCGATTTTTCAATAGGATAACCAAGCGGCTGGCACCTTTCACCGTGCGCTGCCCACCCGAAAAGCGGGCGACCGGCCGGGTGGGGTGCGAGATGATCGCCGGACCCGAGGAGGGCCCGATGAGCTTCAACCTTCGCAACCGCTCGCTGCTGACCGTGCAGGACCTCTCCCAGCGCGAGTTCCGTTTCCTGCTCGACCTGGCCCAGGACCTCAAGCACGCCAAGTACGCGCGCACCGAGCAGCGCCACCTCGAGGGCAAGGCGATCTGCCTGATCTTCGAGAAGACCTCGACCCGCACGCGCTGCGCCTTCGAGGTCGCCTGCTTCGACCAGGGCGCCCACGTGACCTATCTCGACCCCGGCGGCTCGCAGCTCGGCCACAAGGAGTCGTTCAAGGACACCGCGCGCGTGCTCGGGCGCATGTACGACGCCATCGAGTACCGCGGCGCCAGCCAGCGCGGCATCGAGGAGCTCGCCGCCTTCGCCGGCGTGCCGGTGTTCAACGGCCTGACCGACAAGTACCACCCGACCCAGGTGCTCGCCGACGTCATGACCATGCGCGAGCACGCCGAGAAGCCGATCCAGGAGATCCGCTTCGCCTACCTCGGCGACACGCGCAACAACATGGGGCACTCGCTGATGCTGGCGGGCTGCCTGATGGGCATGGACGTGCGCATCTGCGGGCCCCGGAAGCTGTGGCCCGCCGAGGACGTGGTCGCGATCGCCCGCGAGCTGCAGGCGAGGTCCGGCGCGCGCCTCGCGCTCACCGACGACCCGAAGCAGGCGGTCGCCGGGGTCGACTTCGTGCACACCGACGTCTGGGTCTCGCTGGGCGAGCCCAAGGAGGTCTGGAAGGAGCGCATCGACCTGCTGCTGCCCTACCAGGTCACCCCTGAACTGATGCAGGCGAGCGGCAAC
>JAFNAE010000261.1 GCA_017860005.1 Acidobacteriota bacterium | reverse complement strand
CACCGCCCTCGACCGGACCGAGCTCTACGACCTCGCCGCCGATCCGCTCGCCGCGCGCGACCTCTCGGCCGAGCGCGCGGACCTGGTGCGCACGCTGGCCGGCGAGCTGCGCCACTATCCGGAGGCCGCGCGTGCGCCCGCGGTCGAGCAGGAGCTGACCGAGGAGCAGCTCCGGCAGCTCCGGGCGCTGGGCTACCTCTGAGCGGCCCCGACCGGCTCCGCCGGCGGCAGCATGCCGAGCTGCCACATCAGGAAGATGCGCTGGTCGACCACGTCGCGCAGCCGCAGGTTGAGCGGCTTGCCCTGGCCGTGGCCGGCCTCGCGGTCGACCCAGAGCAGCACGGGGCGCCCGGCGGGATCGGCGTTGACGGCCTGGAGCTTCGCCGCCATCTTGCGCGCGTGGAGCGCGTGCACCCGGGTGTCGTTCTCGCCCGCGGTGAGCAGGACGGCCGGGTAGCGCACGCCCGGCTCGACGTGGTGGTACGGGGAGTAGGCGTGGAGGAACTCGAACTGCTTCGCGTCCTCGGCCGAGCCGTACTCGGGCACCCAGTAGCGTGCCATCAGGAAGCTCTGGTAGCGCAGCATGTCGAGCAGCGGCACCGCGACGATGGCGGCGCGGAAGAGCCCGGGCTGCTGCGTGACCATGGCGCCGGTGAGCAGTCCGCCGTTGGATCCGCCGGTACAGGCGAGCCGGTCGCGGCTCGTCCAGCGGTTCGCGATCAGCCATTCGGCGGCCGCCGCGAAGTCGTCGAACACCGCCTGCTTGCGCTCGAGCATGCCCGCCTCGTGCCAGTCGTCGCCGTACTCGCCGCCGCCGCGCAGGTTGGGCAGGGCGTAGACGGCCCCCGCCTCGAGCCACGGGAAGAGGGTGGCCGAGAAGACCGGCGTCTCGGAGACGTTGAAGCCGCCGTAGCCGGCCAGCAGCGTCGGCCGCTGGCCGTCGCGCTCGAGCCCCTTCCTGTGGACCACGAACATCGAGATCCGGGTGCCGTCCTTCGACGGGTACCAGACCTGCTCGACCTCGACCAGGCCCGGGTCGACCGGCACCTGGGGCTGCTCCCAGAGCTCCGGCTGGGCGTCCGGCCGCGCGAGATCGACGCGGAAGATCGAGTCCGGGTGGTTGAAGCTCTCGAAGGCGACGTAGGCCTCGGTGCGGTCGGGCTCGACCGCGATGCTGGCGGTGCCCAGCCCCGGCAGGCGCACCGACCCGGCCGGCGCGCCGTCCAGGCGGAAGACCTCGAACGCGCTGGTGGCGTTGCGCAGGTACTCGACGACCAGCAGGCCGCGCGCGACCGAGACGTCCTGGATCACCGCGTCGGCGCGCTCGGGGACGATCTCCTTCCAGGTCTCGCGCCGCGGATCCTTGGGGTCGACCGCGAACACGCGCCCGTTGGGCGCGCCCTGGTTGGTGTAGAGGTAGAGCGTGCCGTCCACCACCGTGCCCGAGGCCGCGCCGTCGCCGCCGACGGTGACCTCTTTCCTGTCCAGCACCCCGGTCCGGCGCCAGGCCTCGAAGTCGGCGACCCAGAGGTCGTTGGCGCGCGTGCTCGTCCAGTAGGCGAGCACCAGCCAGCGGCCGTCGCGCGACAGCGACCCCGACGGCCCCCAGGTGGTGGCGAGCTTCTCGTTCTCCGCGCGCGTGAACTGGCGGAACAGCACCGGGTCCTGCTGCGGGTCGGTGCCCAGCGCATGGAAGAGGACGCGGCCGCTGTAGGGGTCCTTCGGGTCGGCGAGGTTGCGATAGAGGAAACCGGAGCCGTCGGGCAGCCAGTCGGGAGCCTGCGTCTTGTTCGGGATCTCGAGCCCGAGCGGCTTGCCGCTGTCGACCTCCATGAGATGGAGGGTCGTGTTCTCGTCGCCGGCGCGATAGGTGCCGTAGGCGAGCAGGCGGCCGTCCTCGGACGGCGAGTGCCAGGTCACGGTGGTCAGCCCGGACGGGTCGAGCACGGCCGGGTCGAGCAGGGTCCGGGACTCGCCGCGATAGCCCTGTCGCCAGTAGAGGACCGGCTGGTTCTGGCTCCCCTCGCGCCGGGTGAAGAAGTACCGGTCGCCGCGCACCGCCGGCTTGGAGACGGTGCCGACCTCCATCAGCGGGCGCAGCCGCTCCTCGAGCGCCTTGCGGCCGGGGAGGCCGTCGAGCCAGGAGCGCGTGTAGGCGTTCTGGGCATCGGTCCAGGCCGCCACCTCGGGAGTGACCTGGCCCATCCGCTCCGGGTTCGAGTTGTCGCCCTCGAGCCAGCGGTAGGGATCGGTCACGGCGACGCCGTGGAGGGTCTCGGTGACCGGCTCCACCCGGCTCGCGGGCGGGGCGGCGACCTCGGCCGCGGCGATCGAGACGGCGACGAGCGAGGCGAGGGCGAACACGGCGAGCGCGAGCTTCAAGGAGGCACCTCCGGAGGGCGGATCGGGCCGCCGCAGCGGGCGGCCCACGGACAATCTATCATTGGGGTTTCGGCGCGCCGGGGGAGGGCCCGGGCGCCAGCGGAGGAGACCAGGTGAAGCCAGGCGCCGAGGAGATCCTGCTCGACCGCGACCTGTCGGCGATCGTCATCCCGCACGGCTACCGGACGAGCCTGCCGCGCGGAACGCGCGTGCGCGTGCTCCAGACGCTGGGCGATTCGGCGACCGTCTCGGCGGACTTCGGCGGGCTGTTCCGCATCGACCCGGACGACTTCCCCGCCCTCGGGCTCGCCGAGCTGCCCCGGCCCGAGCGGGAGACCGAGACCTCCCGCCCGCTCGAGGAGCGCGTGTGGGAGGTGCTGCGCAGCTGCTACGACCCCGAGATCCCGGTCAACATCGTCGAGCTGGGCCTGATCTACGACTGCCGGGTGGACCCGCCGGGCGCCGACGGGCGCAGCGACGTGCAGGTCAAGATGACCCTGACCGCGCCGGGCTGCGGCATGGGCGACGTGCTCGCGGCCGACATCCAGCTCAAGCTCGAGAAGATGCCCGACGTCGGCCGCGCCGCGGTCGAAGTGGTCTTCGACCCGCCCTGGAACCAGAGCATGATGAGCGAGGCGGCCCGGCTCCAGCTCGGCTTCTTCTGACCCCCGGCCGGCCCGGCCGGCCCCCGGCGCGTAACATCCGGCCGCTTCCGGAGTAGAACCGGAAGAAGCCATGACCGCCGCCCAGCCGTCCCCCTCCCGCTCGGATCTCCGCGTGACGGTGCACAGCGCCAATCGCTGGGCCGTGGCGGCGGCCGTGCGCCAGGCCCTGCGCCGGGCGGGCGTGGACCCGGCCGAGATCGATCGCGTCGTCGACGCGGTGGTCGCCGCCGAGACGCCCGAGCGCGTGCGCGACGTCTGCCGGCGCTGGGTGCGGGT
>JAFNAE010000116.1 GCA_017860005.1 Acidobacteriota bacterium | reverse complement strand
CCGAGCCCGTACCTGCGCACGAACTGCGAGAGGAACTGGCGCGACACGCCGAGCCGGCGCGCCGCGGCGGCGAGGCCGCCGTCGGTCTCCGCCAGCGCCTCCTCGATCAACCGGCGGCGGAACGCCTCCATGCGCAGGTGGTAGTCGCCGGGCCGTGCGCCCTTGCCCGGCGGCGGCGGCGCGCCGCCGAGATCGAGGTGATCGGGCTCGATGCGCCCGCCGGCCGCGAGCGCGGCCGCCGCCTCGAGCACGTTGCGCAGCTCGCGCACGTTGCCCGGCCAGGCGTGGGCGACCAGCGCCCGGCGCGCCTCGGAGCTCAGGCGCAGGCGGGGCCGGCTGCGCCTCAGCTCGGCCAGGAAGTGCTCGGCGAGCCGCAGCACGTCGCCGCCCCGTTCGCGCAGCGGCGGCAGCACGACTGTCGCGGCCTTGAGCCGGTAGAAGAGGTCTTGGCGGAAGCCGCCCTGTTCGACCATCGCCTCGAGATCGCGGTTCGTCGCGGCCACCACGCGCACGTCCACGCGCCTGGGCAGCGACTCGCCCAGCCGGCGCACCTCCCCCTCCTGGAGCACGCGCAGGAGCGCGCCCTGTGCGGAGGCGGGCAGGTCGCCGACCTCGTCGAGGAACGCCGTGCCGCCGCGCGCCGTCTCGAACACGCCGGCGCGCTCGCGCTCGGCGCCGGTGAAGGCGCCGCGCGCGTGGCCGAACAGCTCCGACAGCAGCAGCGACTCGGAGAGCCCGGCGCAGTTGAGCGGCACCAGCTCACCCCGCCTTCCGCTCGCGCGGTGGACCTCGTGCGCGGCGAGCTCCTTGCCGGTGCCGTTCTCGCCCAGGATCAGGACCGGCAGGCCGGTCGGCGCGAAGCGGCGCAGCCGCTCGAGAGCGGCGGCGAGCGTCGTGCTCTCGCCGACGAAGGGCGAGTCCCCTCCGCTCTCGCCCCCGGCCGGGGCCGCGAGGTCCCGGGCGAAGAGCGCGAACAGCGCGCGCAGCGGCTCGTCGATCTCGCCGGCGCGCAGCACCAGCTCGCCGGCGCCGAGCCGCGTGCGCCGCTCGGCGGGCAGCTCGCGGCCGCCCGGGCCCGCCACCCGCCGCTCCTCGCCGCCGGCGATCAGCACCAGCTCGGCCTCGGGGTGCCCGACCGCAGCGAGCAGCACCTCGAGCGCCTCGCGGTCGTCGGCCGGGCGCCCGAAGTAGGCGCCGAGCGCGCGCCAGGCGACCGCGCGCGAGCGCTCGAGCCGCGTCGCGGCCGCGCTCGCGCCGAGCCGGCGCAGCAGCGCGGCGGCGCGCTCGCGCAGCGGCTCCGGCACCGTGCCCGGCGCCGCCAGCTCGGCGTCGAAGGCGAAGCGCGCGCGACGGAACGCCTCGAGCGCTTCGAGCGCGCGCCAGGCGCCGGGGCGCGGCGACTCGCCGCGCACCAGGGGCACCGCGAGCGCGGCGAGGGCGCCGCGCTCGGCGCAGGCCAGCCCGCGATCGGCGTCGCCGGACAGCGCGAAGAGGAAGGGCAGCTCCTCCGGCTCGAGCTCCTCGAGCGACTCCGGGCGGGTGCGCTCGAGCGCCGCGCGCGCCTCCGCGGCGCGCCCGAGCCAGCCGAGAGCGCGCGCTTCGTAGACCGCGATGCGCTCCGCGCCCCAGGCCAGGCCGGCGGCGGCCCGGCGCCGTTCGAGCTCGCGGCAGCGCTCGAGGGCGCGCTCGAAGCGCCCGCCCACCAGCTCCCACCGGATCCAGAGCAGGTCGTCTTCGAGGCTCCCGCGCAGGTTGCCGGAGCGCCGGTTCCAGGCCGAGGAGGCCTCGAGGATCGGCTCGACCCCCTCGGGCTTGCCCAGGCGCAGCCGGACGTCGGCGAGGTTCGAGGCGGCGAGCGTGATGGCGAGCGGGCCGTCGCAACCGCGCAGCAGGCGCGCCGAGTGGCCGAAGGCGCGCTCGGCCGCGGCGAAGCGGCGCAGCTGCAGCCGGCCCAGGCCCAGGTTGTTCCAGGCGCGTCCGGCCTGGGCCCGCCGCATCGGGCGCCGCTCCAGGGCGAGCACGCGCGCCGCGTGCGCGGCGAGCTCGTCGCCCGCGCCGCGCGCGAGCGCGAGCTGCGCCCGCGCCTCGTGCCAGCGCGCCGCCAGCCGGGGGTCGTCCGCGGCCGCCGCGGCCTCCTCGAGCCGGCGCGCCATGCCCTCGACGTCGCCGCGGTCGCCGGCCGCGAGCGCCGCGAACAGCCGGGCCGCCGTGCGCTCGCTGCCGCGCGCCATGGCGAGCGTCCGCTCCGCCCAGTCGCGCGCTCGCCCGGCCTCGCCGCAGTTGCCGAGCACGCGCAGGGCCACGTCGCTCGCCGCCAGCCTCTGCGCCACGCCGAGGTCGCGCGCCTCGAGGCGGCGCACCGTCTCACGCGCGGCGCCCAGCTCGCCAAGGGTCAACTGGCACTCGGCGCGCAGGGTCTCGGCCGCCGTCCCGGTGGCGCCGGCGAGCACCGCGAGCGCGGCCCCGGCGCGGCCGGCGCCCTCGAGCGCGCGTGCGAACTCGAGCCGTTCCGCCTCCGATTCGGGCGCGCGCGCGTGCCAGGCGCGCGCCGCCTCGGCCCACCGCCCACGCGCGGCGAGCGCCTGCGGCGACTCCGCGCACGCGGCGCCGGGACTCCGCCCGGCGCACCAGGGGATCTCCACGCCGTCGCGCACGAGCGCGCCTTCGAGCCCGTCGCGCGCCGCGGCGTCGCGGCTGAGGAAGGGCGCCGCCGCGAGCAGGTCGTCGACCGCGTGGTCCGCGCTCCAGCGGTCGAGCACCGCCGCCCAGCGCGCCGCCACCTCGCGCGCCGCGCGCCGCGCCTCGCCCCGGCCCAGGATCTCCTCGCGCGCGCCGAACAGCGAGCGCAGCAGCGCGAGCAGCGCCGGAGCGGGGTCGGTGCCGCCGCGGCCCGGCGCGGCGGCGACCCCGGTCAGCCGGCCTCCGGGAGCGATGCGCGCCGGGCGCCAGCCCTCGAGCAGCTTCCAGCCCGCCACCTCGAGCAGCGAGAGCAGCCCGGCCGCCTGCAGCACGACGCCGAGCTTGGCCCGGTCGGTCAGCTCGGCGGCGTCGAGCGGCGCGCCCGCCGGCGGTTCGAGCGCGGGGTGCTGGACGCGCTCCGCGGCGCGATTCACGGCGCCCTCTCCGCGACCGGCTCGCCCAGCCAGCCGGCGAGCTCGCGCCAGAATCCCGGCCAGGACTTGGCCACCGCGTGGGGGTCGCGGATCGCGAGGCCCGGTCGGCGCAGGCCGACCAGCGCCATCGCCATCGCGATGCGGTGGTCGTGGTGAGGATCGATCGTCACCGGCTCGCCCGGCGGGACCGCGTCGGCCCACAGGCCGTGCACGCTCAGCCCGTCCGGGCGCTCCTCGACGCGCGCGCCGGTCCGGGTCAGCTCGGCGGTCATGGCGGCGAGCCGGTCGCTCTCCTTGAGGCGCAGGTGGGCGACGTTCGAGATCCGGGTCGTGCCGCGCGCGAACGGCGCCAGCGCCGCGAGGGTCGGCACCTGGTCGGGCAGCGCCGAGAGGTCGGCGTCGAGCGCGGCCAGGCCGCGCCCGCGCACGCGCACGCCGCCCGGCTCGGCGGCGACCTCGGCGCCCATCTCGGCGAGCAGGCGCAGGAAGCGGACGTCGCCCTGCTTCGAGTCGAGCGACACGCCCTCGAGCAGGAGGTCGCCGCCGGTCAGCGCGGCGGCTGCGGCCGGGTAGGCCGCCGCCGAGAGATCGGGCTCGATGACGATCGTGCCGCCGCGCAGCTCGCTCGGCGAGGTGACCCAGACTCCCTCCCGCCGACGCTCGACCCTGCCCCCCTGTCTCACGATCAGGTCCTCCGTCAGGTCCACATAGGGAGAGGAGACCAGGCGCGGGACCTCGATCTCGAGCTCCGCGCGCGCGCGCTGGCCCGCGAGCAGGAGGGCGGAGAGGTACTGGCTCGACTCGCCTGCGTCGAGACGCACGCGACCGCCCGGGAGGCGCCCGCCATGCACGACCACCGGCGCGTGACCGGCCGCGCCCAGCCACTCGATGCGCGCGCCGAGAGCCGCCAACGCCGCCGCGAGCGGGCCGACCGGCCGTTCGCGCAGGCGCGGCGTGCCGTCGAGCGTCCAGCGCCCGGGCAGCGTCGCGACCAGTGCGAGGAGGAAACGCAGCAGCGTGCCGGCGTTGCCGCAGAACAGGTCGGCGCCGACGGGCGGGCGATTCGGCGGCCGGACGGTCACCGCGGCGGCGCCGGCCTCGACCCCATAACCGAGCTTTTCGAGCGCTTCGACGAAGAGCCGCGTGTCCTCCGAGTGGAGCGGTCCTTCGACCGTGACCGGGCGCGACGAGAGCAGCGCCAGCGCGTAGGCGCGGTGGGTCAGACTCTTCGACGGCGGCAGGCGCGCCGCGCCCCGGGCGACGCGCCCGGCGGGCACCTCGACGCGCTCAGCCGAACTCCACCACGAGCCCGTCATAGCCGATCTCGATGCCCGGCGGCAGCGCCACGCGCGGATCGGCGTGGTCCACCTCGTGGGCGATGTGGGTGAAGATCGTCCGCCGCGCGCCGATCCGGCGCGCGGCCTCGATCGCCTGTTCGAAGTTGAAGTGGGTCGGGTGGGCGCGGTAGCGCAGCGCCGAGAGGATCAGCACCTCGGTGCCCGCGAGCGCGCGCCAGCTCTCCTCCGGCACGCCGCTGACGTCGGTGACCAGCGCGAAGCCGCCCACCCGGTAGCCGAAGACCTCCATCTCGCCGTGGCGGACCGGCACCGGCACGACGCGCTCGCCGAGCAGCCCGAACTCGCCGCGCACCGCCACCAGGTCGAGCCGGGGTCTGCCGCCCCCCTCGGGGCCGTCCTCGAAGACGTAGGCGAAGATCTGGCGCAGGCGCGCGATGGTGTCCGCCGAGCCGTAGCAGGGGATGGCGGCGCGCTGTCGGAAATTGAAGACGCGCAGGTCGTCGAGCCCGAACACGTGGTCGGCGTGGGCGTGGGTGTAGAGGACGGCGTCGACGCGCTCGAGCCCGAAGCGGATCGCCTGCTCGCGGAAATCGGGCGAGGTGTCGATCACCGCGGTGCCGCCGGCCAGCTCGAGGCGCACCCCCGGCCGCAGGCGCCGGTTGCGCGGGTCGTCCGAGTGGCAGACCGCGCAGCCGCAGCCGATCACCGGCACCCCGGTCGAGGTGCCGCTGCCCATCATCGTGACGCGGCGAGGCAAGGTGGCGCGATCCTACCCGAGCCGCTCGATGCGGCGGGAGCGGAACCAGGCGTCGAGCAGCCGCACCTCGCCGCCCGCCACGCGCCAGGAGAACGGCTCGTGGAAGTGGCCGAGCAACAGGACGTCGTGGCCCTGCGCGAGGCGCCCCTCGGCGTACCGCCGGATCGCCGCCTCGGGCACGACCGCCTTGTGCTTGAAGTTCGTCCCGGAGAGCCGGCGCTCGGTGCCGTGGACCAGGGGCGCCACGATCCGCTTCGGCAGGTGGCGGACGACGCCGCGCACGGCCGCGCTCTTCGACAGCCAGCGCCAGGCGAGGTACTGCCGGTCGCGGTCGTTCAGGCCGTCGCCGTGGACCGCGAGATACCGCACCCCGGCAGCCTCGAAGGCGACCTCGGCGCCGATCGAGTCGAAGCGGGACCGGTAGACGCCCTCGGCGAGGAAGAAGTCCCGATTGCCCTCGACGTAGTCGACGCGCAGGCCGGACGCGCGCAGCTCGGCCACCGCCGCGAGCACGGCGCGCACCTCGGGCGTCTCGTACTGCGGGTAGCCGACCCAGACCTGGCAGAGGTCGCCGAGCAGGACGAGCCTGCGGACCCCCTGCCCGGGCAGGGCGCGCAGCTGCTCGACGAGCGGCTCCGCCGGCCCGCCCGGCCCCCCGAGATGCGCGTCGGCGACGATCGCGACCGCCATGCACCGAGGATAGCGCCCCCGAGCGCCGCCCCGCGCCGAGCTCGGCACCAGCGCTTCGCCCACGGCCCCCTCCCCCGGCACGGGGCGAGTTCGCGCCGCTGCCGGCCGCCGCGGCGAGAGGCCTCCATCAGAAGGGGTGTGGAGGCCTCCGAGGCGGCCGCGGCGAGGTCGGCGGAGAATGCGTGACCATGATCCAGGACGACGCGACTCCCGCGAGCCCGGCCGTGCCTCGCCACGAACGAGACGGAGGCCTCCACTCCCTTCTATGGAGCCTCTGCCTTTCGATGTTGGCCGCCCCGGCGCTCGAAGCCCAGCCGCTCACGTTTCAGGAGCTGCTGGTCGACGCCGGCGCCTCGGGCGACGACAAGGCGACCGCCGACCTCGACGGCGACGGCGACGCCGACGGCGTGATCGCCGGCGCAGCGCTCTCCTGGTACCGCTCCAACGGCGCCGCGCGCACCTTCTCCGGGCCGTACCTGATCCGCAACTCGATCCAGGAGTTCACCACCGACATGGAGGCCGCCGACCTCGACGCCGACGGCGACATCGACCTCGTGGTCTCCGACGGCAACGGCACGAACAACGTGCGCTGGTACGAGAACCCGAGCATCGGTCCGCCGCCCGGCGGCACCGCCGATCCGACGATCGGCACCAACTGGGAGCAGCACCTGATCGGAACTCACGGCAGCTGGGCGCACGACATCGAGGTCGGCTCGCTCGACGGCGTGGCCGGACTGGAGGTCGTGACGCTCGGCAACGGCGCCTTCAAGATCCACTTCCAGGACGCCGGCGTCAGCTGGACCACGGTCGACTTCGACCAGCACGCCACGGACGGCAGCCCGGCGATCGCAGACCTCGACGGCGACGCGGACCGCGACCTCTTCGTCCAGGGCGGCTGGATCGAGAGCCCGCCCAGCGGCCGCCGCGTGGCCGCGAACTGGGTCTTCCACCCGATCACCGCCTCCGACCCCGGCGACGGCCCGGCGGCGTCCGCGGTGGACGTCGACCGCGACGGGCGGATCGACCTCGTGACCTGTCCCCAGCACGTCGAAGGCGCGCTCGCCTGGTTCAAGAACCCGGCGAGCCCGACCCAGGCCGACTGGACCCGCACCGTGATCGATCCCTCGGCGGGCAGCCACCACCTGCGCGTCGCCGACTTCGACGGCGACGACCGGCCCGACCTGCTGCTCGGGCTCGAGCTCGCCGCGGGCTACATCACGGTCTTCCGCAACACCGGCGCGACGCCGGCCTTCACCGCGCACCCGGTCGCCTCGGGCGGCGGCGGGCACAACGCGGCGGTGGGCGACCTCGACGGCAACGGCCTGCCCGACGTCTGGGCCGCCGACTGGATCGGCAACCCGCCCCTGCGCGCCTACTTCAACGCGCCCGACCTGCTCTTCCGCGACGGCTTCGAGACCGGAAGCACCTCCCGCTGGTCCGCCGCCCAACCCTGAGAACTCGGTGAGAACCCGGTAGAAACCGGTGTCAGACCCCTGACAATCCGTGTCAGGGGTCTGACACCGGTTTCTTGGCGGCGAGGCGGTCGAGGGTGAGGCCGACCGCCTCGGCCAGGCGCTCGAAGGCCTGCGCGTGGGGGCCCTTGGGCTGGGCCACCACGATCGGGTTGCCGGCGTCGCCGCCCTCGGCGATCGCCGGGTCGAGGGGGATCGAGCCCAGGAATGCGACGCCCAGCTCGCGCGCCGTGCGCTCGCCGCCACCGGCGCGGAAGATCGCCGTCTCGAGGCCGCACTTCGGGCAGACGAAGCTCGCCATGTTCTCGATCAGCCCGAGCACCGGCACGTCCACCTTGCGGAACATGGCGAGGCCTTTGCGGGCGTCGATCAGGGCGACGTCCTGCGGCGTGGTGACGATGACCGCGCCCGAGAGCGGGATCTTCTGGGTCACGGTCAGCTGCGCGTCGCCGGTGCCCGGCGGCAGGTCGAGCACCAGCACGTCGAGCTCGCCCCAGTCGACGTCGCCCAGCATCTGCTCGATCGCGCGCATCACCATCGGCCCGCGCCAGATCACCGGCGTGTCGGTCTCGACGACGAAGCCGAGCGACATCACCTTGACCCCCCAGCGCTGGAACGGCTGGATGCGGTCGCCCACGATCACCGGCCGGTCGCCGATGCCGAACATGGTCGGGATCGAGGGCCCGTAGATGTCGACGTCGAGCAGGCCCGTGCGCCGGCCGCCGCGCGCCAGCGCGAGCGCCAGGTTGACCGCCACCGTGGACTTGCCGACGCCGCCCTTGCCGCTCGCCACCGCCACCACCGAGCGCACCTCGGGGATCAGCGACGGATCGCGCGCGATCGCCCTGGCGGCCGATTCCTCGCGCGTCGGCGGCGCCGTCGTGCGCGCCTCGACCGCGACCGTGGCGACGCCCGGCAGGGCCGCGATCGCGCGCTCGGCGTCGGCGCGCACGCGCTCGCCCGCGGCCGCGTCGCGCGTGGTCATCTCGATCGCGACCCTCACCTCGCCGCCGGTGACCGCCACGGAGCGCACGAAGCCGAACGACACGATGTCCCGGGTCATGCCCGGGAACCGGACCGCCTTGAGCGCCTCCCAGACCCTGGCTTCGAGCTCCTTCGACATGCCTGGCATCCTACTGCGGGCGCGGCGTAGACTCGATGCGCTGCCCCGGAGCGCCGATGACTCCCGAACGCACCGCGACCCCCCGCGCCGCCGTCCGCGCGCGCCGCCGCCTGCTGGCCGCGGCCGCCGGCGGCGCGCTCTTCCTCGGCTCCGCGCTCGCGCTCGTGGCGGGCGTTTTCACGCCGCACGCGACGCAGCCGCCGCTCGCGTATCCGATCCAGGCGCCCAACACCGGCAGCTGCCAGGACTGTCACGGCATCGAGACGACGCTGCCCGGCTACGAATCGCTCCCCCACAACCTCTGGTCCGGCTCGATGATGGCCAACGCTGCGCGCGACCCGCTCTTCTGGGCCGCGCTCGATGTCGCCAACCACGACCTGCCCGGCATCGGCGACTTCTGCCTGCGCTGCCACGCGCCGACCGGCTGGTACGCGGG
>JAFNAE010000031.1 GCA_017860005.1 Acidobacteriota bacterium | reverse complement strand
TCACCCGAGCCCGGCACGCAGGGCGACGCGCGCCGCCCCCCGGCCCGCTTCGCGCAGGATCTCGCCCAGGTCGAGGCCGGTGAGCCTGCCGTCCTCGACCTCGAGCGCACCGGCGATCGCGACGTGCCGCACCGCCGCCGGGGTCGCGCCGAACGCGAGCCGGTCGTGCGGGTCCACGCCGGGCGCCACCAGCAGCTCGGGCCGCGCCAGGTCGAGGACCACGAAGTCCGCCGCCTTGCCGACCTCGAGCGACCCGACCTCGCGCTCGAGCCCGAGCACGCGCGCACCTTCGGAGGTGGCGAGGCGCAGCGCGTCGAGCCCGCTGAGCGCTCCGGGCCGCTCGCGCACGGCCTGCAGCTGCGCCGCCAGGCGCAGCTCGGTCCAGGCGTCGAGCCGGTTGTTGCAGGGCGGTCCGTCGGCGCCGAGGCCGTGCGGGATGCCCGCCCTGCGCATCGCCGCCACGCGCGCCAGACCGGAGCCGAGCTTGAGGTTGGAGCTCGGGCAGTGGACGACGCCGAACCGGCAGCCGGCGAGCTCGCGCCAGTGGCGGGGCCGCAGCCAGACGCCGTGGGCGATGCGCAGGTCGTGGCCGAGCAGGCCGAGCTCGCGGAAGACCTCGATCTCGTCGCGACCGCCCCAGGCGGCGCGCACCGCCGCCGTCTCGTCGCGCTGCTCGAGGGCGTGCGTGTGCACCGGCCAGCCCCGGCGCTCGGCAATCTCGACGACGCCGCGCAGCAGCTCCGCGGAGCACGAGAGCAGGAAGCGGGGGTTGAGCACCGGGCGCAGCCTCCCCGCCGCCCGCTCCAGGCGCTCGCCGAGCAGCTCGGCCTCGACCAGGCTGCGCTCGGTCGGCTCCGCGAGTCGCGCGGGCAGCCCCTCGCCCCGGTCCATGAGGCATTTGCCGGCGAAGCCGCGCAGGCCCGAGGCCGCGATGCCGTCGAGCAGGCTCGCCGCCTCGGGGCCGAGACCGATGTCCTGGATCGTGGTGGTGCCGCCGAGCAGGCACTCCGCGGCGCCGGCCAGCGCCGACCAGTAGGCGCTCTCGGCGTCGTGGGCGGCCTCGAGCGGCCAGATGCGCTCGCGCAGCCAGGCGAGCAGCCGACGCTCCTCGGCGAGGCCGCGGAACAGGGTCTGGCCGAGGTGCACGTGGCCCTGGACGAGCCCGGGCAGGACCGCGCAACCGGCGGCCTCGAGCACGCGCGCGCCGGGCGCCGGCGGCAGCGAGGGCCCGATCGCCGCGATGCGGCCGTCGACCACCAGCAGGTCGCCGCTCTCGTGCACGGTCGCCGCCGCGTCGAGCGTGAGCAGGAGGCCGCCGCGCACGAGCAGGCTCCCGCCCGCGGCGGGTCGGCGCGAGGGCTCGGGACGGGTCGTCATGGGGCCTGCCGAGGGCGGGCGGAAGCGAAGGGGCAGAAACGAAGAAGGTCCCGGCGGAGCGGGACCTCGGTCCGGGGCGCGCTCCGGAGGGAGCGGCTAGCGCAGCTTCTCTTCCACGAACTCGACGTGCTTGCGCACCTTCGGGTCGTACTTCTTGAGCCGGATCTTCTCGCTCGAGGTCTTCTTGTTCTTGGTCGAAGTGTAGAAGTAGCCGGTCCCGGCCGAGGAAACGAGCTTGATCTTGTCGCGCATGGTCTCGGGCTCTCTCTCGTGAGGAAGGGAAACTGGCGGGGCCGACGGGGCTCGAACCCGCGACCTCCGGCGTGACAGGCCGGCGTTCTAACCAACTGAACTACGACCCCGCGAGCGATCCTTCCGGGCTGCCTGGCCTCGGGCGTCGAGTCTCCACGTCCCGTGGTGGGAGGTGAGGGATTCGAACCTTCGACCCCCTGCGTGTAAAGCAGGTGCTCTACCGCTGAGCTAACCTCCCCCGGCCGAGCCGGAGGATGCTATGCAACCCCGGGGCCGGAGTCAATCCGACGCCCTCCGCCCGGCTCGCCCTGCCCCCCTCCGCGCGCGAGCCCGAACCGCCCGAGGCGCCCGCCTCGAGAAGATCCAGAGAAGGGAAGGCGCGCCCGCGCTGCGCTCGTGGAGAGCTCCGACGACAGCGACGCGCGGGGCGACGATCCCCGTCGACGCCGCTCGGCGGCGCGCCCGCCGCCGAGTCGGAGGACTCCGGCCGCGGAGTCCGACCTCGCCGCGACCTCGTCTCGAGCGCCTCGCCCGCCTCCCCCTTCAACAGCACGTCTTTCCGGCGCCGCGCAAGAGAAGATCGTCGAGACCTCGCGGACACCGCACCGGTGGCGGGTCTTGAACAGAAGGGTCTTGGTCTCTTTGGCCTCTTGCGCCCGCTGGCGCGGGCGCGGGGGGCCGCGTCCGGGAAATCTGGACAGGATCGGTCCGGTTGGGGAGAATCGGACCCGACGACGAAAGGAGCCCTCTTCTCATGCACGAACTGCCGAAGCTCGGTTACGCGTACGACGCGCTCGCGCCCCACATCGACGCGCGCACCATGGAGATCCACCTGACCAAGCACCACCAGGCCTACGTGGACAACCTCAACAAGGCCCTCGGCCAGGCGCCGGAGCTGGGCGGGAAGTCGGTCGAGGACCTGCTGCGCGGGTTCGCTTCGGTCCCCGAGGCGATCAAGACCGCGGTCCGCAACCACGGCGGCGGCCACGCCAACCACTCGCTGTTCTGGGACGTGATGGGCCCCGGCGGCGGCGGCGCGCCGACCGGTGACCTCGGCAAGGCGATCGACGCGGCGTTCGGCGGCTTCCCCGCCTTCCAGGAGAAGCTCGCCAACGCGGCGGTCGGCCAGTTCGGCTCCGGCTGGGGCTGGCTGGTGGTCGCGGACGGCAAGCTCGACGTCCTCGCGCGCCCGAACCAGGACAGCCCGCTCGCCGAGGGCAAGACCCCCATCCTGGGCGTCGATGTCTGGGAGCACGCCTACTACCTGAACTACCAGAACCGGCGCGCCGACTACGTCAAGGCCTGGTGGAACACGATCCGCTGGGACCGGGTCGCGGCGCGCTGGGCCTCGGCGAAGAGCTGAGCTGCGATAGGATTCCGCGCCCGTGCCGGTGTAGCTCAGGGGTCAGAGCGAGCGACTCATAATCGCTAGGTCGGTGGTTCGATCCCACCCACCGGCACCACGGTCCGCCGATCGACTCCTCCTCCGAGATCCTGCGCCGCGAGCTCGCGCTCGCGCTCGAGCGGGAGCGCCCCGCGCCGGGCGACCTCTGGCTGGTCGCCTTCTCGGGCGGGCCCGACTCGGCCGCGCTCGCGGCCGGGCTTGGAGCCCTCGCGGCGGGCACCGGACTCCGGCTCCTGCTCGTCCACCTCGATCATGGCCTCGACCCCGGCTCCACACAGCGCGCGGCACAAGCGGCCACTCTCGCCGACCGGCTCGGGCTCCCCTTCCGGCTCGTCGCGCGCGACGTCCCCGCCGAGCGTCGGCGCGGCGAGAGCGCCGAGGTCGCCGCACGCCGGATCCGTTACGAAGCGCTCGAGCAGGTCCGCGCCGCGACCGGCGCGACCCGCATCCTGACCGCCCACCAGCGCGACGACCAGGTCGAGACCGTCCTGCTCCGCCTGCTCGCCGGCTCCGGGCTCGAGGGCCTGGCGGGGATCCCCGAGCGGCGCGGCATGCTGCTCCGTCCGCTCCTGGTGGCCGAGCAGGGCATCGACCCGGTCCGCGACCCCACCAACCGCGATCTCTCGACCCGGCGCAATCTGCTCCGGCACGAGCTGATCCCCCGGCTCGCGGCCGGTTCTCCCGACCTCGAAGAGCTCGTACTCGCCGTCCGCGACCGCTCGCAGCGCCTGCGCTCGCTGCTCGGCGCGGCGTTCGCGACGCACTTCCGAGAAGCTTCCATAGAAGGGGGGCTGGGGACGCAGCGCCTGCTGGCCGTCCCGGGCGTCCTTCGCCCCGCGGCGTTGAGATGGTGGCTTCGAGCAGCGGGCGTCGCGACGTCACCCTCCTCCTCTTCTATGGAAGCCTTTCTTTCCGGGATCACGCTCTCGGGCCGGGGCCGGCTGGAGCTGCCTGGCGGCGGCCGCGCGCTGGTCGCGCGCGGCGGGCGCGTGGCGCTCGCCGGGCCGAAACCTCGGTTGGCACCCTTCTCGTATACTTTCGAGCTGCCGGGTGAGGTCGAGCTCAAGGAGCTCGGCCTTCGACTCCGGGTGCGGCGCGCGGCCGTCCAGCCCTGGATGTTCCGGGGCGAGCCGGACCGTGCGGCGCTCGCGGGCCAGGCCGCGGGTCGGTGCTTCGCCACGGTCCGCGGCCGGCGCCCGGGGGATCGGTTGCGGCCGCTGGGGGCGCCGGGTTCGCGCAAGCTCAAGGAGCTCCTGGTCGACCGCGGCGTGCCGGCGGATCGGCGCGACCGCCTGCCGCTGCTCGAGATCGGCGGGCGCCTCGCCTGGGTGCCGGGAGTGACGATCGACGACGCCTTCCGCCTCCGCGAGGAGACGGAGTGCTGGGTCGCCGAGCTGGAGACGCTCGACCGCGGCGGGAATGGCCCGTCCGGCGGGCCGGTTGAACGGGTCGAAAAGGAGCCGAGTTGAACTCCACCTTCCGCACCCTGCTGCTCTGGATGGTCATCTTCGTGGTCGTCATCCTGCTCTGGAACACGATCCAGGCCGGGCGCACCTCGCAGCACGAGCTCACCTACAACGAGTTCACCGAGCAGGTCGCCAAGGGGCTGGTCGAGAAGGTCACCATCACCGAGCAGTCGGTGTCCGGGGTCTTCCGCCGCGGCGGGCAGTATGCCGAGGGCGAGCAGTTCCACGTCGAGCTGCCGTTCGCGCCCGACTCGGCGCTCACCGAGCGGCTGATGGCGGCGCGCGTCCAGGTGGAGGCCAAGCAGGCCAAGGAGAGCCCGCTCATCGCGATCCTGATCGGCTGGGCGCCGGTGCTGCTCCTGATCGGGCTCTGGATCTTCTTCATGCGCCAGATGCAGGCCGGCGGCAACAAGGCGCTGTCCTTCGGCAAGAGCAAGGCGAAGCTGCTCTCCGCTTCGGGCAAGAAGGTCACGTTCAAGGACGTGGCGGGCGTCGAGGAGGCCAAGGAGGAGCTCCAGGAGATCGTCGAGTTCCTCAAGGACCCGCAGAAGTTCCAGCGCCTGGGCGGCAAGATCCCCAAGGGCGTGCTGCTGATGGGGCCGCCCGGAACCGGCAAGACCCTGCTCGCGCGCGCCATCGCGGGCGAGGCCGGCGTGCCCTTCTTCTCGATCTCGGGCTCGGACTTCGTCGAGATGTTCGTCGGCGTCGGGGCGTCGCGCGTGCGCGACCTGTTCGAGCAGGGCAAGAAGAACGCGCCCTGCATCATCTTCATCGACGAGATCGACGCTGTCGGCCGGCATCGCGGCGCCGGCCTGGGCGGCGGTCACGACGAGCGCGAGCAGACGCTCAACCAGCTGCTGGTCGAGATGGACGGCTTCGAGACCAACGAGGGCGTGATCCTGATCTCCGCCACCAACCGCCCGGACGTGCTCGACCCGGCCCTGCTCCGGCCCGGCCGGTTCGACCGCCGTGTGGTCGTCGACCGGCCGGACATCCAGGGCCGGCTCGGAATCCTGCAGGTGCACACCAAGGCGGTGCCGATCGGCGAGGACGTCGATCTCGAGCGGCTCGCGCGCGGCACCCCGGGCTTCGCCGGCGCCGACCTCGCCAACCTGGTCAACGAGGCCGCCCTGATCGCGGCCCGGCGCAACAAGAAGAAGGTCGAGATGGCCGACTTCGAGTTCGCCAAGGACAAGGTCCTGCTCGGCGCCGAGCGCAAGAGCATGGTGCTGACCGAGGACGAGAAGAAGATCACCGCCTTCCACGAGGCGGGTCATGCGCTGGTCGCGGCCTTCCTGCCCGGCCACGACCCGCTGCACAAGGTCACCATCATCCCGCGCGGCCGCGCCCTGGGCGTGACCATGCAGCTGCCGACCGAGGACAAGTACACCTGGACCCGCGGCTACGTCAGCAACCAGATCGCGATCCTGATGGGCGGGCGCGTGGCCGAGGAGCTGACCCAGCGCGACGTCACCACCGGCGCCGGCAACGACATCGAGCGCGCCACCGCGCTCGCCCGCCGCATGGTCTGCGAGTGGGGCATGTCGGAGCTCGGGCCGCTCTCCTTCGGCGACGGCGACGAGCCGGTCTTCCTGGGCCGCGACTTCGCGCAGCGCGCGAACTACAGCGACGAGACGGCGCGGCGCATCGACGAGGAGGTGCACCGGCTGGTCGAGGAGGGCTACGAGCGGGCGCGCGAGATCCTGCGCCGGAATCGGCTCGCGCTCGACCGCATCTCGGCCGAGCTGCTCGAGAAGGAGTCCCTCGAGGGCGACGAGGTCTACCGCATGATCGAGGAGCTCACCGGCGAGAAGCTCGGCCCCGCGCGCGGCGCGCCTCCCACCCAGCCGGGCGCCCCCGGCCCCGCGCCGGAGGCGAGCGCGCCGAGCGCCGATCCGGCCGCTCCGGCGGCCGGGGTCGGACCCGACCTGGCGCCGCGTCCGACGCCCGCCTGACGCGCTCCGCGGCGCGCTGCGTCCTGTAGACTCGCCGCGGAGAGCGCGAGTTGCCGACGACCATCGCCGAGCCCCGACCCCTGACCGCCTGGACGCTCGAGCTGCGGGCAGGCAGGCGCCTCGAGCTCGTCGCGGGCGCTCCCCGGCTCGCCGGCATCGTGAACCTCACGCCGGACTCCTTCAGCGACGGCGGCCGGTACCTCGAGCCGGAACCCGCTGTCGAGCACGCGCTGCGGCTGGTCGAGGAGGGCGCCGACCTGCTCGACCTCGGCGCCGAGTCGACGCGCCCGGGAGGTGGCGTCTACGGCGCGGGCGCCCGCCCGGTGCCGGCCGGCGAGGAGATCGCGCGCCTGCTGCCGGTGCTCGAGCGCTTGCGTTCGAAGGTCGCGGTCCCGATCTCGGTCGACACCCGCAAGGCCGAGGTGGCGCGCGTCGCGCTCGAGGCCGGCGCCGACCTGATCAACGACGTCTCCGCCCTCGGCGATCCGGCCATGGCGGGGGTCGTCGCCGGCGCCGCCTGTCCGCTCGTGCTCATGCACAGTCGCGGCGAGCTCGCCAGCATGCAGTCCGGCATCGCCTTCGCCGACGTCGTACGCGAGGTGCGTGACGAGCTCGCGGCCCTCCGGGCCAGAGCCGAGGCCGCGGGGATCGGGCGCGCGCGCATCGTGCTCGATCCGGGGCTCGGCTTCGGCAAGACCGCGGCGCAGAACCTCGAGCTGATCGCGCGGCTCGACGAGCTCGCCTCGCTCGGCTCGCCCCTGCTCGTCGGCGCCAGCCGCAAGAGCTTCATCGCGCACGTCACGGACGCGCCCCCCGCCGATCGACTCGAGGGCAGCCTCGCCGCCGCGCTCTGGGCGGCGCGCGGCGGCGCCGCGCTGCTGCGCGTCCACGACGTGCAGGCGACGCGGCGCTTCCTGGCCGTGTCGGGCGCGATCGCCGCCGCCGGAGCCTCGGCCGGATGACCTGGAAGGGCGTCCTCGAGCTCCTCACCTGGAGCGATCTCCTCGACGTCCTGGTCGTCACCGTCCTCTTCTACAACCTGATCCTGCTCATCCGCGGCACGCGCGCGGTCCAGATGCTGACCGGGATCTTCCTCGTCGCCGGCATCTACTACGTGTCGAGGCTCCTCGACCTGCGCGCGCTCGAGGCGATCATCGAGAGCGTGCTCATCTTCCTGCCCTTCGCGGTGATCGTGCTCTTCCAGCAGGAGATCCGCCGCGCGCTCGCCAACTTCGGCCGCAATCCCCTGCTGCACTTCGTCGGACGGCCGCGCGTCGAGTCGGCGCTGGGCGACGTGGCACTCGCCGCCACCACGCTCGCCTCGCGCCGCATCGGCGCCCTGATCGTGTTCGAGCGCAGCGAGGGCCTGCGCAACTTCGTCGAGAACGGAATCCCGATCGACGCGATGGTGAGCTTCGACCTGCTCCTCAACCTGTTCACGCCCGAAACCCCGCTGCACGACGGCGCGGTGATCGTCCAGGGCGACCGCATCGCCGCCGCGGCCTGCTTCCTCCCTCTCACCTCGAATCCGGAGCTCTCCAAGGAGGTCGGCTCGCGGCATCGCGCCGCGCTCGGCATCTCCGAGGAGACCGACGCCGTGGCGGTGGTCGTCTCGGAGGAGTCCGGCCGCATCTCGCTGGCCGTCAACGGCAGGCTCGAGAACGATCTCGACGCCAAGGCGCTGCGCGGCCGGCTCTTCCACCTGCTGGTCGCGGACGCCCCCGGACGACGTGGCCCGGAGGGCGGCGCGTG
Organism: Acidobacteriota bacterium; assembly: GCA_017860005.1. Taxonomy (GTDB): domain Bacteria; phylum Acidobacteriota; class Thermoanaerobaculia; order Multivoradales; family JAGPDF01; genus JACTMI01. Next base: position 15,778 of record JAFNAE010000031.1, on the reverse strand, counting down.
ACCGAGCGCACGAGCCGCTGGGGACTGCGCCTGCTCGCGCTCGCCTGCGCGCTGGTGGTGTGGTTCTTCACCTCGGTCGAGAAGCGCGAGCGGATCTCCGAGCGCGTGCTCGACGCCTCGGTGACCTACAACCTCCCGCGCGGCGCCATCCTCCTCGACCCGATCCAGACCGTGAAGGTCCGGCTGCGCGGACCCGACCGGAAGCTGCGCGCCCTGACGCCGTTCGCGATCAGCGTCGCGCTCGACGTCAGCGGCGCCGCACCCGGGCGCGTCGAGGAGGTCCACCTCGCTGCGGCCGACGTGCAACGGCCCGACGAGATCGACGTCGTGTCGGTGGACCCCAACGCGGTTCCGGTGCGGCTCGACCTCGAGGTCAGCCGCTCGCTGCCGGTCGTGCCCCGCATCGTCGGCGAGCCCGCCGCGGGCGCCGTACCGGGGCAGGTCCGGTCGCTGCCCGCCACCGCCGTGGTGCGCGGCCCGCGCACGCTGCTCGCGCACCTCGATTCGCTCGCCACCAGTCCGGTGTCGCTCGACGGCCATGCCTTCTCCTTCGAGCAGACCGTGTCGGTGCTGCCTCCCGACCCCCTGGTGCGCATCGTCCAGCCCGCCGCGGTCACCGTCCAGGTGCCCATGCACAATCCGGACGAATCGGCGGAAGAGACGCCCGGGCGCGGCCGCCCCGAGCGCAGCCCGGCGCCGTGACCCCCCTGTTCGGCACCGACGGAGTGCGCGGCCGCTTCGGCGAGGAACCGCTCACCGAGGCGACCGTGCGCGGGCTGGGCGCGGCCGTGGGCCGGCATCTCGCCGCGCGCGGCGCGGCACCCACCGTGCTCGTCGCCGGCGACACGCGCGCCTCGAGCCCCCTGCTCGCGCGCTGGATCGAGGAGGGCCTGCGCGCCTCCGGCGCGCGCGCTCTCGACCTCGGCGTGCTGCCCACCGCCGCCGTCGCCCGCCTCGTGCCGGCACGCGGTGCCGCGGCCGGGATCGTGATCTCCGCGAGCCACAACCCGGCCGAGGACAACGGCGTCAAGTTGATCGCGCCGGACGGCTTCAAGTGGAGCGACGAGGACGAGCTCGGCCTCGAGCTCGACCTGCGCCCCGAGCCGCGGGCGCTCCCGGGCGCGCCGCTCGCCGGCCCCGACCCGGGCGCCGCCGCCGAGTACCTCGACGCGCTGCGCGACGCGCTCGGCGGAGCCTCGTTCGCCGGCCTGCGCATCGCGCTCGACTGCGCGCACGGCGCCGCCTGCCGGATCGCTCCCGCGCTCTTCTCGGATCTCGGCGCCACGGTCGAGGTGCTCTTCGACCACCCGGACGGCACCAACATCAATCGCGGCTGCGGCTCCACCCAGCCGGAAGCGCTGTGCGCCTTCGTGCGCGAGGGCGGCTTCGACCTCGGTTTCGCCTACGACGGCGACGCGGACCGGGCGCTCCTCGTGGACGAAGCCGGCAGGGTCCGCGACGGCGACGCGATGATGTACCTGTGGGCGACCGGCCTGGCCGAGTCGGGCGAGCTCGAGCCGCGCGCGATCGTCGCGACCTCGATGTCGAACCTCGGGCTGGAGCGGGCGCTGGCGGCGTGCCGCATCCAGGTCGTGCGCTGCGACGTCGGCGACCGCGAGGTGGTGCGCACCCTGCGCGCCACCGGCCTGCGCCTGGGCGGCGAGCAGTCCGGCCACCTCGTCGACCTCGAGCGCTCGACCACCGGCGACGGGCTGCTCACCTCGGCGCTGCTCGCCGCGCGCGTGGCGGCGGCCGGCGCGCCGGTGAGCGAGCTGCTCGCAGGCTTCCGGCGCTTCCCGCAGCTGCTGGTCAACGTGCCGGTGCGCGCCAAGCCCGCGCTCGACAGCCTGCCGCGCGTGGCCGACGCCGCGGGCGAGGTCGAGCGCCGGCTCGGCGAGGACGGCCGCCTGGTCCTGCGCTACAGCGGCACCGAGCCGCTGGCGCGCATCATGCTCGAGGGCCCCGACGAGCCGACCCTCCACGCCCTCGCCGACCGCCTCGCCGCCGCCATCCGCACCGAAATCGGCGCCTAGAAAACCGGTGTCAGAGCACTGGTTTCGTGACGGGGGGGCCCGGGGGGCGGGGCTTGCTACAAGAAAACCAGTGCTCTGACACCGGTATTGGCGGTTACGGGCACCCCCCGCCCACCGCAGCGCTCCACGCGCAGGCGTCGCCGGCCTCGAAGCCGTCGGCGAAGTAGGGAGTCCTCCACTGCCGCCCGAACACGTCGCTGTAGGAGGCGCCCAGACCGTAGTACTCCCAGGCCACGACGAAGTCGCCCGCGGCACCCGCCGAGAGCGCGGGAGAGAACGGGTAGGCCGCCGTGTCGGAGTTGATCCGGAACTCACTCCCCACCGGAAAGCCCGCAGCGCCGAACTGCAGCCCGGACAGCCCTTGGCCAAGGCTCACCCAGGCCACGACGAAGTCGCCGGCAGCGTTGGCTGCCACCGCGGGATGGGACTGGTCGAAGGTCGTGTAGGTGTTGACCTGAAACTCGCCACCGACGGGCAGGCCCGCCGGGTCGAAGCGCTGGCCGAACACTCCGCTGTACGAACCGTCCTGGCCGTGGCTCGACCAGACCACGACGAAGTTCCCCGGGCCTTCCACCGCCAGCGCCGGCTCGACCTGGAGTCCCGCCGTGTAGGTGTTGACCTGGAACTCACCGTCGACCGGGAGACCCGCGGCGTCGAACCGCTGGGCGAAGATGCCGCCGCTCGAACCGTCCTGGTCGTGGCTCCACCAGGTCACGACGAAGCCGCCCGAGCCGTCCACCGCCACGGTGGGAAGGGCTTGGGTGCTCGGCGTGTGAGTGTTCACCCGGAATTCGCTTCCCGACGGAACGCCCTGCGCGTCGAACCGTTGCCCGAACACGCCGTCGTACGACCCGTCCTGATCGTAACTGCTCCAGACCACGACGAACTCGCCCGCGGCGGCGATCGCCACCGCGGGGCCGCCCTGAGCATTCGTCGTGTAGGTGTTGACCTGGAACTCGGGCCCCACCGGAAGGCCGGCCGGGCCGAACCGCTGCCCGAACACGCCGCCGTAGGAGCCGTCCTGGTACTGGCTGTTCCACGCCACGACGAAGCCGCCCGAGGCGTCCGCCGCCACCGCAGGACCGTACTGGCTCCCCGTCGTGTAGCTGTTGACCTGGAACTCGACTCCCTGCGGCAGGCCGTTCGCGTCGAAGCGCTGCCCGAACACGCCGCCGTACGAGCCGTCCTTGCCATAGCTGGTCCAGACCACGACGAAGTTGCCCGCGGCATCCGCCGCCGTCGCGGGCCCGTACTGGAAGCTCGTGGTGTAGCTGTTGACCCGGAACTCGGGCCCCAGCATCTGGGCTCGAGCCGGACTGGCCCAGGCTGCGAGGAGAGCGAAGAGAAAAGCCGAAACGACCCGGTGCAAGGAGAGTCGACCGCAGCCGACCTTCATGGCCGCACCTCCAATCCTCCCGGCTTGCTGACCCGGATACTACGCCTGAGAGCGTCGAGCGCGCGGCGCTCGCCGAGAAACCGGTGTCAGAGCACTGGTTTCGAGAGCAGGCCCCGCCCCGTGAGCCTCCCCTCACGAAACCAGTGCTCTGACACCGGTTCCTCTACGGTTGGGGGCGATCGGCGGCGAGCGCGGCGAGGTAGGCGCGCACCGTGCGGTCGAGGCCGGCGAAGAGGGCGTCGCCGATCAGGGCGTGGCCGATCGAGACTTCGGCGAGGCCGGGGAGGTTCTGGGCGAGGTACGGGAGGTTGTCGAGGTCGAGGTCGTGGCCGGCGTTGACGCCCAGGCCGAGCGCGGCGGCGCGCTCGGCGGCGGCGCGGTAGCGGGCGAAGACGGCGTCGCGCTTCTTGGTCGCGAACGCCCGCGCGTAGGCTTCGGTGAAGAGCTCGACGCGGTCGGCGCCCACCGACTTCGCGCCCTCGACCTCGCGCGGTACCGGATCGACGAACAGGCTCACCCGGCAGCCGGCCGCGCGCAGGCGCGCCACGATCCCGACCAGCCAGACGCGGTCGACCTCGCCGAAGCGCCAGCCCGCGTTCGAGGTCAGCACGTCGGGCGGGTCCGGGACCAGCGTCGCCTGCGCCGGCCGCACGCGCTCGACCAGCCGCAGCCACTCGTCGCCCGGGTAGCCCTCGATGTTGAGCTCGACCGGCAGCCAGGCGGCGAGCGCGAGCACGTCGGCGCGCCGGATGTGGCGCTCGTCGGGACGCGGGTGGACGGTGATGCCGTGGCAGCCGGCGGCGATCGCGACCTCCGCCGCCTGCCGCACGCTCGGCCGGTCGCCCCCGCGCGCGTTGCGCAGGGTGGCGACCTTGTTGACGTTGACCGAGAGCCGGATCACGAGACGGTCAGCGCTCGACCTCGGTCACCAGAGTCGCCTCGACCTCGACCTCGGTCGCGAAGATGAAGGTCTTGGCGATCGGCAGCAGCGCCCTGCGCAGCCCGCCCGCGGTCTGGAGGTTGACCTCGAAGTAGCCGTCGGGGCTGATCGAGAGCAGCCGTGCGCGCTTGGCTTCGCCCGAGATCTGTTCGATGTAGACGAGAACGTCCGCCGGAGTCTCCATGCCCCCTCACTCCTCCCAGTAGCCCTGTTCCTTGTACTCCTTGAGCTTGCGCTGCAGCGTGCGCAGCCCGATCTCGAGGAGCCGGGCCGCCTCCACCCTGCGGCCCCCCGTGCGCGCGAGCGCGGCGAGGATCGCCTCGCGCTCGATGTCCGCCATCGTCTTGCTCCCCTCGACGCGCTGTACCGGCGCGCCCGCGCCTTCCCCGGCAGCCTCGTCGGCACCCTGCTCCTCCGCCTCCTCGCCGGAGGCGAGCACCGCCACGGGCCGCCCCTCGAGCCCGAGCGCCTCGAGGATCTCGACCGGCAGGTCCTCCGCGCCGACCTCGTCGCCGCGGTGGAAGACCACCACGGACTCCATGGCGTTCTTGAGCTCGCGCACGTTGCCGGGCCAGGGATAGAGCTTGAGCGTGTCGACCGCCTCCCGCGTCAGGCGCTTGGGCTCCCGCCCGTGCTCGCGGCAGAACGCGCGCAGGTAGTGCTCGGCGATGAGCGGGATGTCCTCCAGTCGCTCGCGCAGCGGCGGGATGCGCAGCGTCACGACTTTCAGGCGGTAGTAGAGATCCTCGCGGAAGCGCCCGTCGCCGATCTCGCGCTCGAGGTCCCGGTTGGTCGCCGCGATGAGGCGGAAGTCGACCTCGAGCAGCTCGGAGCCCCCGACGCGCATGATGCGGCGATCCTCGAGCACGCGCAGCAGCTTGACCTGGAGCTCCGGATAGAGCTCCGAGATCTCGTCGAGGAAGAGCGTGCCCTTGTGCGCGAGCTCGAACTTCCCGATCTTCCTGCCGATCGCGCCGGTGAAGGAGCCGCGCTCGTGCCCGAACAGCTCGCTCTCCAGGATGTCGGAGGGGATGGCGCCGCAGTTGATCGCCAGGAAGCGCTCGTCGCGCCGCGGGCTGGCGCGGTGGATGGCGTTGGCCACCAGCTCCTTGCCGGTGCCGCTCTCGCCCTCGATCAGGACGTTGGAGCGCGTCGGCGCGACCAGCTTCATCTGCTCGAACAGCGCATCCATGCCGCGCGAGCGGCCGATGATCGACTCGAAGCCGTAGCGCTTGTCGAGCTGCTGCGAGAGCTCGTCGACCTTGTCCTTGAGCCGCCGGCGCTCAAGGTGCGTGGTCACCTTCTTGCGCAGCTCGTAGAGGTCGACCGGCTTGGTCAGGTAGTCGTCGGCACCGACCCTCATCGCCTCGACCGCCGACTCGATGGAACCGAAGCCGGTGACCAGGATCACGGCCAGGTCGAGGCCGCGCTCGCGGATCTCGCGCAGGAAGCCGAGGCCGTCGAGGCCGGGCATGCGCAGGTCGCAGATCGCGAGCTGGGCCGCGCTGCTCTCGTCGAGCAGCTCGAGGGCCTTGCGCGCGTCGTCGAACGTGCGCACCGGGAAGCCCGCCTTCTCGATGGCGATCGCCATCGACTCGCGCGAGCCGGTCTCGTCGTCGATGACCAGGACCTGCGGTTCGAAGGACACGACGTGCCATTCTGGCACATCCCGGAAGGGGGCTCTCCCGGCCCGAGGCGCGCGCTCCGGCGCCGGCGCCGGCCGCACCCGGGCCTGCTGGATCAGGGCGGCAGCGAGGAACGCCCGCCGGGATCGCGCGACCCCGCCACCTGGGCGGCGCCCTCGCGCACCCAGTGCGCGAGCAGGCGCCGCACCGTGTAGTAGTCCCGGCGCGCCGCGAGCTCGCACTCGATGACGGTCGTGCCCTCCCGGACGCGGGTCCAGATCAGGCGGACGAGCTCGCCGTCGGACTCGCCCATCGGCGTCGTCGGACGCTGGCCGGTGGCCCTCAGGAAGGCCTCGTCGGGGACCACCAGGCGGTCCCGCCGCAGGTTGTCGTCGCGCCGGACCGCCTCGAGCAGGAGCAGGGTGAGATCCTGGGTCCCTTCGGGCAGGGGCGCGACCTCCTGATCACGCACGAACTCGAAGGTGCCCGCCGCCGGCTGCTGGAACGCCTGGTAGAAGGCGGTCTCGCCCCGGAGTCCGCCCGCCACGCAGGCCGCGAGCCGGCCCGCCGCGAGGCGGAAGACCGCGAACACGTTGCCGTTTTCGCCGCGCAGGTTGAGCTGCCCCGTCGCCTGCGACTGCTGGAGCGACTGCAGGAGATTGGGCAGTCCGAACACGCGCAGGTCTCCCGACAGCGCACTCTCCTCGAGCGCGCCACGGCCGGTTCCCGGCGTTGGAGCGAGCTCGATCTCGAAGCGCGTCGCCTGGCGGGCGAGCTTGCCGAACTCCCGGTCCTCGTAGCGCTTCGCGATGTCCTCCAGCGCCCGGCGCACCTCGGGCGTGCGGGTGGCGGCGAGCGCGCGGACGATGGCGACGAGCGCCCGCTCGTTGCGGGTCGACATCACGCCGAGCACGCGCATCGGAGCCAGGACGGCGAGGGAGTCGAGCAGCGCGGCGCAGACTTCCGGCTGGCCCCGGAGGTCCGCCCCCGCGAGGTCCGCGAGCCGGCTGGCGGTGTCCCCGAGGCGGGGATGGAAGCTGAGCGCGTGCTCGACCAGCGCCGCGCGCGCTTCCGACGTGCCCGCGCGCGCGAGCGCCGAGGCGATCGCGTTGGCGAGGCGCCAGAGCTGCGGCACCGGGTGGACGTCTTCCTTGCCGTCGACGAGGATCTTCTCGACCTCGCGCATGCGCTGCACCAGGTGACTGCCCGCCGCCTCCAGCGGCAGCCCGCCGACGAACTGGACGGCCTCCCGGACGAGCTGGACCGGCAGGCGGACGTTGGTGAGGACCGAGACGACGCGCAGCTCCCAGGCCGGATCGAAGTCCGCCGGCGGCGGGATGCGGTTCAGGACGTAGATGAGGTTGCGCTGGAGGTGCCAGGCGTCGTGGCGGATCGGGCCGCCGTGGGTCACCTCGAGCCGCTCGAGGATGGTCTGGCGGGACTTCGCGCCGCCCGCCTCGAGCAGCGCGAGCAGGAGCCGGCGCGCCTGCCGGTCGGGCTCGATCGAGAGCTGGTCGATCAGGCGGTGCGCGGAGAGGCCGGGGAAGCGATCGAGGACCTTGCGCAGGAGCGGGCGGCGCGTCAGGTCGAGCGCCGCCTCCATGAGCCGGTCGCGCGAGAGTCGCTCGTGCGCGACCGCGACCACCGCCGCGGCGGTCTCGGGATCGACCTCGCCCTCCTCGAGCATGCGCGCGGCGAGCTCGAGCACGGTCACCGCGCGTGCGATCGAGCCCTCGTTGAAATGCCCCACCGCCTCCCAGAGCATCTGCTCCCAGCGCGCGTTCGCCCGCGCCCGGTCGGGTTCCTGCGCGACCATCCGGTGCAGCGCTTCGCGCGAGGCCTCGGACCGGTGCTCCGCGCCGCCGCGCTCCGGGGCCCCCGTCCCCCGGCCGCCCGCCCCCTGGCTCGCGGCGCCGGCCGGCCCGCCGGGCCGGGACGGAGCGGGCGGGCTGCCGGGCGGCACGGCCGGCGGCGGATACGTCGCCTGCAGGACCGAATCGTCCGGGGCTTCGACGTCTCCCAGCTGCGCGAGATGGGTCGCGAGGCGTTCGCGCTCCGGGCCGTCGAGGGCACCGAGCAGGAGCGCCGACAGCCGGTCGAGATAGCGCCGGAACTTGTCGCTCTGCTGGATGCCGAGCTCCTCGAAGACCTGCAGCCGCTTGAAGGCCCGGAAGATCACGTCGGCGAGGGAGGCCGAGCCCGAGCGCCGCTGCTGGCCGAGGGCCCAGCTGCGCAGCTCCGCCGCCAGGATCTCGGGCGGCCGGGACGACAGCAGCTGCACCGAATCGAGGACGAGCGCCGGCGGCTTGACGTCCTCGAGGTACCACCGGACCTCGTCGAGTGCCTCGCGCAGGACGACCTCGGGATCTCTGCTCACCGGCGCCGATCCTATCGAGAAGCCCCGCCCCGTCCAGACCAGGCGCGGAGCGCCTCCTCCCCCTCCACCGGGACCCCCAGCTCGCGCGCCTTGGCGAGCTTCGAGCCGGCGTCCTCGCCCGCGATCACCAGGTCGGTCTTCTTCGAGACCGCGGCGGCGACGCGCGCCCCGAGACGCTCGAGCAGCGCCGTCGCCTCCTCGCGCGAGAAGCCGGCGAGCCGGCCGGTCAGGACCACGGACTTGCCCGACAGCGGACCGGCCGGGGTGGCGCGCGCCGCCTCGGGCGGGCTCACCCCGGCCGCGGCGAGCGCCTCGAGCCGCTGCCGCTGGCGGGGGTCGGCGAAGAAGGCGCGGATGCCGGCCGCGACCTTGGGGCCGACCTCGGGCACGGCGATCAGCTCCTCCTCGCTCGCCGCGGCGAGCGCCGCGAGCGAGCCGAAGTGTCCGGCCAGGAGCTTCGCGACCCGCTCGCCGACCTGGCGGATCCCGAGCGCGAACAGCAGCCGGTGGAGCTCGCGGCCCCGGCTCGCCTCGATCGAGGCCAGCAGCTTGTCCGCCGACCTGTCGCCCCAGCCGTCGAGCGCCGCGAGCGCGCTGCGCTCGAGGCGATAGAGGTCCGGGAAGTCGTGCAGCAGCCCGGCGGCGAGCAGCTGCTCGATCCGTTCGTCGCCGAGGCCCTCGATGTCCATCGCGTTGCGGCCGGCGAAGTGCCGGATCGAGACCGCCACCACGGCCGGGCAGACCGGGTTGACGCAGCGCCAGGCGACCTCGCCCTCCTCGCGCACCACCGCCTCGCCGCACTGCGGACAGCGCGCCGGCATCTCGAACGGGAGCGCGCCGGACGGCCGCCGCTCGAGCACCACCTCGACGACCTTGGGGATCACGTCGCCGCCGCGCTCGACGCGCACCGTGTCGCCGACGCGCACGTCCTTGCGCGCCAGGTCCTCGTAGTTGTGGAGCGTCGCCCGCCGCACCGTGGTGCCGCCCACGAACACCGGCTCGAGCACGGCGACCGGGGTCAGCACGCCCGTGCGTCCCACCTGGACGACGATCTCGCGCACCACGGTCTCGCCGCGCTCGGGCTCGTACTTGAACGCCACCGCCCAGCGCGGCGACTTGGCGGTCGATCCCAGCCGCTCGCGCAGCGCCAGCTCGTCGATCTTGACCACCACGCCGTCGGTCTCGAAGTCGAGCTCGCGCCGGCGCTCCCGCCAGTCCCCGACGAACGCCTCGACCGCCGCCAGGTCGGGGCACCTGCGCCAGCTGTCGTGGACCGGGAAGCCCCACTCGCCGAGGCGCTCGAGCGCCTCGGCGTGGGAGCCCAGCCGGGGGCCCTCGGCGACGTGGTAGACCAGCGCCGCGAGTTGGCGCGCGGCGACCTCGCGGCTGTCGAGCAGCCGGATGGTGCCCGCGGTCGAGTTGCGGGGATTGACGAACAGGGGCAGGCCGGCCTCCTCGCGCTCGCGGTTGAGGCGGCGGAACACCGAGCGCGGCAGGTAGACCTCGCCACGCACGAGCAGGCGGCCGCGCAGCCTGCCGCGCAGGCGGAGCGGCAGCGCCCGGATGGTGCGCAGGTTGGCCGTGATGTCGTCGCCGATCAGTCCGTTGCCGCGCGTCGCGCCGCGCACGAAGACCCCGTCCTCGTAGAGGAGCGACACCGAGACGCCGTCGACCTTGAGCTCGGCCACGAAGCCGCGCGCGCCGTCCGGCGCCAGCCGCTCGAGCCGCGCGCCCCATTCGCGCAGCTCCTCGAGCGAGTAGGTGTTGTCGAGCGACTGCATGGGCGGCTCGTGCCGGACCTGGACGAAGCCCTCGAGCGGTGCGCCGCCGACGCGCCGGGTCGGGCTGTCGGCGGTCGCCAGGTCCGGATGCGCGGCCTCGAGCCCGGCGAGCTCGGCCATCAGGCGGTCGAACTCGAGGTCCGAGATCTCCGGCCGCCCCTGCCGATAGTAGAGGTCCTCGTGATGGTGCACGAGGCGGCGCAGCTCCGTGGCGCGCCGCCGGGCGGGTGCCGGCGCCTGGCTCATGCTGCGGCCAGTCTAGCCCGAGGGAGCGCCGCCGGCCTCCCCCGCCAATGCAACGGGCCGGCCCCGGGGGACCGGCCCGTGGTGCCCCGCTCGCGCGCGCGGTCAGGAGGCCGGATCGGCCGCCGGCGGGGGCGGGGGCGGCGGCAGCTCGGCCGCGGGCCGTTCGGGCTCCGGCTCCGCCGCCTCGGCGCCGGCCGGCTCCGGCTCCCGGCGCCGCCAGTCGCGCCCGAAGGCGACCAGCGTCATGGCGCCCATGCCGACCGTCCAGGCCACGTACTTGAGGAAGAAGCCGAGCAGCACGACCGAGAAGCCGACCGCCGCCACCCACCCGGAGGGCAGCGAGAGCAGGCGGCCGACCAGCGAGGTGGCCTGGATCAGCACGATGCCGACGATCACCGCCAGCACCGGGCTCGAGAAGCGGCCGTGCGTGCGCCGCTCGATCCACCGGCCCAGCTCGAGCCCGACGCCGACGAAGCCGAGCAGCGCGGCGACGACGAAGGCGAGGAGCGCGACCGGCACCAGGGCGAGCAGCGGGATGCCGATGATCGAGACCGCCAGCACCACGGTCACCAGGACCAGCACGGGCAGGATCAGCAGCTGGACCATGAGGCCGGCGAAGACCGCCTTCCAGGGCTCCTCGCGCGAGCGGCGCGCAGCGCGCTCGACGGCCGGGCGCAGGGCCAGGAAGAGCAGCACGCCGACCAGCGCGAGCAGGCCGGTGCGGAAGATCGAGGCCACCAGGCGGCCGAGGTCGCTGAACATCCCGAACGGGAAGTCCCAGCCTTCGCCGAAGCGGCCGAACCAGGGCCCGCCGATGCCCACCGAGGAGCGCTGGCCGAGGATCTGGCCGCCGTCCTCGACGTCGATCGAGCCGCCGACCGCCACGCCTTCGCCCTGGACTTCGCCCTCCGAAGAGACGTCGACGCTGCCGCCGATCGCGACCGCGTCGCCGTGCGCCGTGCCCTTGACGCGCACGCTGCCGCCGACCGCGACCACGTTGCCGAACGCCTCGCCCTCGAGGTCGACCGAGCAGCCGATGCAGACCACGTCGTGGGCGGTCTCGTCGGGGCCGATGTGGATCGAATGGCCGACCGAGACCCGGTCGTCGCGGGAGGCGCGCACGTGGATACGGGGAACCGGCGGAACGTGGGGAATGGGCGGTACGCCCGGGATCGACGGCATGTCGAACTCGACCCGCGCCCCGCTCTCCTCCGCTTCGGCGGCCGCCTCGGGCAGCTCGAGCCCGAGCGCGGCCCGGCGCTCGCGGGCATCGAGATCGGCCAGCTCGGCCAGGCGGCGTCCGTCCTCGCCGAGGAAGGTCACCAGCTCCTCCTCGTCGAAGTCCTTGCCGTTGACCAGCACCGAGCCGTCGTCGTCGATCTCGATCGAGCGCACGGCGCTGCCCTCGGCCCGGGGGCGCAGCAGCACGGACTCGGAGAGCCCCTCGGCGGAATAGCGCTCGAGCAGCGCCCGGGCCTCCGCGACGGGCCCGGACTCGGCCTCGGCCGGGGTCGCGGTCGCGGTCTGCGCCGCGGCGCGGGCCGGCCGGGATGCGAACAGCGCCACCGCGCCCAGGGTCCCGGCGGCCAGCGCCAGGGCGGTCAGGAGGCCGGCGACGCGATGCTTCGTGCGTTCAGTGGGCAGCATGGGCGGAACTCCTCTGCGCGGAAACGACCCCGACGAGGCCCCGGAGGGCGAGCGCCGCGATCAGGAACTGGAGGACGAGCAAACCGGCGAGGCGGGGTTCGAGCAGCGCCCGGCCGACGGCGCGGGCGGCGGTCGCGAGGGGCGACCAGGCGGCCAGGCCGTCCGCGAAGCGGGTGGCCAGGCCGACGAAGCCCTCGACGACGAAGCCGATCGCTCCGCCCGGCCCGATCAGGCCGGCCAGGGGCGCCACGAGCGGCAGGAGCAGGGCGGCCGAGATCGCCACCACGACCAGGGCGGCGGCCAGCGCCAGGCGCGCCGCCGGGCGCGCGAACCAGCTCGGGCGCGCGGCCAGGCGGAGCAGGACCCGGTCCGAGAAGCCGGGCCGCGGGCGCCGGCCGGGCAGCGCCCGGAAGAGCTCGGCCAGGGCGGCCTCGGCCTCGCTCTCGCGCTGTCCCGCCTCGGCGGCGAGGAAGCGGCTCCAGGGGTCGGGTGGGGTCGGGCGGCTCATCGTCTTCTGCTCCCGCCTCGCCCTACGCGGGCAGCGGGTCGGGGTTTCGGGCTCACGACCATTCCTCCGGCTCCCATCCGGCCGCCCTCAGGCGCCGGGCGAGCTCCTGTCGGGCGCGGAAGAGGTGGACCTTGACGGTGCCCAGAGGGGCCCCGGTCACCTCCGCGATCTCGTCGTAGGAGAGCTCCTGCGCGAAGCGCAGCAGGAGGACCTCCCGGTAGGCGGGGCGCAGCTCGCCGATCGCCCGCTCCAGCGCCCGGCCGGCGTCCCGGGCCAGGGCGCGGGCGAGCGGGCTCTCGGCCGCCGGATCGGCCGGCAGCTCGGGGGCCGCCCCGCCCGGCTCGGCCGGCGCGTCGAGCGAGAGCGGCTCCTCGCCCCGCCGCCGCAGCGCGTCGAGCGCCGTGTTGTGGGCGATCTTGAACAGCCAGCTCGAGAACTTGCGCGCCGGGTCGAAGCGGTCGAGCGCGCGCCAGGCCTTGACGAAGGTCTCCTGGGCCAGCTCTTCGGCGAGCTCCGCGCGCCTCACGATGCGCACGAGCAACCCGAACACGGGTCCCTCGAAGCGCTCGACCAGCTCCCGGAAAGCGTCCTCGGAGCCCGCGAGCGCCGCCACCGCGAGCGCTTCGTCCGAGCGCTCGTCTCCACGCTTCGACACCTCTTTTTCCGGGGCCTCCGCGCCGCTACACTACCCCACGCCGACCCGTCCCGACCGTCCGGCATGCGAGGAGGAACGATGAGAGTGCGCACCGCTTCCGGGCTCCTGGGAGCCCTCGCCCTGACCCTCTCCCTGGCGCCGGCGCCCGCCGCCGCCGCCACCGTCGCGGGCGTCGACCTGCCCGATTCGACCAAGGTCGGCGACGCGACGCTGGCGCTCAACGGCGCCGGCCTGCGCAGCAAGCTGTTCATCAAGGTCTACGTCGGCGGCCTCTACCTCGCCCAGCGCAGCGGCGACGCGGCCGCGGTGCTCGCCGCCGACTCGACGCGGCGCATGGAGCTGCGCTTCCTGCGCGAGGTCTCGAAGACCCAGCTCTGCGACAGCTGGAAGGAGGGGCTCGCCGCCAACACGCCCGGGGCCGCTCCCGAGCTGGCGGGGAAGTTCGACGCCCTGTGCGCCGCCATGGCCGACGTCGCCGAAGGCACCCTGCTCGCGCTCACCTACCGGCCCGGCACCGGCACCGAGATCGCCTTCGGCGCGCGCGTCGTGGCCACGATCGCCGGCAAGGACTTCGCCGATGCGCTGCTCGCCTGCTGGATCGGCCCCGAGCCCGGCCCCGGCGAGGAGTTCAAGAAGAAGGTCCTGGGCGGCTGAGTTTCGGACGGGCGGGCCGCCGGGCGGCCGGCGGCCTCACTCCTCGGGCGCGGGCGGCCGGCGCCCGGCCTTGGTCTCTGCGCGCCGCGCCTTCGATTTCCGGCGCCGGAGCCGGGCGGCGCGCGACGGGGCCGTGGCGCGACGGCGGCGCGGCGGCCGCTCGGCGCGTTCGACCAGCCCCTCCAGGCGCAGCAGCACGTCGATCCGGTTCTTCTCGCGCTCGCGGAACCGGCGCCCGACGATCACGATCACCCCGTCCCGGGTGGCGCGCCGTCCGGCGAGCGCGAGCAGGCGCAGCTTGACCGCCTCGGGCAGGACGCGCGAGGCGCGCACGTCGAAGCGCAGGCGCACCGCGGTTTCGACCTTGTTGACGTTCTGGCCCCCCGGCCCGCTGGCGCGCAGGAACTCGTACTCGAGCTCGTCGTGGGGTATCTCGGTCATGGCGCGATGGCGCTCCAGATCCGCGCGTCCCCGGTCTCGAAGCCGTCGCGGAAGATGGCGTCGAAGCGTACCTCGACGAAGCCGACGTTCTCCACCTGCGGCTCGGCCGGAAAGCTGGGATGGAACTGGCGGGAGTCGGTCCAGGCGACGAAGGCCCGGCCGCCGTGGACGTCGAGCCCCAGGTACTCGCCGTACTGGTTGGGGTTGGCGTTGGGGTTCTGCGTCGCGCCCGTGTTGAGGTTGGTGTAGCCGACCGCGGTGTTCCGGAACTCGGCGCTGGGCGCGCTCACTTTCGTGTTGGTGGCGAACGACTGGCCGCAGTTCGTCGAGTTGGCGACGAAGTAGTCCACGCGCTCGTCCCCCGCGGTGTCCGAGCGCGTGTCGTGCCAGGCGACCACCGGCTCGCCGGTGGCGCGGTCGGCGACCAGGAAGGAATGGAACTGCGTGTTGGTGCCGGTGCCGTCGTTGTTCACCCGCTGGGCCGCGAGCCAGCTTCCGCCGCCGTTGGTCGAGCGCCTCACGTAGACGTTCGCGGTGACCGCCGAGGCTCCGGCGGTGGCGACGTCGGTGTACGTGACGTAGAGCGTGCCGCGGCACTCTCCGCCCGAGTTGTCCACCGCGATCGACCCGAACAGGGAGATGCCGCGCTCGTTCTGGGCCGGCGGGAACTCGGCGCCGCTGAAACCCGTGAGGTTGTAGTTGTGGACCTGAACCGGCGTCGACCAGGTCTGCCCGCCGTCGGTCGAGCGGGTGTGGAACATGCGCTCGTCCGTGCATGCGGACGAGCCGCACGCGTAGCGGTCCCAGGCCACGTGCACCGTGCCGTCGTCCTCCACCGCGATGTCGCAGCCGAGGTCGTGCGATCCGTAGGCAGCGGGCTCCGGGAGATCGACCTCGACCCAGGTTGCGCCGCCATTGGTCGACCAGGCGACCTTCTCGTCGTTGTTGCGGTCCCAGCAGGTGTAGTGGCGGCCGTGGAACGGGCTGGTCGCGAAGGTGTCCACGGCGTAGAAGTTCTTGTCCTCGAGGTCGCCGGTCGCCCAGCTGTTCCTGACCACGCCCTGGGGCGCCCAGGTCGCTCCGCCGTCGCCCGATCTCGCGACCACGATCGCGAAGCGGATGTCGGTGCCCGACAGGGCGCACAGCAGCATGTACTCGAGGAAGACGTTGCCCTGGTCGTCCCAGGCCACGGCGGGATCGCTGCCGAAGGTGCCGATGCCGCCGAGCGCCGGGCAGTTCATGCCGTAGGCGGGCGCCGCGGGCGCGCAGGTGTACTGCCAGGAGGCGCCGCCGTTCGCCGACCAGAACACCGCCTGCAGGCCGAACTCGCCGCAGGTGCCGCCCATGTCGTCCCAGGTGTTGGCCGCGGCGACCAGCCGGCGCGGGTCGCGCGGGTCGGCGGCGACCTGGATCTCGCCCTGGTACTCGAGCGGCTCCGGCGTGTCGGCGCCCGCCACGTTGCGGTTCGGACCGAC